>DATBKW010000437.1:0-5613 GCA_036555665.1 Solirubrobacteraceae bacterium | reverse complement strand
GCGACGGAGGGCGGCCGTGGCCTGGCGCGCCGACAGCGGGATGTCCTGGGCGTGGGGCGCCGGCACTTTGCCGGCGAGGTCGCGGATCCACGCGGCGTGGCGCGCCTCGACCGAGACGATGCGGGCGGCGTCGGCCAGCGTGTCGGTCGTCATGGTCGTCGCCAGCCCGTTGTAGGCCCCGACGCCGAGGTCCTCGAGGTCGATCGCCGCCCGCGTGAAGCCCGCGGGGTCAGAGGTGACGTCGCCGAAGTCAAAGCTCGTCGGGCGCGGCGCCTTGGCGCCCAGCACCTTGCGGATATGGGCCGCGTGGGCGACCTCGTGGTTGCCGACGACCTGCGCGAACTGCAGCAGCTCGCCGCTCAACGCGCCGCGATCGACGGCCTCGGCGTCATGCTGGACTCGCCGCTCCAACCACTCCCCCGTCAGCCCGTGAACTTGGGCCCCTTCGTGCTGGTCATCGCCATGACGAAATGCGTGCGGTCGACGATCCGCGTCACGGCAGGACGTGTCAGCGGCTCATCGAATGGGCCGGAGACGGGCGGCTTGGCCGCCAGCCGCCGGATCCAGGCGGCGTGGCGTGCCTCCACCGAATGGATGGCGATCGCCGAGGCGAGGTACTGGCGCGAGGTGATGCGCGGCGCCTGGCCCTTGTAGGCGGCCACCGCGAGGTCTTCGAAGGCGACCGCGGTGCGCCGGAACGCCTCCGGACCTTCCGTCGCGCCGCCGAAGTCGAAGTGCGGGCGCTTGATCGCGGCCGAGCCGAGCACGGCACGGAAGGCCTTCACATGGGCGCGCTCGTGGCCGCCGACGGTGTCGGCCTGGCGCTTGAGCTTGCCGCGCAGCACGCGGTTGCGCTCGACCTCGGTGTAGAAGACGGCCTGGAGCTCCTCGAGGGTCAGCGCGAAGTTGAGGATCGAGACGTCGCGTACGCTGTTCGAAGCCGCCGACGCCGGCGAGGCGGCGGCTGCCAGCAGTGCGCCGCCGCCCACGATCGCGCCGCGCAGCAGGTCCGCGCGCGTCGTGCCGTGCAGCCGGCCGATCGCCTCGACGAGCGCTCCGTCGCGGTCCAGGTCGTCGAGGTGCAGGTCGCTCATCTGGCTACCTCATGAATCCCGTGCGGGCGATGGCCGCCTTGGCCTGAGCGGCGGAGATCGGGCGATCGGCCGCACGCGGCGCAGGAAGGTCACCGACGATGTCGCGGATCCAGGCGGCGTGGCGCGCCTCCACCGACACGATCCGCGCGGCGTCGGCGAGCGTGGCCGGCGTCAGGCTCGTCGCCGCGCCGTTGTAGGCGGCGAGCCCGAGATCCTCGAGCTTGATCGCTGTCTTCGCGAAGCTCGTCGGATCGCCGTTGACGTCGCCGAAGTCAAAGCGCGCGGCCGCCGGCGCCTCGGCGCCCAGGGCCTTGCGGATGTGCGCGGCGTGGGCGCGCTCGTGCCCGCCGACGGCGTGTGCGTAGGCGAGCAGCTCGCCGCTGAGCTCGCCGCGCTGGATCGCATCGGCATAGAAGGCCGCCTGCAGGTCCTCGACGATCAGCGCGAATTTGAGGATCGCCGCGTCCTGCTTCGCCGACGGGGCGGAGCTCGTCGTGCCCGGCCACGCGGCGAAAGCGGCCCCGCCGCCGGCGAGAACGGCGCCTCCGCGCAGGAGCGACCTGCGGGTCGTGCCGCGCTCAGCCATGCAGCGCCTCGGTCGGCGGTCGGGCCGAGCCCACCGGGCGCAGGCTCAGGTCCCACCACTGCGGCCCGCGCTCGTATGGCTCCCAGCCCACGGACACGAGGTGGTCCACCAGCTCGGAGTACGCGTCGTATGTCGTGGCGTTGTCGGCGGGCAGTGGCGTCGGATGGCGCGTGAAACGTCGCGATTCCGCGACCAGGCGGGGCTTGTCTCCCGCACCGGACAAGATCGCCGTGAAGGCGCCGCCGCGTTCGTCGGGCGTCCAGCTGATCTCGCAGACGAGCTGCTCGCTGGTCCGGCGGCGGCGCAGCTGTCGGCCCGCCAGGCCCCCGGCGCAGGCCGCAGCACCCACGATCGCACCGTAGAGGAGGAGCTCCTCGCTCAAAGGCGTCCGATGCTCGGTCGGCGGATCGATCTGGACCGACGGCGCGGGCGTCGTGCTCGCGGGCTTCGCCGGGGGCGGCTTCGTGCTCGTGCCACCGCCGATGTCGAGCGGATAGGCCTTCCACAGCGGGTCGGGACTGGGCGCCGGATCGGCGGCCACCGCCGCGCCGGTGCAGGCCAGGCACGTCGCGGCGAGAACCGCGGGTACCGCTGGCTGCCAGGCCGGACGCTGAAGGCTAGGGCGCATCTCGAAGAGCGGCCCCAGACCCCCCGGCCTGCTCACCGCCGGTGCGAGCTTAACCACCTCTTGGCATATCGATCAAGCCGTTTGCCGCGCCATCCTGGCCGGTCGGGTGGTGCGCCTCCCGGCCGCCGCGGGCCTCGTACACTCACGCCATGGCCTCAGCGCGCCAGATCCACGTCGGCGGCGTCCCCATCGGGGGCGGTGCGCCCGTCGCCGTGCAGACGATGACCAAGACCGAAACGGCCAACCTGCCGGCCACGATGGACCAGATCCGCCGGGTTGCGGAGGCGGGTGCCGACATCGTACGCGTGGCCGTCCCGCGCGAGCAGGACGTCGAAGCGCTCAAGACGATCGTGCTCGAGTCGCCGATCCCCGTCATCGCCGACATCCACTTCAACCACACGCTGGCGATCAAGTCGATCGAGGCCGGCGCGCACTGCGTGCGCATCAACCCCGGCAACATCGGCGGTCCCGACAAGACGGCGGAGGTCGTCGAGGTGGCGCGCCGCCACCGCACGCCGATGCGCGTGGGCGTCAACTCGGGCTCGCTGCCCAAGCACCTGCGCGATCTCGAGTTCTCCAACCCCGTCGAGGCGCTCGTCACCGCGGCGACCGAGTGGGTCGAGCTCATGCACCGCCTGGACTTCTACGACTTCAAGGTCTCGATGAAGTCGACCAGCGTCCCGAACACGATCGCCTCCAACCGCCTGCTGGCGCAGAAGATCGACCACCCGCTGCACCTCGGGGTCACCGAGGCCGGCACCAAGTGGTCGGGCTCGCTGAAGAGCTCGGTCGGCCTGGGCACGCTGCTGGCCGACGGCATCGGCGACACCATCCGCATCAGCCTGTCGACCTTCCACGCCGAGGAGGAGGTCAAGGTCGCCTGGGAGATCCTCAAGGCACTCAAGCTGCGCGAGCGCGGCCCGGTGCTGATCGCCTGCCCGACGTGCGGGCGCCTGCAGTTCGACATGGACTCGGTCGTCGCCGAGGTCGAACGTCGCCTGGAGGCCTACGAGGACCCGATCGAGGTCTCGATCCTCGGCTGCGCGGTCAACGGCATCGGCGAGGCGCGCCACGCCGACTTCGGGATCACGGGCGCCAAGGACTCGGCCATGATCTTCTCCCGCGGCGAGCCGCTACGGAAGGTGGCGACCGAGCGCCTCGTCGACGAGCTCTTCGCCGAGATCGATCGCTACTACGAGCGCGGCAAGAAGGTCGTGCGCGACGAGGTGCAGGCCGCCGAGGCCGCGGAGTGGCTGGCCGAGAACGAGGACGCGACGGCGATGACGCCCGAGCGCATCGCGGCGCTCGAGGCCGAGGCCGCGCGCCTCGACGAGGACGAGTCGCCCGTCGCCGGCCGGCGCTTCACGCGGGCCTGACGCTCAGCGCCCGGCGATCTTCACGCGCAGCGTGTCGCTGGCCTTGATCGGCCCGACCGGCGCGTCGTACTGGTCGGTCGGCTGCCAGGTGAAGCGGTAGTCGGTCGTCGCCTTCACCGTCTGGTTGAGCGTCCAGAAGCCCGCGGCGTTGGTCGACAGCACCTTGACCGTCGTCCAGCGCTTGGCGCCGGGCTTGCGGCGCTGCACGGTGACCCGGTGCGTGTCGCCGGGGCGGACCTGCCCCCACAGCCGGGCCTTACGGTTGTGCGCGCGCTGGGAGACGAAGAACGGGTTGGGAAAGCTCTTCAGCGACGGCTTGGGCTTGTCGTTGGCGAAGCGCAGGCCCGATTGCCAGCCCGAGTACTTCGTCGCCTTCGTGCCCCGGCCGAGCGGCTCGTCGCGCCACTCGTACTGGGTCAGGAGCTTGACGCGCGGATCCTTGTAGGCGACGTAGGTGCCCTGTTGCAGCCAGCGCGACTGCTTGGCCAGCGAGACGCCGTCGAACGGGTCGGGCGGGCGCGTCTGGTAGCCCCACTCGGTGAAGTACAGGGGGAACTTGCCACCCCCGGCCTTCTTGAGGCCGCCGGCGCGCTGCGTGAGATCGAGTGTGCGCTCCAGGCGCGGGAGGTCGGCGATCGACGCCTCGTCGAGGTTGGGCTGCGGGTCGTCGGGCGCGCGGAAGACGGCGTGGGGGTGGTAGGAGAAGCCGTCGGCGGTGAGCGGCTTGAAGCCCTTGCACGGCCCGCTGCGGTCGCGGCGCAGCGTCACCTTGACGCAGCCCATCGAGCGGACGAACGCCAGCGGCCGGGTCTTGTGGTTCGTGCCCGTCGGGCGCTCGCCGCGCGGCGCGAGCGCGCCGAAGAGGACGGTCGCCGTCGGGTCGACGGCCTTGAGCGCCGGGTAGGCGGCGCGCACGAGCCGGCGGTAGAGGTGCGGCGCGTAGGGGGTGCAGTGCCCGCCGGTGCAGGTGTTCTGCGGTTGCAGCCACAGCGGCAGGTTCGGCTCGTTCCAGATGATGTAGCGATCGACCGCGCCCGAGTAGCGCAGGGCGACCGCGCGCGCGAAAGCGCCGAAGAGGTCGGGGCGCGGCTTGTAACGGATGTTGCGTCGCGCGGGAACCTGCGAGGCCCACAGCGGGCCCGGGCCGGTCACCACGAGCATCGGGCGCATGCCGGCGGCGCTGACGAGGTTGACCGCCCGGTCGACGCGCGCCCAGCTGTAGCCGGGGCTGTTGGGGTCGGCGGAGTTGAAGCCCGCGGGCGCCTTGACGTCGCCGCTGCCGGGCGCGATCGCCTGCCACTGCACGAAGATGCGCACGTCGTCGACCCCCAGCGCCGCCCAGTCGTTGACCGCGGCGGCCGCCTTCGCGTCGCTGGGCTCGTTGAGCAGCGCGGCGTCGTCGGCGATGCCGGTCTCCATCGACGTGGAGGCCTGGGCGGCGGCGGGCAGCAGGACGGCGGCAGCGAGCGCTGCCGCGAGCAGGCGGACGAGAGAGGTCATCAAGTGGCTAACGAGGTCGGGGAACGGAGGTTGCGGTTGGTATCGGCAAACGGGGGCGGCTGCTGGAGCCGCCCCCGTTCGGAGCCCGAATCGGCGGCCGCGCCGCCGCCCTTCAATGTCGTGCGTCGCTACGTGGCCTCAGCGTAGCGCTCGGCGACCTTGTCCCAGTTCACCACGTTCCACCACGCCTTGAGATAATCAGGGCGCCGATTCTGATATTTGAGATAGTAGGCGTGCTCCCACACGTCGTTCCCCATCAGCGCGCGCTGGCCGTCCATGAGCGGCGTGTCCTGGTTGGGCTTGGTCGCCAGCGCAAGCTTGCCGTCGCGAGCAACCGTGACGAACACCCAGCCCGACCCGAAGACGCGCCCACCCGCCGTGTTGAACTGGTCCTGAAGCTTGTCGAACCCGCCGAAGTCGCGATCGATG
>DATBKW010000436.1:0-10440 GCA_036555665.1 Solirubrobacteraceae bacterium | reverse complement strand
CGATCATCACGGCCCCTTTGCGGCCCGCCTGGGCGATCAGCTCGCCCTCTCGTTCGGCGTGCTCGGGTTTGGCGTTGAGGACGGTGTGCGCGATGCCCTTGCGCTTCAGGCGGTCGGACAGCAGCTCTGAGACCTCGACCGAGATGGTGCCGACGAGCACCGGCTGCTCGTTCTCGTGGCGCTCCTCGATCTCCGCGACGACCGCGTGCCACTTGCCGTCCTTGGTCTTGTAGACCTGGTCGTTGCGGTCGTCGCGGACCATCGGCATGTTCGTGGGCACCTGCACGACGCCGAGCTTGTAGATCTTCATGAACTCGGTCGCCTCGGTCAGGGCGGTGCCGGTCATCCCCGAGAGCTTGTCGTACATGCGGAAGTAGTTCTGCAGGGTGATCGTGGCGAGCGTCTGGTTCTCCTCCTGGACGCGCACTCCCTCCTTCGCCTCGACAGCCTGGTGCAGGCCCTCCGACCAGCGCCGGCCCTCGAGGATGCGGCCGGTGAACTCGTCGATGATCTTGACCTCGCCGTCGATCACGGCGTAGTCGACGTCGCGCTTGTAGAGCGACTCGGCCTTCAGCGCCTGGTTGAGGTGGTTGACCATGTGGCCGTTCTCGGCGCGATAGAGGTGCTCGATGCCGAGGAACCGCTCGGCCTTCGCCACGCCGCGCTCGGTGACCGAGACGGTCTTGTGCTTCTCGTCGAACTCGAAGTCGAAGTCGGCCACGAAGTCCTTCTTGGAGCGCGGATCGAGCCCGTCGGGCTTCTTGCCCGCCTCCATCATCGGCGCGAGCTTGGCGAACCGCTGATAGAGCTCGGCCGCCTGTTCGGGGGCGCCGGAGATGATCAGCGGCGTGCGCGCCTCGTCGATGAGGATGTTGTCGACCTCGTCGACGATGGCGAAGGGATGGCCGCGCTGGACCTTTTCCTCCAGCGCCGTCGCCATGTTGTCGCGCAGGTAGTCGAAGCCGAACTCGGAGTTCGTGCCGTACGTCACGTCGGCGGCGTAGGCGGCGTGTTTGTCCTCGTAGGACTGCATGTTCTGCAGCACACCGACCGTAAGCCCGAGGCCGTGGTAGATCGGGCTCATCCACTCGGCGTCGCGGCGGGCCAGGTAGTCGTTGACCGTGACGAGGTGGACGCCCTTGCCTGCCAGGGCGTTGAGGACGACGGCGAGGGTGGCGGTCAGCGTCTTGCCCTCGCCGGTCTTCATCTCGGCGATGTTGCCGCCGTGGAGCACCATCCCGCCGATGAGCTGCACGTCGAAATGGCGCATGCCCATCGTGCGCTTGCCCATCTCGCGGACGAGAGCGAAGGTCTCGGGCAGCAGGTCGTCGAGCGATTCGCCCTCGCCGGCGCGCTCGCGCAGCTCTCCGAAGCGCTCGCGCAGGTCGTCGTCTGATTCGAGCTCCAGCTCAGGCTCGAATGCGCCGATCTTGGCGACGCGCTTCTCGTACTCCTTGAACTGCTTGGACTCGCCGATATTCAGCGCACGGTCGAGGAGGCCCATGCGTTGAGCGTAGCAGCGGTTGGGTCAACTTCAGGGGCCTTTGGCCGATGGTTCGGAGCGTGAGTATCGAGGCTCCCATCGCCCCTGCGGACGGCCGGCCGACCGGCGTCGTCAGCGTACGTCAGGCCGTCTGCGACGCGTCGCGCGCGGTCATCGGCTACGAGGTCCTGACCGGCGACCCCGAGGCGCCGCCGGCGTCGGCGCGCTTCTGCGCGCGCGCCCTGCTCGAGGCCTTCACCGACGTCGACCTCGACCTGGTCGCCCCCCACCACCCCGCCTATCTCACGGTCGCCCCGGCGCTCCTGCTGCGCCTCGACCTCTTGCCGGTCGCACCGGATCGCGTCGTCCTGCAGGTCGAGGCCGGCGCAGCGCTCCACGACGAGGTCGTCACTGCCGTCGAGCGCCTCGCGGCGCTCGGCTACGTCTTTGCCGCCGTCGACCCACCCTCGCCCGAGGCCGTGCTTGCGCTTCCGGCGATCGGCCTGGTCCGCGTGGACGTCGCCGACCTCGACGCTGCCGCGGTCTCCGCGCGCGTCGAGCCGTTCCTCACCGCCGGCCTGCAGGTCCACACGGTCGGCGTCGACAGTCTCGACGTCTTCCAGGCCTGCATCGCCGCGGGTGCGAGCGGCTTCCAGGGCACCTTCCGCGCGCTGCCCGAGCTCGACCAGAGCCCGGCCGTGGAGCTCGGCGCCATGGCAACCGCCGGTGAGCTGCTCGCCCCCGATCTGGATTTCGACCGCCTCGAGGCGCTCATCGCGCGCGACCTCGAGCTCAGCTACCGCCTGCTGCGCTACGCCAACTCGGCCTTCTTCTCGCGCCGGCGCGAGATCGGCACGGTACGCGAGGCGATCACGCTCATCGGCGAGCGCATGACCCGCCGCTGGGCGCTCGTCGTCGCGCTGGCCGGCAGCAGCCCGCGGCCCGACGAGCTGCTGACCGACGCGTTGGTGCGCGGGCGCACGATGGAGCTCGTGGCAGTCGATCTGCCGGGCCTGAGCGCCGACCACGCCTTCACCGTCGGGCTCTTCTCGATGCTCCCCTTGCTGGTCAACCGCCCGATGGAGCAGGCGCTCGACGGCGTCGGCCTCCCGGGCGACATCGAGGCCGCGCTGCTCGACGGCCGCCCACCCTACGGCGGCCTCCTGGATCGCCTCGTGTGCCATCTTCACGGCGAGTTCGCGCACGGCGAGGGCCCCACGACCTTCGACCGCCTCGACGAGGCCTACCGCGCCGCGCTGGCGTGGGTCGAACCGCTGCGGGCCGAGATCGAGCGCGGCGCTTAGCGCGCGAGCGCGTCGCCCGACGGCAGCGGCACCGGGCGGCTTTCGGCGAGCCGGTCGCCGGTGTGGGGATCGTGTGCGACCAGGTACACGGTCGGCCGTTGCGACGCGAGCGCGCGGATGCGCTCATGCGTGCCCCGGGCTGCGGCCTCGTCGGGTGAGACGCCGTCGACGATGCCGCGCAGCATCAGGTCCTCGTTGTAGGAGCTGTCGCCGGCGAAGAGGACGGCGTGGTCGTCCTCTTCGACCACGACGCCTACGTGGCCGGGGGTGTGGCCTTCCAGCCCGACGATGGTGACGTCGCCGGCCTCGGTGAGCTTGAGGCTGCGCGGGAACGGCCCGTAGGGCGTCGCCGGCAGGTCGAGCAGCGTCGGCTGCAGCCACGGCGGGAAGTGGTTGCTCAGGTAGCCGCGCGCCCGTCCGCGGAAGCCGCACGCGAGTTCGTACTCGGTGCGCGTCACGAGGATCTCGCTGCGCGGGAAGTGGTGCAGGCCGCCGGCGTGGTCGACGTGCATGTGGGTGAGCACGACCCAGCGCACGTCGGCCGGTTCGATGCCGAGCCGCGCGAGCTGCGGGCCGATCTCGTCCTGCGGGGTGATCCATTCCTTCAGGCCGAACCGGTAGAAGGGATGCCAGCGCGGGACGTATCCCGGCTCCAGCACGCGCGCGGTCTCGCCCGTGTCGACGACGATCACGCCTTCCGGGTGTTCGATCGCGAAGGCGTACATCGGCAGCGGCTCCGTCCACTCGCGGTCGAGCAGCATGTTCAGCCGGCGACGCGCCCCGCGTCCCACGCCCTCGACCTGGCGCCGCTTGATCGACACGGTCCCGGTCTGGATCGCGTGCATCCTCATCGTGGCCACGGTCGCACACTCGCGCCCCCCGTGTGCTGAAGTGCCGCCATGCACGCGACGGCGCACACGCGCCCGATGGACCCGCCGCGCCGGGTGAGCCTGGTCCTGCACCCCCGCCGCGACGTCACCAAGGCGGTCGAGTACGTCGAGGAGTGGGCGCGGACGACGGGCGTCGCGCTGGCCGGCGCCGACGACCCGCGCATGCCCGCCGCCGCGCGGCGCTGCGGCGAGGGTGAGCTGGCCAACGACTGCGACATGCTCCTCGCGCTCGGCGGCGACGGCACGATGCTCGGAGCGTTGCGCGTGGCTGCGCCCCTCGGCGTGCCCGTGCTCGGTGTCAACCTCGGGCGTCTTGGTTACCTGACCGAGGTCGAGGCCGAGAAGCTGCCCAAGGCGCTGAGCGCGGTGGCCAGCGGCGACTTCGCCGTCGAGGAGCGATCGGCGCTGGTGGCGAGCTGGGAGGAGGACGGCGGCACCTGCGACCGCGTCGCCTACAACGACGTCGTCCTCAGCCGAGTCCCGGGGCAGGGGCAGGCTGCCCTGGCGCTGCTCGTCGACGGTCATCTCCTCGTCCGCTACGCCAGCGACGGTGTCATCGCCGCCACGCCGGCGGGCTCGACGGCCTACAGCTTCGCGGCCGGCGGCCCGATCGTCTCGCCGCAGACGCGCGGGATGATCGTCACCCCGGACGCGCCGCACGGCCTGTTCAACCGCGCGGTCGTGTTGGGCGACGACGAGTGCCTCGGCGTCGAGGTTCTGCCGACCAGCTCGCAGGTCGCCGTCGAGGTCGACGGCCGCCTCGTCAGCCAGGTGGAGCCGGGCTGGAAGATGGAGGTCGCGCCGGCGGCACAGCCGGCGCTCGTCGTCGTCCTCGGCGAGGCGGGCTTCGCCGAGCGCGCGCGTCGCAAGCTGGGCATCGTGGACCCCGCCGGTCTGGCGGACTACGACCTGGCGACGCACAGGCGCTGAGCGGCGCCTGCGGCGCGCGGCCGCGCGAAAGGGGGCGCCGCGAGCGCCCGGGTGCTGCGGCGCGGCGCCGCTTGCCGAGCCTACGTCGCTATCGCGGTGCCCTCCCCGAAGCCCTCGGGCTCCGGCGTCCTGATCGTCTCGGTGCCGACCTTCCGCCGGCCCCGGCGCTTCTCGCGATGGCGCTTGACCTGACGCGAGAGCTCCTCTTCGCAGAGGTTGATCGCGTGACGCAGATCGCGCGCGCGGTCCTGCGCGCGAAGGGTCACACCCTTGAGGGCGAGGGTGGCCTCGGCCACCTGGTTGTCGGCGATGGCTGGGTTGCGTTCCTCGTACAGCTCGATCTCGAGGCGCGCCCACTCCGACACCTGCTTGCCCACCTTCGCGAAGCGCTTCTGCACGTGCTCACGAAGCTCGTCCGTCACGGGGGTGTTGCGGCCCTTGACGTCGATCTGCATAGAGATCCTCTCTCGATCGCTGACGGGGCGTCAGTCACGTTACTTGCGCGCCCCCGTCAACTCAACGCTCGCGCGTAGGCGACCGCACACACCGTGTAGGCACCCGCTCGTCGCAGCGCCGAGCCGCACGCCGCGAGCGTCGCCCCGGTGGTGTGCACGTCGTCGACGAGAACGACGCTACGAGGTGGATCGCCGCGCACGCGCACGTCGATGCGCCCGGGCATGCGGCGTGCCGAACGTGATGCTCCAGCTTGGCGCGTCGGCGCTCCCGCGCGCACCAGGCACCGCGACATCGGAAGGCCTGTGCGAGCGGCGAGCGCAGCGGCCAGGCAGTCGGCTTGATCGAAGCCGCGCATCCGGCGGCGCAGCGGGTGCGTCGGCACCGGGACGAGCGTCGCCGACGCAGCGAGCAGCTCGGCCGGCGCGCCCGCGACGATCTGGGCGGCCATGACGTCGGCCACCCCGAGCGCGCTGCGGAACTTCAGGGCATGCACCAGCGCCCGGGCCGGGCCCTCGAAGGCGACCGGCGCCCACGCCCGCTCCACGGCCGACCCGGCGGCGGGGCAGCGCCGCCCGCATGGCGCCGGGAGCCCGCAGCGGGGGCAGCGCGCCCCGCGCAGGAAGCGAAGCTGCGACTGGCACGCCGGGCAGAGCGGCCGACCCGGAGCGACCGTGCCCCGGCACGACCAGCACGCCGGCGGCGCGACCGCGGCGCCGAGGGCAGCGAGGAGGTCGCGGAGCGCGGCAAGCAGGCGGCCGATCACGGCGGGCAGGTTGCGAGCGGCGGCGGGCACGCCGGAATGCTCGTGCGGCGAGCGTCACGCCTCTACCGCACGATTGCGACAATTCTGCGCAGTGGCTGCGGACGCTTCGTGGACGTTCGACCCGGGGGCGATCGCGCTGATCGGTCTGGCGACGGCGGCCTACGTACCGCGCTGGCGGCGGGTGCGCGCCAGGTACGGCCCTCGCGGGGCCCCCGTCGGGCGCCTCATCGCCTTCACCGCCGGCGCCCTGACCCTCGCCGCGGCACTCATCTCGCCGATCGACCGCCTCGGCGAGCAGTCCTTCGCGATGCACATGGTTCAGCACATCCTGCTGCTCGACATCGCGCCGATCCTGCTCATCCTCGCGCTGACCAAGGTCATCCTGCGCCCCGCCACGCGGAAGGTGCAGCGCCTCGAGCGCGCCGCCGGCCCGTTCGCGCACCCCGTCTTCGCGGTCATCCTCTACGTGGCGGTCATGTGGGTCTGGCACATCCCCGCGCTCTACGACGCCGCCCTCAGCCACTCTGCGCTGCACGCCTTCGAGCACACGTGGTTCATGTTCGCCGGCCTCCTGTACTGGTGGCATCTCATGTCCCCGATCCGCGCGCGCCAGCGCCTCAGCGGCATGGGCCCGGTCGTGTACATGCTCACGACCAAGCTCTTCGTCGGCTTCCTCGGGATCGCGATCACCTTCGCTCCCGATGCGCTCTACGCCTTCTACAAGGACCAGCCACCGATCTGGGGCCTCAGCCCGGCCGAGGACCAGGAGCTGGCGGGGGCGATCATGGCTCTCGAGCAGACGATCGTGATGGGGATCGCACTCGTCTGGCTCTTCATCCGCGCGCTGACGGAGTCCGAGGCGGACGAGCAGCGCGCGGAGCGGTATGCCGACGGGGACCGGGCCGAGCGGTACGCGTAGGCCGCAGAAGAAGGCCCCCGTGCCATGCCCGTGGGCTGGGGACGGGGGCGCTGCTCATGTTGTCCCTTAAACCGGACGGATTATGCAACCGCTATTCGGCCAGGACCGCGCTATCTGCGATCTTCGCCGGTCCCTCGACCGTCACGGCGCCGCGCACGACGACGCCGCGGCCGAAGGTCACGTCGCCGCTCACGGACAGGCGCTCGCACTCGACCAGCGACGGCGCCCCGGCCGGGAAGCGCGCCTCGAAGTCCCCGATCAGCTTGTAGTAGTCCGAGTCGAGGTCGATGACCGGCGGATCCTCGCGCTCGGGTGAGAGCTCGACGCGCGAGTCGTCGCGCAGGACATAGGCGTCGGAGCGCAGGGCCAGGAGGTCGCTGGTCGTCTTGACCGGAGCAAAGCGCCGGCGCGAGACGTGCAGCGCGCGCGCCCCCTCGAAGACCCCGACGGCCGCGCCCATCGCCGTCTCGAGCTGCACGACGGCCGGCGACGAGGAATCCGACGGGTCGACCGTCTTGCGGTTGACGATGATCGGCAGCCCGAGCACGCCGTTGCGCGCATCGAGCGTCGCGCGCAGCGCCTCGAGATCGACCCACAGGTTGTTCGTGTTGACGTAGCGGTGGCGCCCGACGTCCTGCAGCTTCTCGAGATCCTCCTCGGGCGTCTGGGCGGTCTCGCGCAGCACGAGGCCGTTGTCGCGCCGGCGCGCGATGTGGCCGCCCTTGCGATCGGCCTCGGTGCGGCGAGCGACCTCCATGACGAACGGGATCGCCTCGCGTGCCACCCACGAAAGGATCCGCGGCTCCAACACCGCGCCGAGGTTGTCGGAGTTCGACACGAAGGCATAGCGATAGTCCTGCGAGCGCAGCTCGTCGAGCATCCCCGAGGTCACGAGCGCGGTGTAGAGGTCGCCGTGCCCGGGCGGCGCCCATTCCAGCGACGGGTCGTCAGGCCACGACGCCGGCTGCAGGTCGTCGGCGGCGATCTTGGGGACCTTGTTCTGCAGGAAGTCCAGTGGGACGTCGGCGGCGATCTCGGGATGGCGTTCGAGCGCGGCGAGCGAGTCGTCGCGCGTGGCGAACGAGTTCATGAGCACGAGCGGCACGCGCGCGCCGAACCGCTCGCGCAGCCCCAGCACCTGGCCGACGATGAGGTCGAGGAAGGTCAGGCCGTCCTTGGCCTCGATGAGCGACTTGGCCCTCGTCATCCCCATGCTCGTGCCCAGCCCGCCGTTGAGCTTGATGACGACAGCCGCATCCAGAACTCCGGGATCGGCGTCGGGAAGGTCGTCGAGCACGGTGATGTCGTCGACCGGCTCGATCTCGGACTCGGGCAGCATGCCCGACGCCCCCTCGCGCAGCTGCTCGTAGTAGTGCGCGAAGGTGGCGATCGCCTCCTCGCCAACGCCCTCCACACGCATCTTGTCGATGCTTGCCTGGAGGCCGTCCATACTCATTCCTCGTCGCGATTGACCGTGTCGGGCGAGAACGCGGGCAGGCAGACCGCCACGTAGTCCGCTCCGCCCGGGTACGGCGTCGAGTACTGGACCCACTCGCCGGCGCGCACGAGGATCGCCTGGCCGGCGCCGACCTCGATGGTGCCGCCGTCGTGCGAGACGTGCAGGGTGCCGTCGAGCACGAGGGTCCATTCGTCGAACTCCGGGCGCTGCCCCGGCTCGACCCAATCCTGGGGCGAGCTCATCTGCGCGATGCTCACGCGCTCCTCGCCCGTGTTGACCCGGCCCACGTACTCGTCGATCAGCTTCGGCTTGGTGCCCGCCGCCTCAACGCGGCTGGGCGTCTGGATGAGCTCCGGCATCGCGACGGCAGCCTAGCGCGGCCGTCGTCGGCGCCCGGTTCCGACGAGCTCCATCAGGCGCGCCGCGTAGGCCGGCGCGGTCGGCTCGTCCTCGTGGCGGAAGTAGACGTGGACCGTGAGGCCGTCGTCGAGCATCGAGCGCACCCGTTCCGCCCACGTGCCCAGCGCCGCGTCGTCGTACGGCGGCTCGCGCATACGCAGGTAGCGAAACGGCGCGGGCGCGTCGAGCTGGTTGACCCGCACGGCGCGTTCGTCGAGGAGCGCCTCGACGCCGTCCCATGACGGGTGGCGCAGGTCGAGGGCCAGCCGGAGATCCTCGTCGAAGGCGGCGAGCAGCGCGCGGAGGAAGTCGTCGTCGCGCTCGCGGCGCTCGTCGAAGCGCACGAGCACGGCGCCGAGCCGGTCGCCGAGCGAGCGCAGGCGCGCGCAGAACTCCGGGGCGTAGTCGACGCGGCCGAAGATCGAGATCGTGCGCGGCGCCTTGACGGCGAAGCGAAAGCCGTCCGGCACGCTCGTGGCCCACTTCTCGAGGGTCGTTACGGCGGGCTGGCGGTAGAAGGTCCCGTTGAGCTCGACGGTCGGCAGCCGCGCCGCATAGAACCCCAGGAAGTCGTCGTTGCGCGTGCCCGCCGGATAAAAGCCCGGGCGCCACGAGGCAAAGGAGAAGCCCGACGCGCCCGCGAGCAGGCTCATCCCCAGGACTCGCGGTAGGCGGCCTGCTCGGGGGTCAGCTCGTCGATGCGCACGTCCAGCGCCTCGAGCTTCAGCCGCGCCACCTCGCGGTCGATCGCCGCGGGCACCGGATGGACGCCGGACGTCAGCTCGCCGCCGTGCAGATACAGATGCTCGACCACGAGCGCCTGCAGCGCGAAGGACATGTCCATCACCGCCGCCGGATGACCGCGCCCCGCCGCGAGGTTGACGACGCGTCCCGACGCCAGCAGGTTGAGCCTGCGATCGCCGAGGTCGTACTGCTCGACGAGCGGCAGCACGTCGCGAGCCTCGACGGCCAGCTCGCGCAGCGCGTCGAGGTCGATCTCGACGTCGAAGTGCCCGGCGTTGGCCAGCACTGCGCCGTCCTTCATGCGCTCGAAGTGCTCGCGGCGCAGCACGGCGCGCGAGCCGGTGACGGTGACGAAGACGTCGCCGCGCGCCGCCGCCTCGAGCGCGGGCATGACCTCGAAGCCCTCCATCCGCGCCTCCAGGGCGCGCACCGGATCGACCTCGCAGACCACGACCTGCGCGCCGGCGCCGCGGGCGCGCTGCGCGAGGCCGCGCCCGGTCCAGCCGTAGCCGATGACAACGAAGGTCTGGCCGGCCAGCAGCAGGTTGGTGGCGCGCAGGATGCCGTCGAGCGCGGACTGGCCGGTGCCGTAATGGTCGTTGAAGATCCGCTCGGCGTGCGCCTCGTTGACCGCGATGACGGGGCAGGCCAGCCGCCCCTCGGCCTCCAGCGCGCGTACGCGCAGCAGGCCGGTCGTCGTCTCCTCCGCGCCGCCGATGAGCCGTTCGCGGACCCGCGCGCGGGCGTGGTGCAGCAGCGTGACGAGGTCCGCGCCGTCGTCGAGGGTGACGTGGGGGCGCCGCCGCGCGCAGGCCGCGACGTGGGCGGCATAGGCGTCGGCGTCCTCGCCGTACCGCGCGTGGACCTCGACGCCGTCGCGGCCGGCCAGCGCGGCGGCCGTCTCGTCCTGCGTCGACAGCGGGTTGGCCGCGCACAGCGCGACCTCCGCACCGCCGGCGACCAGCGCCCGCACGAGGTTGGCGGTCTCGGCGGTGACGTGCAGGCACGCGGCCACGGTGACGCCGTCGAGCGGGCGCTCGGACGCGAAGCGCTCGCGGATCGAGCGCAGGACGGGCATCTGGGCGTCGGCCCA
>DATBKW010000435.1:0-5725 GCA_036555665.1 Solirubrobacteraceae bacterium | reverse complement strand
TGGCCGCGACGATCCGCCTGGGATGCCTGAGCCTGGGCGCCACGAGCGACGAGGAGGACACGACCCCGCGCGAGAACTGCACGGTTGGCTCGGCATTGACCGCGACCCGGCGCAGGTGAGCCCGCCACTCTGCGGCTAGCGCATCGAGCCAGAAGCAGGCGCGCCGTCGCGGCCGGACGCGCTCCTGGGTTGGACGAGTTGGGAAAGCCCGAGCCGGAGCTCGCGAGACGCCTGCGTCGCCAGGCCAATGCGAGCGTCAGCGCTGATCAGGTTGACCCGCCGGAGGCTCGTCCATCCCGGCACTCAACGCCGCGTTGGCCGGGGCAGCTGCGGCCTTTTGGCGCGACCGTTCAACACGCGGCCATCGTCGAGGCGACGGGCGCCGCGTTCGCGCGCACGCGTCAGATCACGCGACGCTGACGAGCGCCCGTCGCGCTTGCCGACCGGCGCGCCGACGGCCAGGATCGCGTCCGCGCGCGAGAACGCGTGGCGCGTCGAGCACTTCGGGCAATGGAACATGACGAGGACCGCGGGGTCGTCGGACGCCATCCAGACGGTCGTCGACATGCTGGGTAGCGGCTCGTGGGTTTCCGGGCACTCGTAGGTCATTCTGATCATCGCGACGCTCCCTTCTCGGTCGAAGTGCCAGCGTGGTGGCGCAAGCGCACCGCGAGAAGGGACCCACGGACCGAATCGCTTGGACCACCGGGCCCGTCAGAGCAGCTTCGTGGACAGGCCCATAGGGCTTGCCGCTGCCCCGGCCAACGCGGCATTGCGTGGTGGCCGAGAAGTCCAGCGTGCGGTGGATCTTCGGCAGCGCCATGATGACGATCGATATGTCCAGCACGATCGTCGTGTAGCTGGCGAGCAGGATCGCTCGTGCGGCGCCCTCATGCGGCGTCGTGGGGGCGGCATCAGCCAGCCTCCTGGCGGAGTGAGCCGCGGCGTCGTCGCGCGCCGCTCCTCATCGTTGATCTTGTCGACGATGCTCCGTAACGGCGGCCGTACTTCTCGCGGCAGACGACGTTGACCTCGTCGAGCAGCACCTGGTCGGCGTCCTCGACGATCACGTCCTTCCCACGTCGCCGCCCTTGATGTGCGTCTGGCCGCTGGATCGGGCCACGTGGTGCCAGGCGCTTCCATCCACGTACGCGGCGCGGACGTTGGGCTCGTCGCGGGCGCGCACGACCCAGACCGGGGTCGGCCGGTGCAGCTGGCCGTTGTGGCGCACGGGCGCGATCTCGAGTTCCTGCGCGCCGGCGATGTGGCGCAGGTCTTCGCCGGTCCAGGCGGCCATCACAGGCTCCCGATGCGGACGAGGGACTTGATGGCGCGGCGCTCGTCCATGGCGGCGTAGGCGTCGGCGATGCCGTCCAGGTTGGTGTCGTAGTCGAGCACCCGGCCGGGGTTGATACGGCCCTCGAGGACATCGGGCAGCAGCTCGGGGATGTAGGCGCGGGCCGGCGCGGAGCCGCCGCGCACGCCCTTGTTGCGAGCGAACATGGCGGCGATCGGCAGCTCGACGCCGTGCGGCACCCCGACGTAGCCGACCATCGAGCCCGGTCGCGCGATGGCCAGCGCCGTCTGCATCGCCTGGCCGGAGCCGACGCACTCCAGGGTGGCGTCGACACCGACCCCCTCAGTGAGCGCGAGGACCGTCTCGGTGGCCTCCTCGCCGCGCTGACCGACGATGTCGGTGGCGCCGAACTCGCGCGCCACAGCCTGCCGGACCGGGTTGCGGCTGAGCGCGATGATCCGCTCGGCCCCGAGTCGCCTGGCGGCCAGGACACCGGAGAGGCCGACGGCGCCGTCGCCGACCACTGCGACCGTGCTGCCGGGCCTTACGTCGGCGCTCACGGCGGCGTGGTGGCCGGTCGCCATCACGTCCGAGAGCGTTAGGAGCGAGGCGAGCATCTCGTCGGAGTGCCCGGAGCCGGGAACAGCGACGAGCGAGCCGTCGGCGAGCGGGACGCGCACCGCCTCGCCCTGACCGCCGTCGCCGTTGGCCGGATAGAAGCCGCCGTTGACGCACGCCGAAGTGATGCCGTGGCGGCAGTGCGGGCAGGTGCCGTCGCTGAAAGCGAACGGCGCGATGACGAAGTCGCCGCGCTTGACGGTGGCGACGTCGCGGCCGACGTCGTCGACGACGCCGACGAACTCGTGGCCGATCGGGCCGGGCTCGAAGGGCGAGTCGCCGCGGTAGTACCACAGGTCGGATCCGCAGACGCAGGCGAGCACGACCCGCACGATCGCGTCGGTCGGCTCGACGATCGACGGATCGGGCCGATCGCCGGCGGTGATGGAGCGGGGCTCGTGGAAGATGGCTGCACGCATGACCATCACCTAAGCGCGTATGTGCGTGCAGGTGGGAGGCCCTGTGAGAGGGGGCTCTGACAGGGCACCTTTGGGCCGGGCCGTCGGGGGTACTGTCTGCGTCATGGGCCCTGCCAACGACATCGCCGAGTTCCTGACCTCGCGCCGCGCGAGGGTCACTCCGGAGCTGGTCGGGCTGCCGACCTACGGTCCGCGCCGCGTCAAGGGGCTGCGCCGTGAGGAGGTCGCCTCGCTGGCCGGCGTCAGCGTCGAGTACTACAAGCGCCTGGAGCGCGGCCAGGCCGGAGGCGTCTCGGACGGGGTCCTGGAGGCCCTCGCCAGTGCGCTGCGGCTCGACGACGCAGAGCGCGCGCATCTGCATGACCTTGCGCGGGCCGTCAATCCGATGGCGCCCAAGCGCCGCCGTCCGGCCCAGAGCGTCCGGCCCGTCGTGCAGCGCATCGTCGATGCGATGACCACGCCGGCCATCGTGCGCAACAGCCGCGTCGACTACCTCTCCGCCAACGCCCTCGGGCGCGCGTTGTACGCGCCGGTCTTCGAGAGCCGCGAGCAGCCGGCCAACAGCGCCCGGTTCACCTTCCTGGACCCGGCGGCCCACGACTTCTACGTCGACTGGGAGCGCGCCGCCAAGGATCTCGTCGCGCACTTGCGCTCCGAGGCCGGCCGCAACCCATACGACAAGGACCTTTCCGACCTCGTCGGCGAGCTGTCGACCCGCAGCCCCGAGTTCCGCACGTGGTGGGCCGCGCACAACGTCCGCTATCACCAGACCGGGACCAAGCGCCTGCAGCACCCGATCGTCGGCGAGCTTGAGCTCTCCTACGAGGTCATGGAGCTCTCCGCAGATGCCGGCCTGACGGTCAGCGTGTACAGCGCCGAGCCCGGTACGCGCTCACAAGAGGCCCTTGACCTGCTGGCCAGTTGGACCGCGACGCCCGCTGGGCAGTCGCTCGACGCGTCGCGCAGCACCTAGGCGCCTCGCCCGACGACGCCGCGGCGGCGACCCCTGTCAACCCGACCCGAGAGGAACCCAGGACGATGACTCCTGCGACAACCCCTGCCTTGACCCTGAACAACGGCGTGAACATGCCGGTCCTCGGGCTCGGCGTATTCCAAAGCCCGCCGGAGGAGACCACCGCGGCCGTCGAGACCGCCCTGCGCGACGGCTACCGGCTGATCGACACCGCCGCCGCCTACGGCAACGAGCGCCAAGTCGGCGACGCGGTCCGCGCCTCGAGCCTTGACCGCTCCGAGGTGTTCCTGGAGACGAAGATCTGGATCTCCGACTACGGCTACGACAAAACGCTGCACGCCTTCGAGAAGAGCGCGGCCAAGCTCGGCGTCGAACAGATCGACCTGCTGATCCTCCACCAGGCGCTGCCCTCGGCCTTCGATCGGACCCTCGAGGCCTACCGGGCCCTCGAGACGCTGCTGGCCGACGGCAAGGTCCGCGCGATCGGCGTCAGCAACTTCATGGTCGACCACCTCACCCGGCTACTCGATCACGCCTCGGTCGTCCCGACGGTCAACCAGATCGAGTGCCACCCGTACTTCATCCAATCCGACGTCCAGGCGTTCGGCGCCGACCACGCCATCGTGACCCAGGCGTGGTCGCCGATCGGCGGCATCACTTTCTACCGCGACAGCGATCACCGCAGCACCCTCAGCGACCCCGTCATCGTCGACTTCAGCCACGCGCACGGCAAGACGCCGGCTCAGGTGATGCTCCGCTGGGGTCTGCAGCACGGGCGCTCGGTCATCCCGAAGTCCACCAAACCCGCACGCATCGCCGAGAACATCGACGTCTTCGACTTCGAGCTCTCCGCCGACCAGATGGCCGCCATCGATGGCCTCGACAGCGGCCGCCGTGGCGGCCCGGAGCCCGAGGACATCACCCTCGAGGACTTCGGCCGCGACATCCCGGAAGCCTGACCGCACCGCCCTACCGATTCCGCCTTCAGGAGGACCCTCCATGGAGTACCGCCCCCTGGGACGCACCGGCGTCCAAGTCTCAAAGCTCTGCCTTGGCACGATGATGTTCGGCGCCTGGGGCAACACCGACCACGACGACTCGATCCGCATCATCCACCGCGCGCTGGACGCCGGCATCAACTTCGTCGACAGCGCCGACGTCTACAGCGCCGGCGAGTCGGAGGAGATCATCGGCAAGGCCCTCAAGGGCCGCCGCGACGATGTCGTCCTGGCCACGAAGTTCTTCATGCCGATGGGCGAAGACCCCAACCAGCACGGCGGCTCGCGGCGGTGGATCCTCAAGGCGGTGGAGGACTCGCTGCGGCGCCTGGACACCAACTGGATCGATCTCTACCAGGTCCACCGACCCGACCCCGAGACCGACCTCGAGGAAACCCTGGGCGCTCTGACCGACCTCGTGGCGCAGGGCAAGGTCCGCTACATCGGCTCCTCCTCATACTCGGGCGGTCAGATCGTCGAAGCGCAGTGGGTCGCGCGCGACCGCAACCTGCAGCGCTTTCGCACCGAGCAGCCGCCCTATTCGCTGCTGACCCGCGGCATCGAGCTCGACGTGCTGCCGACCGCGCAACGCCACGGCATGGGCATCCTCACATACAGCCCGCTCGCCGGCGGATGGCTGTCGGGCAGCTGGAGCGCTGACAGCTCGCCGACCTCGCCTGCCCGCCAGCGCCTGGCGGCCCGCTTCGACATGACGCTGCCCGAGAACCAGCGCAAACTCGAAGCCGTCGAGCAACTCGCCCCCGTCGGCCAAGACGCCAACCTGTCCATGATCGAGCTCGCGATCGCCTTCGTCGTCAACCACCCAGCCGTGACCTCGGCCATCATCGGCCCGCGCACCATGGAGCAACTCGACAGCCAGCTCCCCGCCGCCGACGCCGTCCTCGACGCAGCGACCTTGGATCGCATCGACGAGATCGTCCGCCCCGGCGTCAACCTCAACCCAGCCGATACCAGCTACGGCGAACAGATCCTCCAAACCGCCCTGCGCCGCCGCTGATCGCCGAAGAGGCCCCGACGTCATGCGTTTCAACGCTGCCGCCACCGCCAACGGGAATGCCGCTATCGCCTGCTTGGGAGCGTCTCGCACGTAGAGCATCAGGCGATTGCGTTGGACGAGGCTCGATCGCTGGGGGATGTCGATCAGAGCCGCAGCCCGGCGCTGGCGGACATCATCGGCGCGCGGCGCGCGCGCACCGCGGTGATGATCTCCTCGGGGTCGATCCCCTGCAGGTAAATGCTCGTCGTGCCGAGGTTGGTTTGGCCGAGTTGGCGCTGGATGATGTTCAGCGGGACGCCCTCGCGGGCCAGCTCGAGTGCGTGCGCGTGGCGCAGCTGGTGCGGGACAAACCGACGCCTGACACCGGCGTGGACCGCGACTCGGCGGAACTCCGCGCGGACT
>DATBKW010000434.1:0-4857 GCA_036555665.1 Solirubrobacteraceae bacterium | reverse complement strand
CTGCGCGGCCTTGACCTGCGACCGTCGCGGGTGGTGGCGTGACCGGCGCCCGACAGGCGCGCGGCGGGCCCACCACCTGAGTCTGAGTTTGTGAGGCGACCAGATGGGACGGCTACCGCCTCGCTGGACTACGCACCATCCTCGGGCCGCATCCCGGGGTGTGCGCGATCGCCCAGGCGCGCTGATGCGCTGCCGGGCGGCCGTGGTAGATGCCCGTCAGGCGGCTCTGAGCGCCTCGATTGCCACCTCGAGCGCCTCGGTCGGCTGGCAGGGGAACGTCGGGCACCACCCCGGTGCCTTCCCAGTTCGTGCCGGTGACGGCGTCGCGGACGCGGGCTTCCGGCAGCAATGCGCGCACATGGCCGCTGAGACACACGGGGGTGATGTGGTCGGCGGCGCCCGGCGTCCGCTGCCCGACGAGCCGTGCTCGTCCCCGACTCTGCAGGTGGTAGGCAAGCGCTTCGCCCGACGAGAACGTGCGCTCGCTGACCAGCACGCTGACGGGCGTCTCTCGAGGCGGCGCCAGGCCCGCGAACCGCCCGGTCGTCCACCACTGACGCGTGCGGTCCCGGTAGACCACGTCGGAGATCTTGGTCGGCTCGCCGCCGAGCAGCCAGTCGAGCACGAGCGTCACGGTCCCAGCACCACGCCCTGGGCCCCTCATCGGGATGTCGCGCGACCTCGCCGACCGAGCCGGCCCTCAGCTGGACCTCGCGGTCAGCGTCGCATGCCGACTCGGTCGCGGCGACGTAGGGCGCATATGCCATCACCTGGAGCGGCGCCGGCGGCGAGCCCGCACAAGCTCAGTCGTGTGGCCCGCGCTCCCACAGGCCGATGACGTTGGCCGCCGGATCCCGGAACGTCGCGACCCGGAGATCGCCTTCGGCGTAATCCAAAGACGTCGCACCGCCGGCCCGCACGAGTGTCAAGGCGTGCGCCCCAAGGATAGGGTTCGGGCATGCGCGCCCGGCGCTCCTCGCTCTCCGTACCCGGGTCCTCCGAACGCATGCTCGCAAAGGCGGCCGGGCTCGAGGCGGACGAGATCGTGGTCGACCTCGAGGACTCGGTCGCCTCCGACGCCAAGGAACAGGCGCGCGAGCTGGTGGGCGATCTGGTGGTCGCCGAGCGGTCGTTGGCGGTGGCGGTGGCCGTGCGGATCAACCCGCTCACCAGCCCGTGGGGCGAGCGCGATGTCGCCGACCTCGTCGAGCGGGCCGGACCGCGCATCGGCTCGCTGGTCATTCCCAAGGTCGAGTCCGGCGAGGATGTCCTCGCGGTCGACCGCCTCCTCTGCAGCGTCGGCGAGCCCGCGCGCGGAGTCGGCCTTCAGGCGCTCATCGAGACCGCTGGAGGAATCCTGCGGGCCGGCGAGATCGCGATCGGCTCGCCTCGCCTGGAGGCGCTCATCCTCGGCTACGCCGACCTCGCCGCCTCGCTCGGGCGCGCGCCCGGCCCCGCCCCGCCCGAGCAGTGGTTGCACGCGCAGGAGACGGTGCTCGTGGCCGCCCGTGCGGCCGGCCTCCAGGCGATCGACGGGCCGTATCTCGAGATTCGTGACGACGACGGCCTGCGGTTGCGCGCCGAGCACGCGCGCGCCCTCGGCTTCGACGGCAAGTGGGCGGTCCACCCCGGCCAGCTAGGCATCATCAATGCGGCGTTCACCCCCGTGCATGAGGAGCTCGTGCGTGCGCGCGCGATCCTCGACGCACTCGCCCGTGCGGAGGGGCGCGGCGCGGTCGAGCTCGACGGCGAGATGGTCGACGAGGCCAGCCGCAAGCTCGCGCTGCAGGTGGTCGCGCGCGGGCGCGCGGCGGGACTCGACGGGGTGGAGCGGTGAGCCGGCTCGAGCCGCCGCCCGTGCGCGTGGGAGGGCCGTGGTTCGAGGATTTCGAGCGCGGCCAGGTGTTCGAGGACGCGCCGGGGCTGACGCTGACCGCCGGCGCCGCCGCGCTTCATCAGGCGCTGACCGGCGACCGGTTGCGGCTCGCGCTCGACGTGCCGCTGTCGCGCGAGGTGACCGGCAACGCGGCGCCGCTGGCGCACCCCAACCTCGTGTGCGACGTGGCGATCGGGCAGTCCACCGGGCCTTCGCAGCGCGTGCGCGGCAATCTCTTCTACCGCGGGCTCGTGCTCGCGCGGCCGGTGTTCGTCGGCGAAACCCTGCGCACCCGCACCGAGATCGTGGGCCTGAAGCAGAATCGCCGCCGGCCCGGTACTCCCGCGACCGGGCTGGTAGCGATGCGGATCCAGACCACCGACGCGCACAGCGGCCCCGTGCTCGACTTCTGGCGTTGCCCGATGATTCCGCTGCGCGAGCCGGACGCCGAGACCGGCCATTCCGACGACTTCACCGACATCCCACGGACGCTCGACGAGGCGCAGGTGCGCGCCGCGGTGCCCGTCGGCTGGCGGCTCGACCGGCTGCGTGCAGCAGCCCCCGGGCCGCATTACGCCGACCTGGAGCCGGGCCAGGTGTTCCGTGTCGAGGCGGGCGAGACGGTGACGTGCGCGCCGGAGCTTGCGCGGCTGACGCTCAACGTCGCGATGGCGCACACCGACGCGACCGGCAGCGCTCACGGCAGGCGCCTGGTCTACGGTGGGCACACGATCTCGATCGCCGCCGCGCAGGCCTCGCGGGCGATCCCGGCGATCGCCACCATCGTCGCCTGGGAGGGCTGCGAGCACCTCGGGCCGGTGTTCGAGGGCGACGTCCTGCGCACCGAGCTGCGCGTAGAGCACGCGGGTCCTGACGGGCTCGTCGGCTTGCGCGCGCTGGTCAGCGCTGAGCGCCCCGGCGCCGAGCCCGCGTCGGTGCTGGACTGGAGCTTCGTGGCGGTGGTGGCGTAGATGCCGGGGATTCTCGACGGTCTGCGCGTGATCGAGGGCTCCGCGTTCGTCGCCGCCCCGCTGGGCGGAATGACGCTGGCCCAGCTCGGCGCCGACGTGATCCGCTTTGATCCCATCGGTGGCGGGCTCGACCGCGGGCGCTGGCCCGTGACGGCCGACGGCCACAGCCTCTTCTGGGCCGGGCTCAACAAGGGGAAGCGCTCGATTCAGGTCGACCTCGGCTCCGAGGAGGGGCGCGAGATCATCACCGAGCTCATCGCCGCTCCGGGGCCCGATGCGGGCCTGTTCCTGACCAACTTCCCTGCCCGCGGCTTCCTTGACTACGAGCGGCTCACCGAGCGGCGGCCCGACCTGATCATGGTCAACATCGTCGGCAACCACGATGGCTCGTCGGCGGTCGACTACACCGTGAACCCCGCCACGGGCTTCGCATGGGCGACCGGGCCGCGGAACCTCGCCGTGCCGTTCAACCACCTGCTGCCGGCGTGGGACGCGATCACCGGAGCGCTCTCGACGACAAGCCTCCTCGCGGCCGAGCGAAGTAGGGCGCGCACCGGCGCCGGGCAGTACATCCGGATCGCCGTATCCGACGTGGCCTTCTGGATGGTCGGCAACCTCGGCAAGATCGCCGAGGTCCAGATCAACCACCACGAGCGTCCGAAGGACGGCAACTACCTCTACGGCGCCTTTGGCCGTGACTTTCTGACCAGCGACGGCCACCGCGTGATGATCGTCGCGCTCACGCTGCGCCAGTGGCACAACCTCGTCAAGGCGACGGGGCTTGGCGAAGCGTTCGACGCCATCGCCCGGCTCATGGATGTCGATCTCGACGAGGAGGGCGGCCGTTTCGTGGCGCGCGAGGTGCTGGGCGCCACGCTCAAGCCGTGGGTGCTCGCGCGGACGCTCGAGGAGGTGCGCGAGACGTTCGACCGCCACGGCGTCTCGTGGGGCCCCTACCAGACGTTCAGCGAGCTCGTGGAGCGCGATCCGCGCTGCTCGCCGCAGAACCCGATGTTCGCCGAGGTCGACCAACCCATGATCGGCCGCTACCTGATGCCCGGCTCGCCGCTCGCCTTCTCCGACGCTGAGCGACTCGCACCGACGGCCGCGCCGCTGCTCGGCGAGCACACCGACGAGGTGCTCGCAGGCCTGCTGGGCCTCAGCGACCGCGAGATCGGCGCGCTCCACGAGCGCGGCGTCGTGGCAGGCCCGGAGCCCGCGCGATCCAAGCCCGCGCCGGCTGGCTGACTTGATCCGCCCGCTCGCTCAGCGCTTCTCTTCGGTGACTGCGGCCATCAGCTCCGTTGCCACGTAACGCTTCTGGCCGCGTGGGCCCGGGTCGGCCTCGGTGAGCACGTCGACGGCTTCGAGTTGGCGCAGCAGCTTGAGCGCGGTGGGCCGTGTGACACCGAGCCGAGCCTCGACGGTTCGTGACGACAGGATCGGGGATTCGCAGACGACGTCGGCCAGCGCCATGGCGTTGCTCGATGGGATCGCGCTCGCAGCGGAGCGGTATTGGTCGCGCAGCTCGATGATCCTCTGCGCACGCGCCACGGCGTCTGTGGCCTGCGTTTGGACCGCCTCGAGAAACAGCTCGATCCATGGCATCGGATCTCCGGCCTGGCGGACGGTCTGCAGCGCCTCGTAGTAGCGCTCGCGGTCGCGCTCGAAATAGGAGCTCACGTACAACAGCGGAGCAGACAACCGTCCACCCTCGATGAGCGAGGAGACGATCAGCAGCCGACCGAGCCGGCCGTTTCCGTCGAGGAACGGGTGCAGAGTCTCGAACTGATAGTGAAGGAGCGCGTTCTGGATCAGCACCGGGAGATCGGTGGCCTCGTGGGCGAACCGCTCCCAGTCGGCGAGCAGGTCCGCCAGCTCCTCCGGGGGCGGAGGTACGAAGCGCGCGGTGTCGATCGTCGAGCCGCCGCCGCCCACCCAGTTCTGGCTCGTGCGGAACTCGCCGGGCATCCGCTCGCGCCCACGGACGCCGGCCAGCAGCCTGCG
The DNA here is from genome assembly GCA_036555665.1 of Solirubrobacteraceae bacterium. GTDB lineage: Bacteria > Actinomycetota > Thermoleophilia > Solirubrobacterales > Solirubrobacteraceae > JAOPZW01. Next base: position 3 of record DATBKW010000434.1, on the reverse strand, counting down.
GTG
>DATBKW010000433.1:0-23824 GCA_036555665.1 Solirubrobacteraceae bacterium | reverse complement strand
CGAAGGCGACGTGGACGGTCCCGAGCATCTTCTCGTCCTCGAGGATGTTGCCCGTCAGGCGCGCCCGGTCGTTGGTGCCGACGCCGAGCTCGGCGAGGTTGGTGCCCTGCTCGCCGGCGCCGGTGAGCAGGTCGAGCAGCTGCTCGCCCTCCGCCCCCGTCGCACCGGTGATGCGGCCGCCCTCGACCGTGAGGTGCGCGGGGTGGCCCTGGACGAGGCCGAGCGACGCGATCGACCGGGTGGCGATCGTCCCCTCTCCTCCGGCCGGCGCGATGAAGCCCTCGCCGCACGGGAGGTTGCCGAAGGCGCCGGGCGCGGTGAGGTCGCCGTCGTCGACGATGCCGTGGCGGCCCCCGAGGTCCAGGCGCAGGTCGGTGCCGCGCGGGCAGGTGACGTGCGCCTCGCCGGCGTCGTCGAGCAGGTCGGCGACCGCGCGCGAGCGCGCGCGCAGGAGGTCGAAGTCGACGTCCATGAGGCGGGCGAGCATGTCGGCGGTGACGGTCGGCATGGTCGCGCCACGGGCGCCGCCGTCGGTCGCGCGCTTGCGCGCCTGGGTGTGCGACATCGAACGGCTCGTGGGTGCGATGAAGACGTCGCACGCTGCGAGCGCCTCGGCGATCGGCCGGGGCGGCTCGGTCCCGTGGTTCTCGCGCGGCGCCATCACCGCGAGCACCGCATCGGCCTGCGCACGCTCCGCCTCGTCGCGCAGCGCCTCGCCGACCTCGGCCAGCGGGGCGTCGACGACGACCACCACGTCTTCGCCGGGCGCCACGGCGAGGCAGCGGTGGACGACGGTGCGTACGGCGCGGGCGAGACCGGTCATGGCCGGGACGCTACTAGCGTGATACCAACGTGCACTGCGTGCCCGAGTGGATCGTCGACGGCAACAACGTGATGGGCGCCAGGCCCGATGGTTGGTGGCGCGATCGCCGCGCTGCGCAGCGCCGGCTCGTCGAGCGACTGGAGGCCTTCGCGGCCGCCCGTGACGAGCCGGTGACGGTGATCTTCGACGGCCCGCGTCACGAGGGCGTCGGCGGCGGCGCACGCGTTTCTGTCCGCTTCGCGCGCCGCCGAGGGCGCGACGCGGCCGACGACGACGTCGCGGCGCTCGTCACGCGCCATCCCGAGCCCGCGAGCCTGACCGTCGCCACCTCCGACGCGGCGCTGGCCGAGCGGGTGGTGGGCGCGGGCGCGCGCGTCGTGGGCGCGGGCGCATTCCTGCGCGAGCTCGAGGCTGTCTAGGGTCCGAGTGGTGGTGGAGCCGACGCCCTTCCTCCCGCCTCCCACAGACGGGCGCGTGTTCACCGACCGCGCGCGAGCCGGGCTGGGCGACGTCGCGCCCTCGGGTCGCGCGCGGCTGGACGCGATCGCGCGCTGGCTGCAGGACGCGGCGTTTGTCGATCTCGTCGACTCAGGCCTGCGCGACGACGGCGTCTGGGTCGTGCGGCGGCTGCGTATCCGCGTCGAGCGCTTCCCGCGCTTTCGCGAGGCGGTCGCCGTCGCCACGTGGTGCAGCGGCACGGGCTCGCTCGTGGCCGAGCGGCGCAGCACCGTGCGGGGCGATGCGGGCGGACTGGTGGAGGCGGTCGCGCTGTGGGTGCATCTCGGTCCGGACGGGGCGCGACCGCGGCCGATGCCCGAAGGCTTCGACGACGTCTACGGACCCTCGGCGGCGGGGCGCCGGGTGCGCGCCCGCCTGCGCCACGCCGGGCCGGCGATCGACGGCGCCCGGGTGATTCCGTGGCGCTTTCGGGTGGCCGACCTCGACCTCGCCGACCACGTCAACAACGCCGTGTACTGGGAGGCACTCGAGGAGCGGCTGGCCGCCGACCACTCGCCCGAGCCGCTCGACGCGGAGATCGAGCACCGCGCGCCGGGGGACGCCGGCGAGGCGTCGCTGCTGCTCGACGGCCGGATGCTCTGGGTCACCGCCCCCGGCGGCGAGGTTCTCGCCTCGTTCTTGTGCCCTGAGCACAAATTTCGGCCTGTCCGATGAGCCGTATACGCACAGACCAGCGGCGAACTAGTACGTAGGGTCGAGGACATGTCCAGAGCCGGCCAGATCTCGAACCTGCTTGCCGTGATCATCCCGTTCATCGCCTTCATCGTCGCCGTGGTGCTGCTGTGGGGCAACGGCGTGGGCGCGCACGACCTCGTCCTCTTCGCCCTGATGTATCTGGCGACCGGCTTCGGGGTGACGGTCGGCTTCCACCGCCTGCTGACCCACCGCTCCTTCCAGACAAGCAAGCCGATGGAATACCTCTTCGCGGTGATGGGCTCGATGTCCGTGCAGGGACCGGTCATCGCGTGGGTGTCCGACCATCGCAAGCATCACGCGCACGCCGACGAGGAGGGCGATCCGCACAGCCCGCACGTCGGCGCCGGCTCGGGGCTGCGCGGGCTCATCCACGCGCACGTCGGCTGGCTCATCAGCGAGCAGGGCATCGCGCGCAAGCGCAAGTACGCGCCCGACCTCATGGACGACGCCGGGATGCGCCGCATCAACCGCGCGTTCCCGTGGCTCGTCGTGCTCGGGCTCGCGATCCCGGCTGCCGTCGGCTACATGATCACGGGCAAGCTGACGGGCGCCCTGACCGGCCTGCTCTGGGGCGGCCTGGTCCGCGTCTTCTTCGTCCACCACGTGACGTGGTCGATCAACTCGGTCTGCCACTTCTTCGGCACCCGGCGCTTTGCTGTCGACGACCACTCGACCAACGTCTTCTGGCTGGCGCTGCCGACGCTCGGCGAGGCCTGGCATCACAACCACCACGCCTTCCCGCGCTCGGCCGTCCACGGCCTCGGCCGCCTCGAGCTCGATCCGTCCGCGTGGGTGATCCGCGCGATGGAGCGGCTCGGCCTGATCTGGGACGTCGTGCGCATCACGCCCGAGCGCCAGGCGCAGAAGCTGGTGGTGCCGGCGGCGGCGAGCGAGGGGCTCGCGCCCCGCACCGGCTGACGAGACCGGCGCCGCAGCCGACGAGCCGGCTGCGCCCCACCGGCTAGATTCACTCGCCATGGCCGAGAGCTTCTGCCGCGTCGGCGACATCGACCTCTGCTACGAGACCTTCGGCGACCCCGCCGACCCCCCGCTGCTGCTCATCATGGGACTGGGGACGCAGATGCTCGGGTGGCAGGACGACTTCTGCTCCGAGCTTGCCGGCCGCGGGTTCTTTGTCGTGCGCTACGACAACCGCGACATCGGCCGCTCGACGATCCTTGGCGACGCTCCGGTGCCGACGCTCGGCCAGATCCTGCGCCGCGACAAGCGCGCCGCGTCGTACTCGCTGGCCGAGATGGCCGCCGATGGCGTGGGCCTGCTCGATCACCTCGGGATCGAGCGCGCGCACCTGGTCGGCGCCTCGATGGGCGGCATGATCGCCCAGACGATCGCCGCCCGGCGACCCGAGCGTGTTATGTCGCTTGTCTCGATCATGTCGAGCACCGGCAGCCGCTGGCGGGGCCAGCCGGCGATGCGCACGTACGCCAAGTTCCTGCGCCCAATGGCCGGCGACCGCGAGGGCTACATCGACCAGGCCACCGAGCTCTTCGCCTGGATCGGCTCGCCCGGCTTCGAGCGCGACGAGCCCGCGTTGCGCGACCTGCTCGGGCGCATGTACGACCGCGGCCACGACCCCGGATCGTCGAGCCGCCAGCTCGCTGCGATCCTGGCGTCGGGCGATCGCACCGCGGAGCTGCGAACCATCACGGCGCCGACGCTCGTCATCCATGGGACCGCCGACAAGCTGGTCGCGCCGTCCGGCGGCCGCGCCACCGCGCGGGCGATCCCCGGCGCGCGCCTGCTCATGATCGAGGGCATGGGCCACGACCTCCCCCGCGGCACGTGGCCGCAGATCATCGACGCGATCGTCGAGAACGCAGGGCGAGCAGCAGGCGGAGCGGTGAGCGCGCCGCGCCAGGCGGCGTAGGTTCGACTTCGCGCCCCGGCCGGGTTATCTTCGGCACGGGTGATGAGGACGCGTTCGCGACAGGGACCGGTCGGGGTGCGTGTCCGGGCGTTCGGATACGCGACGAACGAGGACGCGAGCGACGCCGAGGCGCAGCAGGTCGCCATCGCGGGTGCCTGCGAACGGCTCGGCCTCGACCTCGTCGACGTCGTTGGTGACGACGCCGGACTCGGGCGCGTGTTGGAGCGGATCGACACGGGCGAGGCGTCGTGTCTGGTGGTGAGCGGATTGGACCGCCTGAGCGGCGGAGTGGCCGAGTTCGCGTCGGTCGTCGACCGGCTCGAGAAGAGCGGCACGCGGCTGATCGCGCTGGACGTCGGCCTCGACACGGCGACCGAGCCGGGGAAGCTGGCCGTCACGCGGCGGCCGCCGCGGCGCCTGCCGTGGATGCCCGAGGAAGAACCCGAGGCCGTCCAGGAGCCCGAACCCCCCGCGGCGGAGGAGCCGGCCGCAACGGCGGCGCCCGCCGCCGTGGAGGACACGGCCGCCGCCGAACCCGTCGCCGCCGCCGAGCTCGTCGCCGCCGCCGAGCCCGTCGCTCCGCCGGCGCCGCCCGCGCCGGCGGAGCCGCCCGCCGCCGAGCCGCCGGCGCGCGTCGAAGAGCCCATCGCCGAGGCCCCGCCGGCCGAGGCGGCCCCCGAGCCCCCCACTGCGGCACCGGCGACCACCCGCGCGCTCGGCTACGCGAGCGCCCCGGCCGACGGTGAGGGAGAGCGCAAGGATCTCGACGCCCAGCGCCGCGCCATCGAGCAGAGCTGCGACCGGCACGGCTGCGAGCTGGTCGAGCTCATCGCCGACCGCGAGCCCAAGGACGGCAAGGCCTTCGACCGGCCGGGGCTGTCGCACGCCCTGCAGCGCATCGCCGCCGGTGACGCGTCGTGCCTCATCGTCAGCGGCCTCGAGCGCCTGAGCCGCTCGGTCGCCGAGCTCGGCACGCTCGTGCACTGGCTGGAGGAGAACGGCATCCGGCTCGTCGCCGTCGACATCGATCTCGACACCGCCAGCGCGGCCGGACGCGGCACGGCCCGCGCGCTGGCGTCGGTGGCGAAGATCGAGCACGATCGTCTTTCAGAGCGCACCCGCAAGGGCCTGGCCGCCGCACGCGCCAAGCGCCACGCCGCCGCCGGCGATCCCAACGCCACCGACTGGACGGCGCTGCGCCAGCGGATCGCCGGCATGCGGGCCGACGGCATGACCCTCCAGGCGATCGCCGACACCCTCAACGCCGAGGGCGTGCCTACGCAGCGCGGGGGCGCGAAATGGCGGCCCTCGAGTGTGCAGACGGCGGCCGGCTACAAGCGCCGGGCGCGCCCGAAGGGGATCGGGGACCTCCCCGGCACTCAGCCGCCGAGCGCCGGCTGACGTACGCGCAGCGCCCGGAATCGCCGTTCAGGAGCCGATTTTTCCGCAACGTACGGTTGCGTAAAGGCCCAAATTGGTTGCATGCGCCGGGCGCTGCGGCGCATACTCGCCTGGAGCAAATTGGGGGGCAGCATCTCCAGCCGGCGTCGGAGGCCGGCGATATAGGACAACGCTGTCCAGCTCACCTCCGCCCATGCTGCGGGGGTCGTCTTTCGATGAGCTGAGCGTCGATAAGCGGCGCCTGGCGGGCGCGCATGTCGCCCACTACATGTGCAATCCATCGGAAGGGAGCTTGATGGCGTGTAGGCGCTTCATCGCTCTGGGAGCTAGCCTCGCCGCGCTGGCGATCGCTGGACCGGTAGCCCCGGCATTCGGGGACGCCGACCAGTCGGCCAGCAACGGCGGGGGCTCCCAGGCTGCCAACGGCAGCGCTACTACGCAGGGCGCCGGTCAGTCCCAGTCCGCGGGCGGCGGTTGTACCGTCGGCTGCGGCGGATCGGGCCAGGCGCAAGAGCTCTCGCAGACCTCCGACACTGCGCAGAGTGCCGACTCGTCGGCAGACGCCAATCAGAATGCGGTCAACGCCAACGTGCCCGTCGTGGTTGACGGGGGCGGCGTTTCCGTTGGTGATCAGACCATCGGAAATCCGGGCAGCGCCGGCTCGAGTTCTGCTTCGCAGAACAACAGCAATACGGCGAGCTCGTCGGCGTCGAACACCGCCTCCACCAACCAGAGCGCAAACCAGTCCCAGACAAGCGGCTCAAGCTGCGTGTCGGGCTGCGGCGGCTCCGGGCAGGCACAGGCCACGTACCAGGGCGCATCGACGTCCCAGCACGCGACCTCGGGGGCGAACGCGCATCAGAACGGCGTCAACGCCAACGTGCCGGTTTCGATCGCCGGAGGAACGGTTTCGGGCGGCTCGAGTTCTGCCTCGCAGAACAACAGCAACTCGGCCACCTCCTCGGCGTCGAACAACGCCTCGACCAACCAGACCGCCAGTCAGTCGCAGTCCAGCAGCTCAAGCTGCGTGGCCGGCTGTGGCGGGTCCGGGCAGGCCCAGGAGTTGGATCAGGATGCATCGACCGATCAGTCCTCGGACTCGTACGCGGACGCCGACCAGAACGGCGTGAACGCCAACACCCCCGTGACCATCGCCGGTGGCGACATCACGGGTGGCGACAGCTCCGCGAGCCAGTCCCTGGACAACACGGCGACGTCGTCCGCGTCCAACTCGGCGGACACCACCCAGGACGCCACCCAGAGCCAGACGAGCAGCTCCAGCTGCCTGTTCGGTTGCGGTGGGTCTGGCCAGGCGCAGAGTGCGGGTCAGTACGCCACGACTGATCAGTCCGCGGATTCGTCCGCGAACGCGTATCAGAACGGGGTCAACGCCAACGCGCCTGTAAATGTTGCCGGCTATGACATCGACGGGGGCTCGAGTTCTGCAACGCAGACCAACAGCAACTCGGCGACGTCGTCGGCATCCAACGAGGCAAGTACCAGTCAATCCGCCAACCAGTCGCAGTCGAGCAGCTCCAGCTGCCTGGCGGGCTGCGGCGGATCGGGACAGTTCCAAGACCTGTCGCAGGATGCCACCACCGACCAGACGGCCGACTCGGAGGCCGACGCCGATCAGAACGGCGTCAACGCCAACGCGCCGGTGAACATCGCCGGTGGCGACATCACGGGTGGCGACAGCTCGGCGGATCAGACCCTGGACAACTCGGCGAGCTCAGATGCATCGAACTCGGCCGAGACGACCCAGGACGCCGGCCAGAGCCAGACGAGCAGCAGCAGCTGTCTCGCCGGCTGTGGCGGCTCCGGGCAGGCGCAGGGGCTCAGCCAGAGCGCCAGCACCAGCCAGGACGCCTCCTCGTCGGCTGACGCCGACCAGGACGGCACGAACGCCAACGCACCGGTCGCGGTCGCCGGCGGCGACATCACCGAGGGCTCGAGCTCTGCTTCGCAGACCAACAGCAACTCGGCCGATTCGTCCGCGTCGAACGACCCGGGCACCACCCAGAGCGCTGACCAGAGCCAGGACAGCAACGGCAGCGACACCTGCGGGGCCGGTTGTGGCGGCTCCGGGCAGGCACAGGAGCTCGAGCAGTCCGCGAGCACCGACCAGACGGCCAACTCGGAGGCCAACGCCGAACAGAACGGCGTCAACGCCAACGAGCCCAGCTATCTGAGCGGTGACGACCTCGACACGGGCGACAGCTCCGCGGATCAGTCCCTCACCAACTCGGCCACCTCGAGCGCATCGAACGAGGCCGAGACGACCCAGACCGCCAGCCAGAACCAGTCCAGCAGCAACAGCTGCGGGGCCGGATGTGGCGGTTCGGGACAGGCCCAGATCCTGGGCCAGTACTCGGAGACCAACCAGGACGCGGACTCGTCGGCTGACGCCAACCAGTACGCGACCAACGGCGGCTCCGAGCAGACGGCGGACAACAGCGCCGACTCGTCGGCGTCCAACACCGCCGACACGACCCAGGACGCCAGCCAGAGCCAGGACAGCACCGATGAGTGCGGCGCTGGTTGTGGCGGCTCGGGCCAGGCCCAGGCAGCCGGACAGTGGGCGAGCACCGACCAGAGCGCGGACTCCTCGGCCAACGCCGAGCAGAACGCGGTCAACGCCGGTGCCGTTCAGGAAGCCTCGAACAGCGCCTCCTCGGAGGCGTCGAACGAGGCCGGGACCGACCAGAGCACCGACCAGACCCAGACCAGCAGCGACAGCTGCGGCGCGGGCTGCGGCGGCTCCGGCCAGCTCCAGCTGTCGGGCCAGTGGGCGGACACCAGTCAGGAGGCGAACTCGTCGGCAGACGCCGACCAGAGCGCAACCAATGCTGGTGCCCTCCAGTTCGCGGAGAACGACGCCACGTCGTCGGCGTCCAACTCCGCCAGCACCACCCAGGACCCGACCCAGGACCAGTCCAGCTCGGATGAGTGCGGCGCTGGTTGTGGCGGTTCCGGGCAGGCCCAGGCGGCCGGCCAGTGGGCGAGCACCGACCAGAACGCCGACTCCTCGGCCAACGCCGAGCAGGACGCGACCAACGCCGGTGCGGATCAGGAGGCGTTCAACTACGCCGACTCGTCGGCGTCCAATGACGCCACGACGAGCCAGAGCACGGAGCAGACCCAGGACAGCAGCGACAGCTGCGGCGCGGGCTGCGGCGGCTCCGGCCAGATCCAGCTCTCAGGCCAGTGGGCGGACACCGAGCAGGACGCGAACTCTTCGGCGGACGCCGATCAGTACGCGACCAACGCTGGTGACGTCCAGCTCGTCGGAAACGGGGCCTCCTCCTCGGCGGACAACACCGCCGAGACCGACCAGAGCACCGATCAGACCCAGACCAGCAGCAACAGCTGCGGCGCGGGCTGCGGCGGCTCCGGCCAGGCCCAGGCGGCCGGCCAGTGGGCGGACACCAGCCAGGACGCTGACTCCTCGGCCAACGCCGAGCAGGACGCGACCAACGCCGGTGCCGTCCAGATCGCGTTCAACGACGCCGAGTCGTCGGCGTCGAACGATGCGACGACGGACCAGGATCCCAGCCAAACCCAGGACAGCAGCAGTGAGTGCGGTGCTGGTTGCGGCGGTTCCGGTCAGGCCCAGGCCGCAGGCCAGTGGGCGACCACCGACCAGGACGCTGACTCCTCGGCAGACGCCGATCAGGACGCGACCAACGCCGGTGCCGTCCAGCTGGCGGAGAACGAGGCTTCCTCGGAGGCATCCAACTCCGCGAGCACCACCCAGAGCACCGATCAGACGCAGTCGAGCAGCGACAGCTGCGCGGCCGGCTGTGGCGGCTCTGGCCAGGTCCAACTGGCGGGCCAGTGGGCAGACACCAGCCAGGACGCTGACTCCTCGGCAGACGCCGAGCAGGACGCGACCAACGCCGGTGGCTTCCAGGAGGCGGAGAACTCCGCCTCTTCGTCGGCCTCGAACGACGCCGACACCACCCAGGAACTCAGCCAGGACCAGTCGAGCAGCGACTTCTGCACGGCGGGTTGTGGCGGTTCCGGGCAGGCCCAGGCCGCTGGTCAATGGGCGAGCACCGACCAGAACGCGGACTCCTCGGCCGACGCCGAGCAGAACGCGGTCAACGCCGGTGATTTCCAGGACGCCTCGAACAGCGCCTCCTCGGAGGCATCGAACGAGGCCAGCACCGACCAGAGCGCCGCCCAGTCGCAGTCGAGCAACTCGCTCTGCGAAGTGGGCTGCGGCGGCACGGGTCAGGCCCAGCTCCTGGGCCAGTACGCAACCACCGACCAGGACGCGGACTCATCGGCGGATGCCGATCAGAACGCGGTCAACGCCGGTGGCGACCAGACGGCGGACAACACCGCCGACTCGTCGGCGTCCAACGATGCCGACACCAGCCAGGAAGCGGATCAGTCGCAGGACAGCGACTCGGGCGCCTCCGGGCAGGTGCAGGCGCTGGAGCAGTCGGCCAGCACGGAGCAGGACGCGACCTCCTCGGCCAACGCCGAGCAGAACGCGGTCAACGGTGGCGACGTGAGCTCCTCTGATCCAGAGGCGCCCGTGACCCCGCCGTCGGCTCCGCCGGCCGGCAATAGCAACACCTCAGGCCCGAGTGGGTCCGGGGCTGCTGCGGTCGCCGCCGCCTCCGTGGCGGCTGTCGGTGCCCAGCCGCGTGCTGTGGCACGGAAGGCGACCAAGAAGCGCGCCGCGAAGAAGCACCGCGCGGCGAAGAAGCACCGCGCGGCCAAGAAGAGCCGGCGTGCCAGCCACAAGGCCCCGAAGCACAAGAAGAGCGCGAAGGCGAAGGCCAAGCGCACTCACCGTGCCCGGAGGATCCACGGCTAGGGAAGTGAAGAGCGCAGTGACGCGCTCACCTGGTGCCGCCGGTCGGCCGATCATCGGCCGGCCGGCGGTCACCGGACAGCGCTGCGTGTGCCGACGGAGCGCGGCATGAGGCGCGCGCTCGTGGCTCGCGCCGCGGCGGTCGCCCTGTTCCTGCCCGGCGCCGCAGCGGCGTCGGCTCGCGCGGACGAGACCACCGGCACGCCGGACCCGGGCGGCGGTGCGGTCTCGCCGGACCAGGCGGTCTCCCCCACCACGCCCGACTCCTCGGCGGCCACGCCGTCGAGCACCACTTCGACGACCGGGCCTGCCGCGCCCGCACCGGCGGCTGACCCGGCACCCGCTGCGACGCCCGCGCCGTCCGCGACGCCGGCGACGCCCGATCCGCCGACGCCGACCGACCCGCCCGCGACCCAGACCTCCCCCGACCCGCCGGCCGCGCACGCCGCGGCCGATCCCCCTCCCGCTCCGCACGCGGCGGCGGCGGCACCCGCCGCGACAGCTCCGCTCGCCGCCGCCGCCGCCGCTCCCGACTCGGCACCCAAGCCGCCGTCGCATGAGCCGCCCGCGACGCCGAGCGGCGCTGCGCCGGCTGCGCCCAGCAGCTCGCCTGCGCCCACGCCCCCCGCTTCGCACGCGAGCGTCCCGGTCGGGAGCGCCCAGAACATCAGCACCGTCTTTCAGACCGTGCTGCAGTTCCAGCAGGGCTGCACCACGTACTGCTACGCGACAAGCCAGACGCAGACGGCAACCCAGTCCTCGGCGACCAACCAGAAGGCCACGGCCACCGGCAGCGCGTCGACCCCGACGGGCGCTCAGGCGCTCAACGTGGCCACGACGATCCAGTTCATCCTGCAGACGCAGCTCGGCTGTACCGCGTTCTGCTACTCGACGAGCCAGACGCAGTCGGCTTCGCAGGACGCGCAGACGACGCAGGTCGCGAACGCCACCGCCGACGCGATCGCGACCGCGATCAACGTCGCCGAGACGTTCCAGTTCGTCTGGCAGATCCAGCAGGGCTGCCAGTACGAGTGCCACGACGCGACGACGTCGCAGTCCGTGACTCAGACCGAGGCGACCGACCAGCAGCAGACCACTCCCGCGGCGCCGCCGTTCGACGGGCCGCAGACCTTCCTGGCCTGGATCGCGGTCATCGCGGGCAACGTCGGGGCGACGGTTCAGACGATCTACCAGTACGACGAGGCGACCTGCCTGACCGGTTGCACCGGCGACGCCCAGGCGCAGGACGCCGCACAGTCGGTCGTGACCGACCAGGACGCCGACGCACTTACCGACGGGCAGACCGCGCCGGCGGGCGCCCCGCCGCCGTCCGGCAGCGGTCCCGAGCCCGGCCCGTCGGTTGCGTCGCCGTCCGACGCGCCGCCGCAGGCCCCGATCGTCGTGGGCGCAGCGCCGGTGGCCGCCCCTGCCGCGCCGGCCACCGGGGTGGTCGTCGAGCCGTCGTTCCGCGGAGCGCCGTCGGCCCGCATCGCATCGACGACCTCACCGCCGGCGGAGCTCGACGCCGCATGGACCGTCACGCCGCCGCCCGTCCGCCACGCTCACGCATCCATCGGTGCGCGCCACGAGGCAGCCGTTCCGGGGGCGGACGCCGCTTCGCCGCCGCCCCCGACGCGCGGTCACGACGCCTCGCCCAAGCGTGCGCACCTGCCGCTCGCCGAGCTGCCCGCGCTGCCCCGCGCAGCCCTCGACGCGATCCGCGCCCAGCCCGCCGAACATCCCGACGGAGCGTGGCTGGCGGCGGGCCTCGCGCTCATGGCCGCCCTGCTCATCGTCAGAACGAACCGGCGCCGGACTGTGTGATTTGTGTGGAAATGGAACATCTGCGTAGGTTCGCGCTTGCTCAGGAGGACAGACGACACTAAAGTCGCTTCTCGGTCACATAGAACCGGTCCGCTAGACCACAAAAACTGGTTACTCAAACCCGGGGGGGTTTTGGGTGTGGCGTATCGTGGCAAGCCGCCTCGACCCGGCGGCCATGGGCTCCTGTGGACAGGGAGCTCAATTGGGTGGAAATCGGCGGTTTTCCGTCAACTAGCAGGGAAATCTTTTATCGTTAGTGTCACAGCGCTCTTGGCGCTGTGCGTCCCGGCCTCGGCGCAGGCGGGCACGCTGACCGGCGACTTCACGATCTCGCCGCAGGTCGCGCTCATCAACGCGCCCTTCGCGTTCACGGCCAACGTCACCGATTCCGACCCGAGCGACCCGGTGACCATCGCCTGGGACTACGGGGACGGCACGAGCGGCAGCGCCGCCTCGCACTCGTACACGTCGCGCGGGACGAAGACGGTCACGATGACCGCGACCGACACCACTGGCGGGACGCTCACCAAGAGCCACACGCTGCGCGTGAACGCCGCGCCCTTCGCGGAGTTCAGCTGGTCGCCGAACGTCGCGCAGGTCGGTGGAGCGTTCACCTTCACCTCCAGTTCCTCCGACCCCGAGGGCCCGCTCGAGAGCCAGACATGGAACTTTGGTGACGGAACGGGCGCGAGCGGCGCGTCCGCCTCGCATACGTACAACGGTGCCGGGACACGAACGGTGACACTGACCGTCACTGATTCCGACGGCGTCAGCAGGAGTGTGTCGCACGCCGTGCGCACCAACGCACCGCCGGTCGCAGCATTCGTCTTTGCCGTGCCGGGGAACCGACTGTTGGAAGGCCAGGCCTACAACGTCCCCGTCCTCGGCCAGCCCCTCGGGATCGCCTCCACCGGCTCCAGCGATCCCGACGGCAGCATCACGAGCTACGAGTGGGATCTGGACGGCGACGGCGTCTTCACCGCCGGGCCCGCGTCGATGTTCACGCCCTTCCCGGTGCCGGGACTCGTGAACGTGGGCCTACGGGTGACAGACAACGACAACGAGTCGACCACCATCACGAAGGCCATCTTCGTCGACCAGCTCCCGGTGCCGAGCTTTACGGTCAGCCCGGCGTCGCCGGTCGCCGGGCAGCGCGTGACCCTCACATCGACCTCCACGGATCCCGACGGCAACCAGACCATCACCGGCCTGGACTGGGACGTCAACAGCGACCAGAAGTTCCCTGATGCCAGTGGTCCGACGGTGTCGCTGTTGTTCCCGACGGCCGGTACCTATTCGATCGGTCTCCGAGCGAAGGACAGTCAGGGCCTGATGGTGCGCGCGTATCAGGACGTGTCGGTGAGGGTCGGGAGCTCTGGCTCGGGATCTGGCTCCTCATCGGGTGGCGCGCCGTTCAAGATCGCGATCGTCTCCGATTCGGGCGGCCCGTCTTCGAGCGGCGCGAACGCGGCGTCGAAGTCGCGCTTGAGCGTCCTCGGCGGTATCCGGGTGGCCGTCGCCGGGCGCGTCTCGAAGTCGTTCACCAAGATCACGATGCTCGTCGTGACCGCCCCCCCGGGCGCGAAGGTCACCGGCCGCTGCAAGGGCGCGGGCTGCCACGTCAAGCGCGAGTCGCATCGCGCGGGCTCCAGCGGGAAGGTGCGTCTGCGCCGGTTCGAACGGACGTTCCGCGTCGGGACGAAGATCTTCATCTCGATCACCAAGTCCGGGCAGATCGGCAAGCAGATCGTGTTCACGACACGACCTGGGCAGCCGCCGGTGCGCAACGAGCTGTGCCTGATGCCCGGTGCCGACAAGGCCAAGCGGTGCCCGGCCTGATGGCCGCGCCGCTCACAGCCCTCGGGATCGCCGGCGTCTGCGCAGTGTCCTTCGGCGGCGCGTACGCCGTCGGGACCATGACGCGCAGCAACGACCCCGCGCCGGCGGCGCCCGCCCGGGTCGTGGCCACGCCGGACGCCCCCGCGGCCATCGCCAACCTCAGGCCGGCGGCCGAGCTGCCGGGCCTGCGCGCGCCGAAGGTCGTACGCAAGCGCCAGACCGCGCCGAAGGCGACCGTCGCCGTCGCCGCGCGCTCGGTCACGGTCGTCCGGCCGGCGCCGCGCCCGGTCGCCAGCGCGCCGGTCAGCCGGCCGGCGCCCGCGAAGCCGGCGCCGACCGCCCCGCGCCCGAGCACTCCGAAACCCAAGGCACCGGCGAGTGAGCCGTCGGTCGCGTTCTTCGACGACGGCGGATGATGCGTCGTAACAAGGACACCACGGCCGAGAGCTCGGACCGGCCGGTCACGGTCGGCGCCGTGATCGGCGGCTACCGCGTTCAGCGCATTCGCGCCCACGACGAGCGCTACACGCTCGCTGACGCGACCACGGCCGACGGCAGGCACGTCCTGCTCAAGGTCTTCCCGCGCGAGGCGCACGACGACGAAAAGCTCCGCCGCCAGGTGCTGACGCTCGGGCGCGTGCGCGAGGGCATCGACGCGCCGCTGCTGCCGGTGCTCGGCGCCGGCGAGGACCGCGGCGTGCTCTACGTCGCCCACACCATCCCGCAGGGCGAGACGCTCGCCGACCTGCTCGCCGAGGGTCCGCTCGACGTCCCGACGACGATGACCTACCTCGGCCAGGTCGCGGGCGGGCTCGAGGCCGCGACGCTGCTGGGCCTCCCCCACGGGACGCTGACGCCGCAGACCATCCTTATCACCACCAATCGGCCCAGGCAGGCGTTCCTGCTCGACTACGGGATCCTCCCGGCCAAGCAGAAGGCGTGCCGCGACGCGAGCGCGATCGAAGGCGCCGACTACTGCGCGCCGGAGGCGGTGCGCGGCGCCCCGTCGGAGCCGGCGGGCTCGGTCTACGCGCTGGCCTGCATCCTCGTGGAGTGCCTCACGGGCGCGCCGCCGTTCGTCTACGACCGGCCGCTGCTGACCTTCCAGGCCCACCTCGTCGAGGCGCCGCCACGCGTCTCGGAGCGCCGCAGCGGGCTCCCCGCCGCGCTCGACGACGTGGTGGTGACGGGCCTGAACAAGCATCCCGGACAGCGCCATGCGTCACCGCTGCGTTTCATGCGAGCGGCGCAGAAGGCGCTCGGCTCGAAGGCACCGGTCCCCGTGCCTGTCGCCGCACGCCGGTACGTCGACGCGGTCGCCGCGGCAGAAGCGGCCGCCGCGGCCGCCGCCCGGCGCCAGGCGCAGGCACCGAAGCCAGCGAAGCCCCCCCAGCGGCCGGCGCGGCCAGAGCGGGCTCCCGGCCGCGCCGTCCGTTCTGCTCCCGCGCGGGCACCCGCTCGCAGGCGCACGCGCCTGTGGACGGCGCCCGCCGCGCTCGGCCTCGGGTTGGCGCTGCTCGCCAGCACGGCGGGGTTCGCCGCCGGTCATCTGTCGGGCGGCACGACGGCCGCGCCGGAGGCGCACGCGCCCGATCAGCCGACGGCGGTGACGCAGCGCGCCGCGTACGTCCACAGCGTCGATCAGGCCATGCAGCAGCTCGGCGCCGAACGCGCGAAGGCGCGCCGCGCGCTGCGCCGCGCCCGGCGCCCCGACGCGCAGGCGGCGCAGGCGACGACGCTCGCGAACGCCTACCGCGACGCGCGCACCGCGCTCGCCCGCGAGGAGGCACGCGGACTGACCCCCAACGCGGTCAGCGGCCCGCTCGCTGAAGCCGAGCGCGCCTACCGCACGCTCGCGAACGCCGCCAAGCGCCACAACGCGCGCGCGTTCAAGGCCGCAAGCCGCGAGGTGGTCGTACGCGAGCGCGCGCTGCAGGGAGCGCTCACGCGCCTGCAGAACGCGTGACCGGCTGCGCGCTGCGCTCGTCGATGAAGCGCACCGCGGCGGTGACCACGAGCTTGGCCGACACGAGCGCGTCCTCGGCCTCGCTTTGGGGCGTCTCGGCGAGCGCGTGCTCGACGTCGTTGCGGTCCTCGAAGAGCTTGCGCAGCGCGCGGGCGTGATCGGGCTCGAGGCTGTCGTCGGCCACGACCCGCCGCGAGAACGCCGCCACCACGCCCGCCGAGGTCGAGGGCACCTCGTCGACCGCGAGCAGCGCGGCCCGCGCGGCGCTCAGGGCCGCCGCGCACGCGCGCGAGAGCGCCTGGGACGGGAAGCCCGCGTCGACGAGCACCCGCGCCGCGGCGAGGTCCTCGCGCGCACGCTCCATCGGCGTCGTCAGCGCGTTCACTGGATCCTCAGCCCTTCGGCGACGGCGCGCGCGATCAGCGGCGTCGCGGCCCGCCGCAGGTCGGTCTCGGTGATCGGGATGACCGTCACCACCGCGTCGTTGCGGATCGAGTGGCGCCACATCGTCTGGTCCATGCGGCGCTTCTCCGTCCAGCGGCTGGCGTAGCCGTCGAGGACGACGAGCAGCTCGACGGGCGACTCGGGATACGCATCGCCGCGCGCCCAGGCGCCGATCAGCAGCACCGAGCGCAGCCGCGCGCGGTAGATCCGCCGCAGGTCACGCGTCACCCGATGCGCCAGGCCGTGGGCGTCGAGCAGCCCGGGCAGGTCGCCGGGCTCGGGGTCGGCGCGCTCGGCGAGCGCCAGCTCCGCCAGCTCGCGCTCGACGATCTCGTGGTCGATCAGCCACTCCATCGCGCGCCGCTCGCTGCGCGCGTCGTGGAACGCGAACCACGAGCGCCGCAGCGCCGGGTACTCGCGCAGGGCGTCCTTGAACCGCCGGAACGCGCCGCGGCCGACCATCGCGCGCTCGAGCCGGTCGCGCGCTCGCGCGTCGCGCACGTAGCCGACGAAGTCCTCCATGTCGCCGTACCCGACGTCTGCCGGCAGCGGCTCCACGGGGATCAGCGCGGCATGCTCATCGTCAGCGCCGTGGCCGACCCCGTCGAGCGCCGAGGCAAAGCGCGGCTCGACCCGGCCGGTGCTCGCGTCCAGCCACCAGCTGTGCTCGTCGGAATGATCCTCCAGCGCGAGCGCGAGGTCAGCCAGATCGACCTGCTCCGGTTCCAGCATCGCCACCCCATGCTTTCCACCCACCTATTTCCGGACCGGTACCGAAAATGGTAGCTGGACCAGCGCGACCGCGCCCCCTCCGGCCGGCCAGGAGGCGTGGTCAGGCGGCCCGGCGATACGTCGCGATGATGACGCCGGTTGTCGTCGGCACGCAGTCGGCGAGCGTGAGCGGCAGGTACGCGCCTTGGGCGTCGAACAGTCGCACACCCGATCCGAGCACGATCGGGTGGATCGACAGCTGCAGCTCGTCGACCAGGTCGGCGGCCAGCAGTGATCGCAGCAGGACCCCGCTGCCGAGCACCGCGATGTCGTCCTCGGGCGCGCTGCGCTTCAGCTCGGCCACGGACGCGGCGGCGTCGCCGCTCAGCAGCGTCGAGTTCTGCCAGGGAAGCGGATCGCTCAGCGTGGTCGATGCGACGTACTTGCGGCGGGCGTCGAGCACGGGCGAGAACGGGTTGTCGTCGCGCCCGGCCCACGCCTGGTGGAAGCGCGCGTAGGTCAGCCGGCCCAACAGCATCGCGCCCTCGCGCGCCATGCCCTCGCCCGCCACGCGCATGCTGACCTCGTCGGCGTAGGGCGCCGCCCAGCCGCCGTGCTCGAAACCGCCCCGCGGGTCCTCGTCCGGCGTCGCCGGGGCCTGCATCACGCCGTCCAGCGACACGATCTCGATCGCGGTGATCTTCGCCATCTCGACTCTCCTGAAGTTGCTTTCACCCTCTATATGAACAAGCCGCCCCGAGTCGACACATACGCATGTAGTGGGACCGCACACGGCTCGTCGAGCGCCGCGCTGCCACGCTCGCGCCGCCCCAGATGGCACAGTGCCCCGCGTGAGCGACGCGACCATCACCTTCGTCGTGCTCGGCGCCGCGGTCGCGTTGTTCGTGTCCAATCGCGTGCCCGTCGGCGTGGTCGCGCTCGGCGCGGCGCTCGCGCTGTACGCCGCCGGGGTGCTCTCGGTCGAGCAGGCGTTCGCCGGCTTCGGTGACCAGACCGTGATCTTCATCGCCTCGCTGTTCGTCGTCAGCGAGTCGCTCGACGCAACCGGGGTGACGACGTGGGCGGGTCAGCGGCTGATCGCCGTCACGCGGGGCCGGCGCAACCACCTCGTCGTCGCGCTGCTCGGGTTCGCGGCGCTCCTGACGGCGCTGGTCACTCCGAACGGCTCGGTCGCGGCGCTGCTGCCGATGGCCGCCGTGATCGCCATCCGGCTCGAGGTCACGCCGTCGAAGCTCCTCATCCCGCTCGCCTTCGCGGCGCACGCCGGCTCGCTGCTGGTGCTGACCGGCTCCCCCGTCAACGTCCTCGTCTCGCAGGCCGCCGACAACGCGGGCACCGGCAGCATCGGGTTCTTCGAATTCGCCCTGGTCGGCGTGCCGCTCGTCCTCGGGACGCTCGTGCTCGTGCTCGCGTTCGCGCCCCGCCTGCTCCCGGAGCGGCGCCCGCGCTCGCTGCCGGCCGACCTCTCGAGCCACGCGCGCACGCTCATGGACCAGTACGCGGTGGACCGCGACGCGCTCGCCCGGCACGAGGTGCCGGAGGCGCTCTTCAGTCGGGACAGCGGCGTCGCCGAAGTCGTCGTGCCGCCGCGCTCGCCGCTCGTCGGAGCGCGCATGTTCCCCGGGATGGTCACGCCCAGCGGCGACCTCGTGGTGCTCGCGGTGCAGCGGCAGGGAGAGGACGTCGCGCCCGGTGAGCATGCGCTTGCTCCCGGTGACACGCTGCTGCTCGAGGGCGCGTGGAGCGCGCTCGACGAGCACCTCGGCGACGACGGCGAGGTGCTCGTCGTGGACACGCCCGACGCCGTCCGTCGGCAGGTCGTCCCGCTCGGCGCGGGCGCGCGGCGCTCGCTCGTCGTCGTCTTGCTCATGGTCGCCGCGCTCGCCAGCGGCGTTGTGCCCCCCGCCGTCGCGGGCGTGCTCGCGGCGATGGCGATCGTGCTCACCGGCGTTCTGACGGCGGAGCAGGCCTACCGTGCGATCTCGTGGACGACGGTCGTGCTGATCGCGGGCATGATCCCCGTCTCGGTCGCGATCCGGCAGACCGGGGCGGCCGACGACCTCGCGAGCGTGCTCGTCGACGTCGTCCGCGGCGCGGGCCCGCACATGTTGCTCGTCGGCCTGTTCGTCGTGACCACGCTGTTCGGACAGGCGATCAGCAACACCGCGACCGCGCTGATCGTCGTGCCGATCGCCATCGCCGCGGCGGACGACCTCGGCATCTCCGCCAAGCCGGTGCTCATGAGCGTCGTCGTCGCGTCCGCCGCCGCGTTCCTCACGCCGATCGCCACGCCCGCGAACATGATGGTGCTCGGGCCCGGCGGCTACCGATTCGGCGATTACTGGCGGCTCGGCCTTGTGATGCTCGCGCTGTACTTCGCGGTGGCGGTCGGGGTCGTGCCGCTGATCTGGGGCTTCTGAGACCGGCTTGTGTAGATTCCCGCGCGTCGAGGAGAGGGGTCGGGCCGGATGAGCGTTGCGGACGACGTGCGCAGGCTGGGGCCGGGCCTCCGCCGGGATCTTGAGGACCTGGTACGGATCCCATCGGTGTCGGTGCCGGGTCAGCTCGGCGAGCCGCTGCTCGCGGCCTTCGAGATGACGTCACGGCTGTTCGCGGATGCCGGCGTGGAGGTCGGCCGCCTCGACCTGCCCGACACCGCGCCCGTGCTCGTCGGCGAGATCCCGGCCCCGCCGGGCGCGCCGACGGTGCTGCTCTACAGCCACTACGACGTCGTGGCGGCCGGCGACGAGGCCGAGTGGGACTCGCCGCCGTTCGAGCCGACGGAGCGCGACGGCGCCCTGTTCGGCCGGGGGGCGGCGGATACGAAGTCCAACATCCTCATGCACGTCGGCGCGCTGCGGGCGTGGGGCGGCAGGCCGCCGGTAGGCGTCAAGATCTGCATCGAGGGCTACGAGGAGATCGGCAGCGGAGCGCTGCTGGGCTACCCGCCCACCGACCCCGAGCGGTTCCGGGCCGACACGCTGGTGATCGGCGACATGGGGAGCATGAGCCCGGGCGTCCCGACGCTGACGACAGCGCTGCGCGGCATGGGCAACGTGGCGGTCGAGGTGCGCACGCTGCGGTCCGGCAAGCACAGCGGCCAGTACGGCGGCGCGGCCCCCGATGCGCTCATCGCGCTGCTGCACGCGCTCGCCTCGCTGCACGACGAGCGCGGCGACGTGGCCGTCGCCGGCCTGCGCCGCAACGAGTGGGACGGCCCGACGCAGTCCGAGGAGCAGTTCCGCGATCTCGGCACCGTGCTCGAGGGCGTGCCGCTCCTCGGCACCGGCGGGCTCGCTTCGCGGATCTGGTCGGGCCCGGCGATCACGGTGATCGGCATCGACGTCCCTTCGGTGGACGGCGCCGTCAATGCCGTCTCGCCCTATGCGCGCGCGGTCCTCAACGTGCGCGTGCACCCTGAGCAGGACGCCGTCGAGGCGCAGACCGCCGTGCTCGAGCACCTGCGCGCCGCGCGGCCGTTCGGCATCGAGCTCGACGTCGCGCGCGGCCCGACCGGCAACGGGTTCGCGGCCACCACCGACGGCCCGGCCTACCAGGCCGCCCGTGAGGCGTGGGCGGCGGCCTACGAGGCCGAGGTCGTGCTCGCCGGCAGCGGCGGCTCGATCCCGATCGTCAGCGCCCTCGCCGGAGCGCTGCCGAACGCCGAGGCGCTGCTGGTCGGGACCACCGACGGCTACGCGAACATCCACGCGCCGAACGAGCGCGTGCTGCTCGACGAGTTCGAGCGCGCGACGATCGCCGAGGCCGACTTCCTCGGCCGCTACGCGGCGGCGTTCGCGGCATGAGCGGCGAGGCGTTCTCCGAGACGGCCCCGAAGGGAGGCGGGTTCACCGAGCGTGCGCTGGCGTGGGTCGAGAAGGCCGGCAATCGCGTCCCGGACCCGGCGATCCTCTTCATCGGCCTGATCGTGTTCGTGATCGCGCTCTCGCAGGTGCTCGACTGGGCCAACGCCGGAGCGACGAGCCAGGTGGCCGAGCCCCCGGCCGCACAGGTCGAGTCGACCGAGAACTCCTACGACCCGCCCGAGCAGGTCGACGGCGAGGACTTCCAGATCAAGTCCGAGCGCGTCGAGGCGAAGGGCCTGCTCACGTCCGACGGCATCCGCTTCATGTTCACCACGTTCGTGTCGAACTTCCTCGGCTTCGCGGCGGTGGGCGTGATCCTCGTGGCGATGATCGGCGTGGGAGTCGCCGAGTACTCCGGGCTTGTCGGCGCCCTCATACGCAAGCTCGTCGCGATCTCCTCACCGGGCTCGCTGACGTACATCATCGTGTTCATCGGGATCATCTCGAGCGTCGCGGCCGACGCGGGCTACCTCGTGCTGATCCCCTTGGCGGCGGCTGCGTTCATCAGCGTTGGCCGCCATCCGCTCGCGGGCATCGCCGCGGGGTTCGGGGCGGTCAGCGCCGCGTTCTCGGTGAACATCCTGCTGACCCCCGCCGACGGCGTCGTCACCGACATCGCGAACGAGTCCGCCCATCTGGTCGACCCGTCGGTGAACCTCGACCTCGTGGCCAACCTCTGGTTCGGGATCGTCTCGACGCTCTTCCTCACCGTCGTGATCGCGCTGATCACCACGCGGATCGTCGAGCCGCGGCTCGGGGAATGGGACCGCAGTCAAGCGGACCACGAGGAGCTCGCGCGCGAGGAGGGCCCGCCGATCGACGCCGCCGCCGAGGCCAAGGGCCTGCGCTGGGCCGGGCTCGCGCTGCTCGCCGTCATCGCAATCGTCGCGGCGCTGACGCTTCCGCCCGGCGCGCCGTTGCGCAACCCCGAGACCGGCGACATCGTCGGCGATTCGCCGCTGATGAGCAGCCTGATCGTCATCATCTCCGCGTGCTTCCTAGCCGCCGGGCTCGCCTTCGGGCGCGCCGCGGGAACGATCACCGGCAGCAAGGACGCGCTCGGGATGATCACCAAGGCGTGGGCGAGCCTCGCCAGCCTGCTGTTCCTCTTCCTGCTGATCGCGCAGTTCATCGCCTACTTCGACTTCAGCAACATCGCGCAGGTCATCGCGATCTCGCTCGGCGACATCCTCGAGCACCTGAACCTCGCGAACATCCTCTTGCTGCTGGGGATCATCATCGTGACCCTGGTCGTGGACATCATCATGCCCGCGAAGATCGCCAAATGGGCGATCCTCGCCCCGATCTTCGTCCCCCTCATGCTGCGCCTGGGCGTCGAGCCGCAGACCGTGCTCGCGGGCTACCGGCTCGGAGACTCACCGATCAACGTGCTCACGCCGCTGATGCCCTACTTCCCGTTGATGGTCGTGTTCGCCGCCCGCTATCAGAAGGATGCGGGCATCGGGACGGTGATTGCGCTGATGGTGCCCTACGCGCTCATTGTGCTGGCCGCCTGGATCATCCTCTTCGTGGCCTGGTATCTGATCGGGATCCCGCTCGGACCGGGCTGGCCGGTGTAAGCCGGCGCCGTCCGCGTGTCCAGCCCTGACCCAGCCGGCGCGCGCGTCTCGACCGGGCACCTGCCCGCGCCCGACCTGGTCCAGGCGCTCGTCGACGCGGCACACGAGCGGTTCCGCGACGACACGCGAGGCGAGGTGTCGGGCGTGTACCCGGCCCTCGCCCGGGTTGCGCCTGACCGCTTCGGCATCTGCCTCGTCGGCACCAGCGGGCGCGAGTACGCCGCGGGCGACGCGGTCCACCCCTTCGCGATCATGAGCGTGTCCAAGCCCTTCACGTTCGCGCTCGTGTGCGATGCGACGGGGGCCGATGTCGCCCGCGAGCAGCTCGGCGTCAACGCGACGGGCCTGCCGTTCAACTCGCTCGCGGCCGTCGAATCAAGCGCGGACGGCCGGACGAACCCGATGGTCAACGCGGGCGCCATCGCGACGAGCGCCTTGGCGCGGGGCGCGTCGCTCGAGGAGCGCTGGAGCGGGCTGCAGGACGGGCTCTCGCGCTTCGCGGGGCGTCGGTTGGAGCTCGATCCGGAGATCCACGCCTCGGCGCGCGCGACGAACCACCGCAACCACGCGATCGCCCGGCTGCTCGCCGACCGCGGGCGGCTGGCGGGGGATCCGGCCGAGGCGGTCGAGCTCTACACCCGCCAGTGCTCGCTCGCGGTCACCGCGCGCGATCTCGCCGTGATGGGCGCGACGCTCGCCGGCGGTGGCGTCAACCCGGTGACCGGCGAGCGAGTGGTCGCGCGCGAGGTCTGCCACTACGCGCTCGCGGTCATGCTGACGGCCGGCCTGTACGAGACCTCGGGCGACTGGCTCTACGACGTCGGACTGCCGGCCAAGAGCGGGATCGGGGGCGGGATCGTGACGGTCTCGCCCGGGAAGGGCGGGATGGGCACCTACGGCCCGCGCCTCGACGCGGCGGGCAACAGCGTCAAGGGCACGCTCGCCGCGCGCTATCTGTCCGAGCGCCTGGGACTGGACCTGCTCGCCTCGGCCCCGGAGCGCTGAGAGGTCCGCGCGCCCGGCGAGCACCGCTCGCGCCGGGCGAGCGACGTCGTCGTGCTCGTCCCGGCTTATCGGCCTGCTGTGAGGGCCGGCGCGCGCCGCATCCCCGGCCGGGTGCGGGGCGTGCGCCACGGCCCGAGCCGCTAGCCTTTGTCCGTCCCCGCCGGAGTAGCTCAGTCGGTTAGAGCAGCGGAATCATAATCCGCGTGTCGGGGGTTCGAGTCCCTCCTCCGGCACACGAAAAAGCCCCGCTTAGCGGGGCTTTTTCTCTGCTTTGGCAACTAAGCATCTCGCCCGATTTCTCTGGTGGATTTCTCTGGCGGCCCGCATCGGGGTCCGACAGCCGATCGGGAGGCAGTGAACACGGTTATCGGCCGGCTCGTTGGGGTTACGTCTACGACGTCCACCGCTGCGTG
>DATBKW010000432.1:0-5322 GCA_036555665.1 Solirubrobacteraceae bacterium | reverse complement strand
TCGCCGACCTACACGCTCAAGCGCACACGCGAGGTCTACGAGAGCTACTACGACATCAAGTACCCCGGCCACGAGCGCACCGCGGGGCGGCCGCTGCGGGTCTCGAGCGCCTACGCCTGGCACCGCGAGCACGGGGCCGCCTTCGGCGAGAAGTCCGGCTGGGAGCGCGTGAACTGGTACGAGTCAAACGCCGCGGCCGGCGACGAGGCGCTCCGCCCGCGCGGCTGGGCGGGACAGCTGTGGTCGCCGGCCATCGGCGCCGAGCACGTCGCCTGCCGCGAGCGCGCGGCCCTCTTCGACGAGTCCTCGTTCGCCAAGATCGAGGTCGCCGGCCCCGGAGCGGCGGCCTTCCTGGAGTCGCTGTGCGACAACCGCGTCGCGGGCGCGGTCGGCCGCATCGCCTACACGCAGATGCTCAACCGCCGCGGCGGGATCGAGTGCGACTTCACCGTCACGCGCGTGGAGGAGGAACTGTTCTCGATCGTCACCGGCACCGCCTTCGGCAACCACGACCTCTCGTGGATCCGCCGCCACGCGCCGGGCGACGGCTCGGTGCGCGTCAGCGACGTCACCGCGCGCTGGGCCTGCTTCGCGCTGTGGGGACCGCGCGCCCGCGACGTCGTGCAGCCGTTGACGCCCCAGCCGCTCGACTTCCCCTACATGACGTTGTGCGACCTCGCGGTCGGCGACGTACCGGTGCGCGCGCTGCGCGTGACCTTCACGGGCGAGCTCGGCTGGGAGCTGTATTGCCCGACCGAGTACGGCGCGGGCCTGTGGCGCACGCTGTGGGAGGCGGGCGAGCCGCACGGCCTGGCCGCGGGCGGCTACCGCGCGATCGACACGCTGCGCCTGGAGAAGGGCTACCGCGTGTGGGCGGCCGACATCACCGCCGACGAGACGCCCCACGAGGCCGGCCTGGGCTTCTGCGTGCGCGACGACAAGGACTTCCTCGGGCGCGAGGCGCTCGCCGGGCGCGCGGTGTCCAAGCGCCTGCGCTGCATCGTGCTCGAGGACCCGCGCTCGGTCGCGCTGGGCAACGAGCCGGTCCGCGTCGGCGGCGAGGTCGTCGGGCGCGTGACGACCGCGGGCTACGGCTACACCGTCGGGCGCTCGATCGCCTACGCCTACCTGCCGCCCGAACACGACGTCGGCACGGCGGTCGAGATCGACGTCTTCGGACGCTGGATCGCCGGCGAGGTCGTGGCCGAGCCGCTCTTCGACCCGCGCGGCGAGCGGGTGCGCGCGTAGGGCCTTGTCGTGCCCCGGCGACAGCGCGTAGGGTCGGCGTGATCCAGAGGAGGTCGTATGGACGCGCGCGATGTCGCATCGATCCCGCTCTTCGCGGGGTTGAGCAAGACCGATCAGAGGGTCGTCGCCCAGTACGCCGACGAGGTCGACGTCCCGGCCGGCACGAAGCTGGCGGAGGAGGGGCGCTTCGCCTACGAGTTCTTTGCGATCAAGGAGGGGGCGGCCGAGGTCACCCGCGAGGGCGCGGTCCTCGCGACGCTGGGCCCCGGCGACTTCTTCGGCGAGATCGGCCTGCTCGCCGCCGATCGGCGCGTCGCGTCGGTGACGGCGACGGCGCCGACGCATCTGGTCGTGCTGACGGGCTCGCAGCTGCGGTCCATCGAGAGCCAGATGCCACCCGTCGCCGCGCGAATCCGCGGCACGATGGCGGCGCGGCTGGAGGCCAATCGGGTCGGAAGCTAGGCGCGCGCGCTGCGGGTGACGTGCACGGCGCGGTAGCCGTGCACCGCGGGCGCGGCGACCGTGATCTTCACGCGCTGGCCGCGGGCGACCTTCAGCTTCGCGGTGAAGCGGCCGTGGCTGACGCGCGCGCGGGTATGGGTGCAGTGGCGCCCGGCGCACACCGTGACGGTCACCGTGCCCTTCCACGCGCGCGTGACGGTCCCGCTCACGCGCAGGCGCTTGCCGCTGCGCGACACGCGGGCGAGCTTGAGGCCCGGGGAGCGGAGCGCCGGCGTCTTCGAGGGCGCGGTGTGCGCGGGCGGAGCGGTCGCAGGAGGCGCCGGCGTGGGGGTCGGCGCCGGTGTCGGCGTTGGGGCCTGGGGTGGCTGGGGCGCGGCCACTACGGGCAGCTGGGCCACGCGGGTGACGAGCGCGTCGGCGTCGACCGTGCCGCCCGAGGCGGTCTTGCCGGCCAGCCCGTCGACAGGCTGCACGGTCTGGATGATCGCGTCGTGCAACTGCGGCGCGGTCACCGTCGGGGTCTGAGCGATGGCCAGTTCCGCCGCGGCCGCCACGAGCGGGGTCGCCATCGAGGTGCCATCGAGCGCCTTCACCTTGCCGCCCGCAAGGTAGGAGCTGATCTGCACGCCAGGGGCACCGACATCTACGGACGTCGCGCCGAAGTTCGAGAACGTTGCTAAACCGCCGTTGTCGTCGACCGCGGCGACGCAGAGCACGTTCGGCAAGTTGAGCGCGCAGGGATAATCGCGCTGGCTCTCGGGCAGCGCGTCTTCGTTCTTGCCGTGGTACTGGCTGTCGCCGTTCCCGGCGGCCACGACGTACAGGGTGTTCGGATGCGCGGTGATGGCCGCGGCCACCGCCTGCGACGGGCCGACGCTGGTCAGCGAGGCGTTCACGACCCGCACCCCGTGGTCGCCTGCCCATGCGAACGCATTGGCCACCGTGGACATCAGGCCGCTGCCGTCTGCGCCCAGCGCGCGCAGCGCCATGATCCCCGCGGTCGGTGCGCCGCCGGTGATGTCGTTACCTGCCATCGACGCGGCGGCGATGCCGGCGACGTGTGTGCCATGGCCGTTCTGAACGGAGTCGTTGTCGGGCACCGGCTCGGGGTCGTCGTCGTTGGAGACGAAATCCCAGCCGCCGCTGACCTCGTTGCTGTGGAGGTCGTTGATCCCGAAGTCCACGCCCGTGTCGACCACGGCGACCGGCGCCTGAGGCTTGCCGGTGGAGTGGTCCCAGGCGGTGGTGAAGTCGTCTTGGACGCCGCCGAGGAAGGTGGTCGAGCTCCACAGCCCCCACTTCCAACCCTCCGGGGATGACCACGCAGCGTGCACGGGCTTGTCGACCTCCGCCCACGCCACGCCATCGGCCTTGTTGAGCTTGGCGATCGTGCTCGCCGCGCTGCCGTCGGCGACGGTGATCGCGTCGGTGTTGCCGAGCGAGGCGAGCGACTGGGTGCCCTTGGCGTGCACGTCGTGCAGCGCGTCGGCGCGGTCGCCGCCGTCAGCGGTGTGGTCGAAGGCGACGATCACGCGGTCGGGCGCGCCGTCTCGCGTGCCCGAGGCGATCGCCGGGGCGGCGAATGAGGTCGGCAGAAGGGTCAGCGCGGCGACGGCGACCGCGGGGAAACGGGGGACCACCTTTGATTGATCGGCAGGTCAGGCCGCCAACTTGAGCACTTACGCGCCAACTTCTTCGGGAACCGGCAGCACCGCCCCCGGGTTGAGGATCCCGTCGGGGTCCAAGGCCCGCTTGATCGCGGCCATCGCCCGCAGCTCGCCGGGCGTGCGCACGAGCTCCAGCCACCGTGCCTTGGCCACACCGACGCCGTGCTCGGCGCTGATGGTGCCGTCGCAGTCGGCGGCCAGGCGCAGGATCGCCTCGTCGACCGTGTAATCGCCGGCGTCGAGGCCCAGGACGTTGACGTGCACGTTGCCGTCGCCGAGGTGGCCGAAGAGGATCACGCGCGCGTCGGGGGCGATGCGCTGCACCTCCGCGGTCGTCCGGCTCGCGAACTCGGCCAGCCGCGCGAGCGGCACGCCGACGTCGAGCTTGTGCGGGACCCCGGCGGCAGAGATCGCGTCGGTGAGGTTCTCGCGAAAGCGCCAGAGCCGTTCGAGCTCGGCGCTGTCGTCGGCGACGATCGCGTCGTCGACCGCGGCGTCGGCCAGCGCGTGCGCGAGCTCGTCGGTCGGGTCGCTCAGTGCGGCGCACTCCAGCAGCACGTACGCCGGCGAGCGGGTGGGGACCGGCGCCGGGAGGTCGAGGTGGTCGAGCACGAGCGCCAGCGCCTCGTCGATGAAGAACTCGGCCGCGGCCAGCGAAGGCAGCTGCGGCCGCACGGCGGTGAGCAGCTCGGCGGCGCGCTCGAGCGAGTCGATGCCGATCAGCGCGGCCAC
Source organism: Solirubrobacteraceae bacterium (assembly GCA_036555665.1). Taxonomy (GTDB): domain Bacteria; phylum Actinomycetota; class Thermoleophilia; order Solirubrobacterales; family Solirubrobacteraceae; genus JAOPZW01. Next base: position 1,213 of record DATBKW010000432.1, on the reverse strand, counting down.
GCGGCTGCGCAGCAGCGGCACGAGCCGCCAGCGCACGCCGGTGATGACGCCAAGCGTCCCCTCGCTGCCGATCAGCAGCGCCGAGAGGTCATAGCCGGCGTTGTCCTTGAGCAGCGTCGGCCTGTCGACGATCGAGCCGTCGGCGAGCACGGCTTCGACGCCCGCGACCCGCGCGCGCACGGTCCCGTAGCGCAGGGCGCGAATGCCGCCCGCGTTGGTCGCGACCAGGCCGCCGACGGTTGCGCTGTCGCGCGCGGCCAGGTCGACGCCGGCGTCGAGGCCGACCGCCTGCGCGTGCTCCTGCAGCGCGCCGAGCGTGACGCCGGCTCCCGCATGCACCTGCGCGGCGGCGCGGTCGATCGCGCCGAGCTCGCGCAGGCGCGCGAGGCTGAGCACGACCTCGCCGCCGCGGGGGACGCTCGCCCCCACCATGCCGGTGTTGCCGCCCTGCGGCACGACGGCGGCACCGTGTTCGCCACAGGCGCGGATCACCGCGGCCACCTCGCCGATGTCGGCCGGGCGCGCCACCGCACGCGCGCGGCCCCGGTACCGGCCGGTCCAGTCGGCCTCGAACGGCGCGCGAACGTCGTCGTCGAGCAGCACGTGGCGGTCTCCGACGGCCGCGACGAGGTCGGACACCAACCGATCGTCGGTCACATGTAGCATGCTACCGTCCAGCCATGGCACCCGCGCGCGAGCACGAATCGATCTTCACCCTGGAGGCGACGCCCATCAAGTTCGGCCCCGGGTCGGCCGCCGATGCGGGGTGGGAGCTCAAACGCCTCGGGGTCCGGCGCGCGCTGCTCGTCACCGATCCGGGCGTCGCCGCGATCGGCCATCCCGATGGCGTGCGGGCGTCGATCGAGGCCGAGGGCATCGACGTCGTCGTCTACGACCGCGCGCGGGTCGAGCCGACGCTCGACTCCTTCCAGGAGGCAGCCGACTTCGCACGCGACGCCGAGGTCGACGGGTTCGTCTCGGTCGGCGGCGGCTCGAGCATCGACACCGCCAAGGTCGCCAACCTCATCACCACGCATCCGGCGCCGGTCATGGACTACGTCAACCCGCCGGTGGGCGAAGGGCGCAAGCCGCCTTCGCCGCTGCGTCCTCACCTCGCGATCCCGACGACGTCGGGCACCGGCGCCGAGGCGACCACGGTCGCCGTGCTCGACATCCCCGACCTGAAGGTCAAGACCGGGATCTCGCACCGCTA
>DATBKW010000431.1:0-5415 GCA_036555665.1 Solirubrobacteraceae bacterium | reverse complement strand
ATCGGCGACTCGAAGTTCTTCGTCAACGACCAGAAGTACATCCTCAGCGGGCTGCACACGTGGGGCTGGGTCAGCCTGATCCTCGGCGTCCTGCTGCTCTTCGCCGCCTTCTCGCTGTGGAGCGGCGGCCTCTATGGGCGGGTCGTCGGGATCGTCGCGGCCAGCCTCAGCGCCATCGCCGCGCTGCTCTCGATCCCCGCCTATCCGTTCTGGTCGCTGGCGATCTTCGCCATCGACATCGTGATCATCCACCAGATCGCCACGCGCGGCACGGAGGGCCGGCGCGCCGTCTGACCTCGCGCTCCCGTGCGGCCCGAACCGGTCGCACGGGAGGCGTTGGTCCCGCCGAAACGGCTTGCACGGCATGTTGTCGGGGTCCGTCCGACGCCAGACTATGATCGACCCGCGATCGACACCCGATCGCCCCTGCAGCTCTTAGGAGGAGCCAACCGAGATGGTTATCGCTGCCGATTACCCCTTCCTCGACATCCTCTGGACGATGATCATCTTCTTCGCCTGGGTGGTCTGGATCTGGATCATGATCGTGATCCTGATGGACGTCTTTCGCCGCCGTGACATCAGCGGCTGGATAAAGGCGTTGTGGGTGATCTTCCTGATCGTCCTGCCGTTCCTCGGCGCGCTGGTCTACCTCATCGCCCAGCACGATGGCATGGCCGACCGCCAGGCCGAGAGCATCGGCCGCCAGCAGAAGGAGTTCGACTCCTACGTCCGCTCGGTCGCCTCGGAGAGCGGCGGTGGCGGCGGCTCGGCTGCCGAGATCGAGAAGGCCAAGGCGCTGCTCGACAGCGGCGCGATCACCCAGGAGGAGTTCAACGCGCTCAAGGCGAAGGCGCTGGCTGCGTAGGCGCCAGCAGCGCCGCCTTCTCGCGCTGGTACTCGGCCTCGTCGAGCGCCCCGCGCGCACGTAGCTCCGCCAGGCGTTCCAGGCGGGTGAGCGAATCGTCCGAGGACGCTGCGCTCGCCCGCCGGCCCGGCAGCATGCCGCGCACGCGGCGCGACAGCTCACCGGCCTGGACATCCGGGAACTCCTCGAGCGTGCGGCGCCGCACCCACTCCAGCCAGACGAAGGCTATGACCGTGAAGACGAGCATCCACCACACGTTGCGCGTCCACGGGACGGGTCCCCAGATGAGCAGCAGCAGGATCAGGAACCCCAGAGCGACACGCGTCAAGGCGGCGTGGTCGCGCATGGCCGGGGCGCTCACCGACCGCACGGCAACCGCGCGCTTGCCCGGGCCGCTCAGCCACGCGCCGAGGACGACGATCACGCCGAGCACGATCGAGCCCCACGCGACGTCCGTGAGCAGCGAGGTTCCGATCGCCAGTGTGGCCTTGGCCGCAGGCCGGATGTTGGGCGCGTCGGCGATGGCGTTGACGACGTAGTCGCTGCCGAGGCGGCGGGCCGCCAGCACGATCACCCCGGCGAAGATCATGCAGCCGCCGGCCCACACGATCCCTCGCCGTTTGTCGGCCGCCAGCCAGATCGCGGCCGCGAACAGGATCAGGGCGAGCGGGAGCAGGATCCAGGGCAGCGACTTGAGCAGGCTCACGCCATCCTGGGCGCTCTTGAGCTGATCGGACTTGAGCACCGTGATCTGCTGGTATTGCGGGGGCAGCTTCTGCACGACGGACGTCGGGATGCCGACCCCTGAGGCGACCTGGGTGAGCAGGTTCTGCACGTCGAGGTTGACCTTCCCGCCGGGCGCGAGGTCGCCATTGACGAGCTTGAGGAAGACCTTGTGTGCGGTCTCGTTGGTCTTCTCCCACGCCGTCAGCGCCGCGGTGGTCCCGAGGATCTGCGGAGCGCGATCGTTCGCGACCCGGCGCGCGGCGGCCGCCAGCGGCGCGGCCAGTGGCTTCAGGTTGTCCGGCAGCTGGTCGCGCAACGCAGTCTCCACCGGTGCCGACTGGTAGAGACGGTCCAGGAGCGCGGTCGACAGCGCCGTGCGGATCGTCTCGTCGCGCAGCAGCTGATCGCTTGTCGCGACCCAGTTGTCGGTGTTCAGCATCTGGCGGTTGGCCCAGATGGCAAAGCCTCCGATCGCCCAGAAGAGCGTCGCCAGAACGAGCAGGACGACGATGCCCGTTCGCCTTGCCGCGGTGGTCGCTGCGCCGGTCACGACGCCCACGCTACGGCTGGTGGGGGTGACGAGGCATCACCCGGTCGGGGTGATGCCGCGCACAGAGGAAGCCACCGCGATCGCGCGCGTCTTGACCTCCATGCTCATCGAACGCCAAGCCGCGGTCCTCCCCCTCTCCTACGCCCAGGGCCCGCGCAATGTCCCCCTTCTGGAAGAGACCATCGGCGAGAACCTGCGCCGCACCGTCGATCGCTTCGGCGACCGCGAGGCGCTCGTCGTGGCCGATCAAAGCTACTGCGCCACCTACCGCGAGCTCTGGGACGAGGTCGGCCTCGCCGCGCGCGGCCTCCTCGCCCGCGGCGTGCGCAAGGGCGACCGCGTCGGGATCTGGTCGCCCAACCGCGCGGAGTGGGTGATCACCCAGCTCGCCACGGCGCGCATCGGCGCGATTCTCGTGACGATCAACCCCGCCTACCAGGCGCACGAGCTGCAGTACGCGCTGGCCAAGGCCGGCGTGAGCGTGCTGGTCCTGGCGCGCAGCCTCCGGCAGGCCGACTACGTCGCGATGGTCGAGCAGGTCCGCTCGCGCTGCCCGATGCTGCGCGAGACGCTCGTGATCGACGACGACTGGGACGGGCTGCTGCTCGACGGCCGGCGCGTGGACGAGCACGAGCTCGATGCCGTCGAGGCGACGCTCGATCCCGGCGATGCGATCAACGTCCAGTTCACCTCGGGCACGACCGGGCTGCCCAAGGGCGCGACGCTCTCGCACCGCAACATCCTCAACAACGCCTACTTCACCGCGCGCGGCCTGCACTACAGCGAGCACGACCGCGTCTGCGTGCCGGTGCCCTTCTACCACTGCTTCGGCATGGTCATCGGCACCCTTGCGTGCACCACGCACGGCGCCTGCGTCGTCGTGCCGAGCGCGTCGTTCGACCCGCTGGCGACGCTCGAGACCGTCGCGGCCGAGCGCTGCACGTCGCTCTACGGGGTGCCGACGATGTTCATCGCAGAGCTCGAGCATCCCGACTTCGCGCGCTTCGACCTCTCCAGCCTGCGCACCGGGCTCATGGGCGGCGCTCCCTGCCCGGTCGAGGTGATGACCAAGGTCCGCTCGCTCATGCACATGGACGAGGTCGGGATCGTCTGCGGCATGACCGAGACCGCGCCGGTGTCGACGCAGACGGCGGCCGACGACGACGTCGACCGGCGCGTGACGACCGTGGGCCGCGCCCACCCGCACGTCGAGATCAAGGTCGTCGACCCCGCGACCGGCGAGGTGGTCCCCCGCGGCGTGGCCGGCGAGCAGTGCACCCGCGGCTACAGCGTGATGCTCGGCTACTGGGACGACGAGGAGGCGACGCGCGAGGCGATCGACGCCGACGGCTGGATGCACACCGGCGACCTCGCGGTCATGGACGACGCCGGCTATCTGAGCATCGTCGGGCGCATGAAGGACATGCTCATCCGCGGCGGCGAGAACATCTATCCGCGCGAGGTCGAGGAGTTCCTGCTCACCGTGCCCGGCGTCAGCGACGCCTACGTCATCGGCGTCCCCAGCGAGCGCTACGGCGAGGAGGTCATGGCCTGGGTCAAGCTCCGCGACGGCCTCACGCTTTCGCCCGAGCAGCTCACCGCGGCCTGCCGCGGGCGCATCGCCACGCACAAGATCCCGCGCTACTGGAAGGTCGTCGACGAGTTCCCGATGACCGTCACCGGCAAGGTCCAGAAGTACCGCATGCGGGAGATCGCGGCCGCGGAGCTGGCCGCACCCCCTTCCACGCTCGCAGACATTCCGCGGCCGCCAGGAGGGGAGACCCCGTGGACCTGACCGCCCCCGACGACTTCAACGTCCGCGTCGCCCTGGGCGACGACGAGCCGGTCCGCAGCCTGGCCGAGCGCCACGGCGGCCCGCCGCCGGAGGGCCTCGTGGCGATCGCCGACGTCGGCGGCGAGGCCGTCGCGGCCGTGAGCTTCGCCGACGGCCGCGCCGTCGCCGATCCCGAGCGCTCGAGCCCGGCGATCATCACTCTGCTGCACATGCACCGCTGGGCGCTGCGTGCAATCGTGACGGTGTGGGGCGCCTGAGCTTTCCCAACGAATCCACGGCGTACCGGGCGGCGCGCGATCGCCTGCTCGAGCGCGAGATCGAGCTGCGGCGGGCGACGGAGGCGCTCGCCGCCGAGCGGCGCGAGCTGCCGCCGGGCGGGGAGGTCCCCGAGGACTACGTGTTCCACGGCGCCGACGCCGACGGACGGCTGTGCGAGGTCAGGCTGTCCGAACTGTTCGCGCCCGGCAAGGACTCGCTGGCGATCTACAGCTTCATGTTCCCGCGCGACTCGGGCGACGACCGTCCCGGCCCGGAGACCCCGGCCCTGGCCGACCTGCCGCTCTCGCAGGCCCCGTGCCCGTCGTGCGTCGGCCTGCTCGACCAGTTCGACGGCATGGTCGGCCACGCCGCCCAGCTCATGAGCTTCGCGGTCGTCGCGCGGGCGCCGATCGAGCGCGTGCTCATGTTCGGCCGCGAGCGCGGCTGGCGGCGGCTGCGGCTGCTCTCGTCCGCGGCCAACAGCTACAACCGCGACTACCTCGCCGAGACCGCCGAAGGCGTGCAGCGGCCGATGCTCAACGTCTTCGAGCGCGACGGCGACACGATCCGCCACTTCTGGGGCTCGGAGCTCTTCTTCGCGCCCGCCGACCCAGGGCAGGACCCGCGGCATGTCAGCACGCTGGAGCCGCTGTGGAACCTCCTCGACCTCACCCGCGAGGGTCGCCCGCCCGACTTCGACGAGCAGATCCGCTACGAGTGAGCGACCGGGTCCGGCACGATCCGCATGTAGGGCCGCGGTGACTCCCAGCCGTCGGGCCAGATGTCCTTGGCCTCGTCGTCGGAGACCGAGCCGGCGATGATCACGTCGTCGCCGTGCTGCCAGTTGACCGGGGTGGAGACCTTGTGGTCGGCGGTGAGCTGCAGCGAGTCGATGACGCGCAGCACCTCGTCGAAGTTGCGCCCGGTGGTCATCGGGTAGACGAGCACGAGCTTGATCTTCTTGTCGGGGCCGATGACGAAGACGTTGCGCACCGTCGCGTTCTGGGCCGGGGTGCGCTCGGTCGGATCGCCGGACGTGTCGGCCGGCAACATCCCGTAGAGCTTGGCGACGTTGAAGTCGTCGTCGCCGATCAGCGGGTAATTCGGAGCGAAGCCCTGGGTCTCCTCGATGTCGGCGGCCCACCGCTGGTGGTTCTCGACGGGATCGACCGACAGCCCGATGATCTTCACGTTGCGCTTGTCGAAGTCGGGCTTGATCTT
>DATBKW010000430.1:0-21167 GCA_036555665.1 Solirubrobacteraceae bacterium | reverse complement strand
GGTCGAGCCCGGCTGGCGCGGGGTCTACGGCGAGCAGGCCGAGGCGGGCGGCGACGCGCGCACGGACGACGAGGACGACGAGGGCGGCCCGCAGCAGCTCCCGCGGCTCGAGCGCGACGAGGTCGTCGACACGCGCGCGGTCGAGTCGCTCGAGAAGGAGACCAAGCCGCCGCGGCGCTACACCGACGCATCGCTTCTGGGCGCGATGGAGACCGCCGGGCGCCTCGTCGACGACGACGAGCTGCGCGAGGCGATGAAGGACTCCGGGATCGGCACGCCCGCCACCCGCGCGGCGATCATCGAGCGGCTCATCGACGTCGGCTACGTCGAGCGCGACGGCCGCGCCCTGGTGGCGACCGAGAAGGGCATCAACGTCGTCCGCCTGCTCGGCGAGCACCCGCTGACCTCGCCGGCGCTGACCGGCGATTGGGAGCACCGCCTGGCGGCCATCGAGGAGGGCACTGAGCGCCGCGAGAAGTTCATGGACGACATCGCCAAGTTCGCGGGCGAGACGGTCGGTGTCCTCGACACGACGTTGAAGGACGTGCGCATCCCGCGCGCGAACCTCGGCCCGTGCCCGGTGTGCGGCAACGACATCGTCGAGAACCGCAAGGGCTACTCCTGCTGGTCGCGTGAGGACCCCGGCTGCGGCTTCGTCATCTGGAAGGCCAAGGCCGGCAAGCAGCTTCCGGCCGCGGCGGCGCGCGAGCTCATCGCCAAGGGCTTCACCTCGGCGCCGGTGACGGGGTTCAAGGGTCGATCGGGGCGATCCTTCCGCGCGCGGCTGGCGCTGCAGCAGGGCGCCGAGGAGGAGGCGCGCTGGCGCGTCGAGTTCGATGAGCCGTGGGCCAAGGAGGGCGCCAAGGCGCCCGAGGCCGAAGAGGGGGCGGATGAGGGCGCGGCGGCGGCGTAGGGCCTTTGCCCTCGCCGTCGGGCTAGCGCTGGCGCTTCCGAGCGCCGCGCTCGCGGATGCCGGTGGCAGCGTGAGCGCGTTCGGCGGGCCGGTGCAGGCCACGTTGAGCTGGCAGGCGGCCGACTTCGGCGTCAAGGATCCCCGGCTCGTGGTCGTTCGCGCCGGCGTGACGCTCTACGACGGCTCGCCGGTGGGCGACGACCGCTGCTCGATCGGCTGCATCTTCGCCGTCGGCGGTGCCGTGACGCCGCTGAAGGTCGTCGACCTCGACGCCGACGGCGAGCCCGAGGTCGTCGTCGACGCGTTCACCGGCGGCGCGCACTGCTGCTCGCTGACCGAGATCTTCCGTTTCACGGGCTCGGCCTATGCGCGTCTCGAGGCCGACTGGGGCAGCACGGGCTACACGCTCAAGGACCTCGACGGCGACGGGCGGCCGGAGCTCAGCGGCTATGACTGGGCCTTCGAGGACGCGTTCACGTCGCACGCGGCGTCGTTCGAGCCGCCGCTGGTGCTCGTGTACGACCCGGCCGCCAAGACCGGCTTTCGCGACGTCACGCGGCGCTTCCCGGCGCTGGTGCGAAAGAACGCTCGGGACGCGCTGCACACGCTGCGCAGGGCGCGCCGCCAGCACTACGAGACGCTGGGCATCGTCGCGGCCTACGTCGCCGACCTCTACCTGCTCGGCCGCGGCCGCGAGGTGCGGCCGTATCTGAAACGCGCGCGCAAGCGCGGCGACCTGCGCACGATCGCCGGCCGCGCCCCGCGCTCGTACGAATCGCGGCTGCTGAAGTTCCTGCACAAGCAGGGCTATCGCTGACCGCCCAACACGATCGCAACCTGCTCGTGAGGGGCCGATGATTGCCGGCGTGAATGGTCGGGGTCATGAACGAGCCTATTCCCTTCCCCGCCGACAACGGCCTCGAGGCCGAGATCGCGGTCCGCAAGGCCGACCGCGAGGCGGTATCGCAGGCCAACGACCTCGCCGACCGCCTGGCCGACATCGACATTCATCAGCGCGAGGCGCGCTATCTGCTGGAGCGCGCCGGACTGCTGGCGAGGCGCAAGCGCCCCTAACCGTGCGCGCCTCCGAGCACGTAGAGGATGTCGGGGGCGCGCTCTTCGTTTCCACGGCCGTCGGTGCGCTCGGCCTCGACGAAGCCGTGGCGCACATAGAAGCGCTGGGCGCCCGCGTTGCTCTGGAACGTCCAGAGCCGGAGCCCGTCCGGGCGCTCGCGCTTGGCCACGTCGAGCAGGCGGCTGCCGATGCCGCGGCCCGTGCGCTCGGGGTCCACGTAGAGCTGATCGACGTGGTCGCCGTCGAGCACCAGGATGCCGGCGAGCACGCCGGGCGGGTCCTCGGCGACCCACAGCTCGCAGGCCTCGACGATGTGCGACGCGAAGTGGCCGCGCACGTCGTCGTCGTCGTGGACCAGCGGCGGGATCGCGCCGAGCGCGGCCTTGCGCGCGCGCAGGTACAGGTCGGCCGCGGCGCGGGCGTCGTCGGCCGTGCCGCGGCGGATCGCGAGCGTCACCCGACGGCCACTTCCCCGCTCAGGGCGAAAGGCGGCTCGAGCTCGATGCGGTCGCCGCTCCAGAAGCGGCCGGGGTCGTACCAGCTCGCCGGCCGGCGCTTGGGCAGCAGGCCCATCGACTGATAGGTGATGGCGACCAGCTCGGCGCAGTACACGGCCTCGCGCGACGCGGCCCGGCGGCGGACGCGGCCCGTCAGCCACTGGCGGGCCAGGCCCACGGTCGTCGGGAACGGCTTGCCGTCGTAGCGCTCGATGACCTCCATGAGCCGGTCCTCGTGCTTGCGCTCGATCGTCCCTTCGAGGTGGCGGACGAACGGACGCTGCCCGTAGCGCTCGTCCCACGTCGTCACGGCGTCGCGAAGGACGTGCAGCTGGACGCCGCGCTGGCGCTCGCCGGTCCACACGTCGGGCAGCGAGCGCCCGAGCTCGGCGTGCCAAAGCAGTGGCGGCAGATCGTCGATCGCGACCGCCATGCCGACGTGGTTGACCGGTGCGTTGGTCACCGCCCGGATCGCGCGGTCGGCCAGCGAACGCCCGCGGAAGAGCCAGATGTCGCCGGTCGCCGCGGTCGCGACGGCATCGTCGAGGCTCAGACCGGCGTCGCTCACGCGCCGTAACCTACGCGGCCATGCGCGTCCCCTGGAAGCTCGTCGGCCTCGCCGGCGTCGCCGGCGTGGCGGCCACGGGCGTGGTCGTGGCCCGCAAGCGGCGCGCGCAGACCGAGTACGACCCCGACGAGCTGCGGGCGCGGTTGCATGAGCGGCTGGGGGAGGTGGAGGGGGCTGCCGGCGCCGCTTCCGGTGGGGCTGCCGCGGACGAGGGTGGCGCCCCGCAGCCAGGGCACTGAAGGCGGGTGGGGGCGGCCGCTTGCGGCAGCGATTGAAGGGTTGTGGGGTCTATAGCCCCTACAAACCTTCAACTGGCGCGCAGACGCTCGCGATGGGACCCGACCTCCTTCACCGCCCTCGGCCGCGCAGTGTGGCGAGCGCGCGCGGCAGCCCGCGCAAGGGCCGGGCCGAGCGACGAGCGCCGCTCGGGGTGGCGCGCGCGGCAGACCTCCTCCGCCGCCCCGCGCGCAACCCTATGGAGTTCCGTGCCGCTCACCCTCCTCACCGGTCCGGCCAACGCCGAAAAGGCGGGCCACGTGTTGGCCGGCTACCGCGCGGCGCTCGACGACGAGCCGCTGCTCGTCGTGCCGACGTTCGCCGACGTCGACCACTACCGGCGCGAGCTCGCGCTGGCCGGGGCCGTCTTCGGCGTGCGGGTGGTGACCTTCACCGGCTTGATGCGCGAGGTCTCCAGGCGCGCGGGCGTCGGAGGGCAGGCGCTCGGGCGCCTGGCGCGCGAACGCGTCGCGGCGAACGCCATCGCCGGCGCGAGGCTCGAGGCGCTCGGCGCCTCCGCCGCGACGCCCGGGTTCGTCCAGGCCCTGCTGCGGCTCGCCGGCGAGCTCGAGGAGCGGCGCATCGATCCCGCGCGCTGGTGGGTCGCGATGCGCGCGTGGGGACAGCGCGAGCCGCGGCGCGCAGGCTACGCCGAGGAGCTGGCCCGCCTCTACGGCGCCTACCGCGACGGCCTGGAGAAGCTGGGCCGCCGCGATCGCGTCCTGCACGACCAGGCCGCGCTCGACGCGCTGCGGCTGCAGCCCGCGCGCTGGCGCGCCACGCCGGTGTTCTTCTACGGCTTCGACGACCTCACTCCGACGCAGCGCGATGCCGTCGAGACGCTCGCCGTCCACGCCGAGGCGCCGGTCATGGTCTCGCTGGCCTACGAGCCGGGCCGCGCTGCCTTCGCCGGCCGCGGCGAGACCTTCCAGGAGCTCATGGCGCTCGCGCCCGAGCACGTCGAGCTGCCCGGCCGCGCCGAGCACTACGAGCGCCCGGCGCTGCACGCGCTCGAGCGCGCGCTCTTCGAGCCCCCGGCCCCCAGCCGGCCCGACCCTGGCGACGCGCTGAGGCTGCTCGAGGGCGGCGGCGAGCGCGCCGAGCTCGAGCTCGTCGCCGCCCACGTCGCCCGGCTGATCCGCGAGAGCGGCTTCGCGCCCGAGGACATCGCCGTCGTCCTGCGCGAGCCGCGCGATCACGCGGCGCTCATCGCACAGGTCTTCGGCGAGCTCGAGGTCCCGTTCGCGCTCGACCGCTGGATCCGCGTCGGCCATACCGCGCTCGGCCGCGGCGTCGTGGCGCTGCTGCGCTGCGCGCTGGCCGGCGGCAGCGCCGACGACCTCCTCGCCTGGCTGCGCACGCCCGGCAAGCTGGCCCAGCCCGCGCTGGCCGATCGCCTCGAGCAGCGGGCCCGCGTCGAGGGCGCGGCCACCGCCGGCCAGGCGCGCGCGCTGTGGGAGGCCGATCACCCCGACTTCGTCCTCTCCGAGCTCGACCGTCTCGCCGCCGTCGCGGGCGACGCCGCCGCCCTCACCCGCCGCCTTTCCACCGAGACCGCCGCGCTCTTCGCCGCGCCGCACCGCGGCCGCGCGCGTGTCCTCGCCGGCTCCGAGGCCCTCGAAGCGCGTGTCGCCGCGGCGCTGCGCCAAGCTCTGAGCGAGCTCGAGCGCCTGGCCGCGGCAGACCCGAGCCTCGTTCCCGAGCCGGCCGAGCTCGCGCGCGTGCTCTCCGAGCTCGAGGTCCGCGCCCACGACGACTTGCGCCCCGGCGTCGTGGCGATCACGCGCCCGCAGGCGCTCCGCGCGCGGCGGGTGCGAGCGCTCTTCCTCTGCGGCCTGCGCGAGAACGCCTTCCCGCGTCCACCGACCCCGGAGCCGTTCCTCGGCGACGAGGAGCGCCGCGCGCTCAACGCCGCGTCGGGCCTGCGGCTGCGCCTGCGCGAGGACCGCATCGACGCCGAGCGCTACCTGCTCTACGCGGCCACGAGCCGCCCGACCGAGCTGCTCGCCCTGAGCTGGCCCACGGCCGACGACGACGGCGAGCCGTGCGTGCGCTCGCTGTTCGTCGACGACGTGCTCGACGCCTTCGCCCCGGTCGCCGCCGAACGCGTCGAGCGCCGTCCGCTCGGGACCGCCGGCTTCGACGACCAGCTCGCGCCGACCGAGAACGAACGGGCTCGCGCGCGTACCGCCGCTGCGCCCGGCGCGCCCGAGCCGCCGGTCGCGCCGTTGCGCGACGCGCGCGTTCTCGGCCACCTCGTTGCCCGCAGGACCTGGGCGGCGTCGGCCCTGGAGGAGTACGCGTCGTGCCCGGTGAAGTGGTTCGTCGAGCGGCTGCTGCGCCCGCGCGTGCTCGAGCCCGATCCCGAGCCGATGCTGCGCGGCCTGCTGGCCCACCGCGTGCTCGAGGATGCCGTGCGCGCGCTGTCCCACGGGGGCCCGCTGACGCCCGACCGGCTCGACGAGGCCCGCGCGCAGGTCCGTGCCGCGCTCGACGAGCACGCCGACGACGCGCGCATCTCGCCCAACCCCGAGCGCCGCCGGGCGGCGCTGCGCCGGCTCGAGGCCGACTTGCTGCGCTACGTCGAGCACGCGGCGCACGCCGGCTCGACCTTCACGCCACGCGAGTTCGAGCTGTGCTTCGGCGGTGAGGACGATCCGCACCCGCCGGCCGAGCTGGCCGGCGGCGAGCTGCGGCTGCAGGGCCGCATCGACCGCATCGACGTCAGCGGCGACGAGGCGATCGTCTACGACTACAAGGGCAAGGGGGCGCCACCGCAGGCGCGGTGGCTGGAGGACGCGCGCCTGCAGATCGGCCTCTACCTGCTCGCGCTGCCGCAGCTCCTCGGGCTCGAGGGCGTCGGCGGCCTCTACCAGCCGCTCGGCCGCGACGACGACGGGCGCGCCCGCGGCCTGCTGCGCGACGGCGCCGACCCCGGGCTGGCCAGCGTCGGTACCGACCGGCTGGCACCAAACGAGTTCGACGCCCGCCTGGAGGAGGTGCTCGCCGCGGCCCTGGAGGCCGTGCGCGGCATCCGCTCGGGGGCGCTCGTGCCCCAGCCCACCGCCTGCGCCTGGGGCGGCGGCTGCGCGCACCCGTCGATCTGCCGATGCGAGGCCGCGGCGTCGTGACCGGTGCGATGCGCACGCTCACCCCCGAGCAGGCCCACGCCGTCGCACGCCGCGACGGCGACCTCATGCTGTCGGCCAACGCCGGCTCGGGCAAGACGTCCGTGCTCGTCGAGCGCTTCGTCGCATCGGTCCTCGACGACGGCCTTCGCGCCGACCAGGTCCTCACGATCACCTTCACCGACAAGGCCGCGGGCGAGCTTCGCGCGCGTGTGCGCGGCCGCCTGCTCGCGCTCGGCGCGCGCGATGCCGCGCGCGACGCCGAGGACGCGTGGATCTCCACGTTCCACGGCTTCTGCCAGCGCATCCTGCGCGCCCACGCCGTGGCCGCCGGCCTGGACCCCGGCTTCACGGTGCTCGAGCCGGCCGACGGCCGCGCCGCCCGGCGCGAGGCCTTCGACGCCGCGCTCGCGGGTTTCCTGGCCGAGCCGCGGGCCGAGGCGCTCGACCTCGCCGCGGCCTACACCGTCGACCGCCTGCAGCGCATGGTGGTCACGGCGCACAATGCGCTGCGCTCGCGCGGGCAGACGCGCCCCGCGTTGCCGCACCCGCGGCCCGCGGACCTCGCTGCCGCATCCGCCGCGCTTCAGCAGGCGTGCGCGGCCTTCGCCGCCGAGCTGGCGGGCTGCCCGACCAACGGCGCGCGCGTCGACGCCGCGCGCGAGGCGCTGCAGGCGTGCGCGGAAGCGCTCGACGCCGGCGCGGACGTCGATGTCGAGGCCGTGAAGGTGGGGCGGGCGGCGGCGCCGCTCAAGACAGACCCTGCCGACGCCTACCGCGACGCCTGCGACGCCTACCGGCACGCGCTCGCCGATCGCCGCGCCGTGCCGGCGCTCGCGCTCGTCGACGAGCTGCTCGGCCGCTACGCCGACGCCTACGCCGCCGCGAAGCGCGAGCGCGCCGCCGTCGACTTCGACGACCTCGAGCTGCTCGCCCGCGACCTCCTCGTCCGCGAGCCCGGCATCGCGGCCGGCTACCGCGAGCGCTTCGAGCGCATCATGGTCGACGAGTTCCAGGACACCAACCCGCTGCAGCTCGAGCTCATCGAGCTGATCGCGCGCGACAACGCGTGCACCGTCGGCGACGAGCTGCAGGCGATCTACGGCTTCCGCCACGCGGACGTCGAGGTCTTTCGTGCCCTACGCGCCCGCCTGCAGGCGGCCGGCCGTTCGGCGACGCTGGCCACGAACTTCCGCTCGCGCCCGGAGATTCTGGAAGCCCTCAACGGCGCCTTCGGCCCGCTGCACGAGCACTGGGTCGACCTGCGGCCCGGGCGCGACGACCCGCCGGCCGCCGAGCCGGTGGTGGAGCTGCTGGTCACCGACGCCGACGCGTGGGCCGCCGAAGCTCCCGCCGCGCTCGGCGTGGGGCTGCCCGTCGCCGGCGTGGTCAAGCAGGCCGAGGCCCGCCTGGTCGCCCAGCGCGTCGGTGCGCTGGTGCACGAGGAGGGCGTGGCGGCGCGCGACGTCGTCGTGCTGCTGCGCGCCGCGACCGACATGGGCCTCTACGAGCGCGCGCTCGAGCTCGCGGGGCTGCCGACGCTGTCGGCCGGCGGGCGCGGCTGGTGGGCACGCCAACAGGTCCGCGACCTGTGCAACGTCCTGGCCGCGCTGGCCAACCCGCGCGACGAGGAGGCGCTGCTCAGCCTGCTCGGCTCCCCGATGGTCGGCCTGTCGTCCGACGCGCTGGCGCTGCTCGCGCTCAACGCGCGTGAGGGCCGCGCGACGATCTGGGAGGCGGCCAACGATCCGCAGCTCACGCTCGCGCCCGCCGACGGGCAGCGTCTGCAGGCCTTCCGCGCCTGGTTCGCCGACGAGCGCGAACGCGCGCCGCGGCTGGGGCTCGACGAGCTGATGCAGCGCGCGCTGCGGCGCACCCATTACGACCTGCACGTCCTCGCGCTCCCGCGCGGCGCGCGGCGGCTGGCCAACGTGCACAAGCTCCTGCGCCTCGCCGCCGCCTATGAGGCGCGGCGCGGGCGCGACGTGCGCGGCTTCATCGACCTCGCGACGGCCGAGCTCGACGCCGACGCACGCGAGATCGACGCGCCCGTCGACCTCGGCGGCCTCGACGCCGTGCGGCTGATGACGATCCACGCCGCCAAGGGCCTGGAGTTCCCGATCGTCGTCGTGGCCGATCTCGGTCGCCGCGGCAACCTCAGCTCGCCCGACCTGCACGTCGTCGACGGCCGCGTCGGGCTTCGGCTCGTCGGGCTCGACGGCAGTCGCGCCACCGCCTTCGCGTTCGACGCCATCGAGGCCGAGCGCCGCGCGGCCGACGAGGACGAGGAGCGGCGCATCATGCACGTCGCGATGACGCGCGCCGAGGAGCGGCTGATCCTCAGCGGCGCCGCGCGGCTCGGCGAGCACTGGCCCCAGCCGGGGCCGGCCGCGGCGCCGCTGAGCTGGATCGGCCCGGCGCTGATGCCCGCGGTCGCCCGGCTGGACCCGGCGCAGCCCGTCCGCGACCACGGCCTCGTGCGCACCGTGCTCAACAGCCCGGCGAGCGGAGTGCTGCGCCTGGAGGCGCCGGCGCCCGTGGCGCCGGGGGAGCAGCTCGCGCTTGCGCTCAACGGCGGCGCGCCCGCTGCTCCGCCACCGCCGGCCCTGCCGGCGCCCGAGCCGGTCGCCGTGCCCCCGCCGCCCACCGCGCTGAGCTACTCGGCGCTTTCGCGCTACGCGGCCTGCCCCTACCGCTTCCACCTCGAGCGCGGCCTCGGGCTGCCGGCCCAGCAGGTGCCGCCCCACCTGCGCGACGAGGAGGCGCCGGCGCCGATCCTCGACCTGCTCGTGCGCGGCACGATCGTCCACGAGCTGCTCGAGGGCCTCGACCTGCGCGGCGACCAGGGCGACGTGCCCGACGCCGACGCCGTGCGCGCGGTCGCCGCGGCGCACGAGACCGAGCTGACCGACGAGGACGTGGTCGATCTGCAGGCGATGGTCGCGGCGTTCGCCGGCAGCGAGCTGCGCGCCCGGCTGGCCGCCGCGCGCGACGTGCACCGCGAGCACGCCTTTGCCTTCGTGCTCAGCGACGGGCCGCTGGTCAACGGCTTTGTCGACGTCATCGCCCGGGAGGCGGACGGGACCGCGCTGATCGTCGACTACAAGTCCGACCAGGTGGGCGACAGCGACCTCGAGGCGCTCGTCGAGGCCGGCTACGGCACGCAGCGGCGCATCTACGCGCTGGCCGCGCTGCGCACCGGCGCCGCGGCCGTCGAGGTCGCCCACGTCTTCCTCGAGCGCTCCGGCGAGCCCGCCGTCGCGCGCTACGGGCAGGCCGACGCCGACGCGCTCGACGCGCAGCTCGGCGCCCAGGCGGCCCCGCTGCTGGCCGGCGAGTACCCGGTGGCCGCCGTGCCGCACCGCTCGCTGTGCGCGACCTGCCCGGGCCGGGCCGGCATGTGCTCCTACCCGCCGGAGCTCACTGACCGCGAGCTGCCGAGCCCTTTTCCAGCTCAGCGTTGAGCTCGCCGCCGAAGAGGAAGGCGTTGGCCGAGAGGTAGAGCCACAGCAGCAGGATGATCGCCGTCGCGAAGGCGCCGTAGACGGCCCCGTAGTGGGCGAAGTTGCGCACGTAGATAGCGAAGGCGGCCGAGAGCACGAGCCACAGGATCACGCCGACGGCGGCGCCCCACGAGAACCACTTCATCTTTCGCGGGTCGCGGTCGGGCGCGAGGCTGTAGACCAGCGCGTAGGCGGCGATCGCCGCCAGCAGGGCCAGCGGCCAGCGTGCGATCGACCAGATCGCGCTCGCGGTGTCGCCGAGCCCGATCTTGCCGAAGAGGTCGTCGGTGATCTGGCCGCCCAGGAAGATCGCCGCGACGACGACCAGCAGGAGCACGATCACGACCATCGCGACGAGCAGGTCGTTGAGCTTGCGGCCCACCATGCCACGATCCTCTTCCACGCCGTAGACGACATTCAGTGCGCGCCCGGCCGCGCCGAAGGCCCCCGAGGCGCTGTTGAGGGCGAGCGCCAACGAGATCAGCAACGTGAGGCCCAGCGCGCCGCTGGACGTGTTGATCATGTTGGTCAACGTGGTGTTGACCACCTTGGCGGTGGAGGCGTCGGCGCCGTGGTCGAGCAGGTACTTGGTCGCGCTCGAGACAAGACCCTCCTGGCCGAACAGGCCGAGGAGGGTCACGCCGACAAGCAATCCGGGGAACAGCGACATCATCGCGAAGTACGTCAGCGTCGCCGCTCGGTCCGTCATTTCGTGGTCGCGGAAGTTGCGCCAAGCGCTCGTTACCGCGTCCCGCCACGAGGGCGAGCTTGCGCTACTACCAGCGCCTACCTGTGCGGAGGCCATAGCCACCGGTTCCGACCCCGCCGAGCAGGACGAGGATGGCGGCAACGATGCCGACGATGGCGGGAAGCCCCAGGGCCAGGCACAGCCAGTACACGAGGGCTGCGACAAGGATTGCGATGAGAATGCCGATCATCTCCAGAGACTTCCCCTGCTGAACGTCCTGCTAATCGCGCGCCTTTCGTAGCAACGCGTGGCCCTCGGCCACGGCCGAGGACACGTCGACGACGGTGCGGTTGTTCCTGCGCGCGTGCTCGCGCAGCATCTGGAAGGCCGCCCGCTCGTCGATGTCGTGGCGCTCCATGAGGATGCCCTTGGCGCGTTCGATCAGCGCCCGGCGCTCCAGCGCACCTTCAAGGCGCTCGACCTGCTGATGAAGCGCATGCTGCTCGCGCCAGCGGCGCGTTGCAACCTCGATTGCGGACTGGATCGACTCCGCGGTCTCCTGACGCGCGTAGGCGAAGATGCCGCGCTCGGCGGCCTCGGCGACGAAGTCGGGGTCCTCACGATCCAGCAGCGCGATCACCGGGCCGCTCGAGTAGGCGTCGATCTCCTCGATGAGGTCGAGGGCGTAGCCGGCGTCGTGGCCGTCGTTGCGATAGACGGCAACGATCGTCAGATCGGGATCGTCGCGGGCGATCGCGTCCGCCGCCGCGCCCAGGTCGACAGCGATCTCGGTGGGCGTGTGGCCCAGCTCGCGCACCTGCCCCGCGAGGAGCTTCAGCGCGCCCGCGTCCTCGTCGGCGAGCAGGACCTTCAGCGCCCTGGTCGTCCCACGGCTGTCTGCCACCTCGATCCCCACGCGATCTCCTCGGTTCAGCCTACACGGGGCGGTACAATGAGGTACTCGCCCGGATGGGGTCGACCAGCCCGCCCCGTCCTCGCAGTGCGCCCCAGCACCCCGGCGCTCGTCGTGACTTCGAGCGCCATGGAACCAAACCTCTTCGCCACCTCACGCCAGAGCCTCTCGTGCAGGCGACGCACCCGTTGAGCGCCGACGAGCCGCGGGACCGGGAGCCTGCGCCGGGCAACCGCGCCGCGGAGGACCGCGCGCTGTTCGCGCGCTACCTCGACAAGCGCGACCCGGTCGACCGCGAGATGCTCATCGAGCGCTTCCTGCCGCTGGCACGCCAGCTCGCACGCCGCTACCAGCGCCCGGAGGAGCCGTTCGACGACCTCTACCAGGTCGCGTGCCTGGGCCTGGTGAAGGCGATCGACCGCTTCGACCTCGAGCGCGAGGTCGCCTTCTCGAGCTACGCGGTGCCGACGATCCTCGGCGAGATCAAGCGCTACTTCCGCGACCGCACGTGGTCGGTGCGCGTGCCTCGCGACCTGCAGGAGCTCGCGCTGAAGGTCGATCGCGCGGTCGGCCAGCTGTCGCTCGACCTCCATCGCCAGCCGACCGTGCCGGAGATCGCGGAGCGCGTCCGCGCCGAAGAGGAGGACGTGCTCGAGGCGCTGGAGGCGTCGGGCGCGTACCGCGCGACGTCGCTGGAGGCGCCGCGCGGCAGCGAGGACGACAGCGGCGAGACGCTGGGCGACACGCTGGGAACCGACGAGCAGGGCTTCGCGCTGGCCGAGCACCGCGCGACGATCGCGCGGCTCATGCGCTCGCTGAGCCCGCGCGAGCGCGAGGTGCTGCGCCTGCGCTTCGAGGAGGACCTCACCCAGGGCGAGATCGGCGAGCGCATCGGCGTCTCGCAGATGCAGGTCTCGCGCATCATCCGCCAGTCGCTGGGCCGCCTGCGTTCGTTCGCGGCCACGCCGCCGTCGGGCGGCCGCGATCTGTCCTAGTGGGCCTTGAGGCAACGTTGCACGCGAAACGGCGGGCGTCGATCACCGCCAGGCGGCGTCCTCGACCCTCGAAATGCCTCCGGTATTCCTTCGGGTCTGCGTCCTTGCCTGGCGGCGTCGCCACTCCGCCGCTTCACGCACAACGTCACCTCAAGACCCACTAGCCGGGCGCCCCCGCGGCCTCGCGCAGCTCCTGGGCGAGGCGGTCGCGCAACAGAGCGAAGCCCATCGCAGCGGACACCGCCATGAGCAGGCGGCGGTTGTCGTCGTCGTGGGGCTCGATCTCCTCGAACACGAACACGAGCAGGCCGAGCGGCTCGCCGGCAACGACGATCGGCATGGCCGACGCGTGCAGGTCGGTCGGGACGCCCAGCGCGGCGGAGGCCGCCGCGTCGAGCCACGTGGGCTCGGCATCGCGCAGGCAGCGGGCGATCTCGGGGTGGGCCGAGACGGTGATCGGGGCCGCCTCGAGCAGGCCGCGGCGCGAGCTGGGCAGCACGAGCTGGCCGGAGACGTAGAAGGCGATCGCGCCGTCGAGGGCGTGCGTGTGGCGGATGATCGCGTCGAGCCCGTTGTCGACGGCCGCGCGGCCCGGCTCGTGGCGGAACTCGGCGGCCAGCATCGCGATCGCGTCCAGCCAGCGCGAGTGGCGGTCGTCGCGCCGGCGCAGGTCCTCGATCTCGCGCTCGAGCTGCGCCACCGTCGCGCGCGCGACGCGCTCGCCCTCGCCCGCGAGCCCGACCATCGCGACCAGCGGTCGCGCGTCGGGCTCGGACGGCAGCCGGAACAGCGCCGACCGGATGGTGCCGCGCGAGCCGCCGTCCCACGCCGGGTGCTCGGTCTCGGTGGGCCCGCCGGCGGTGGCAAAGAGCTGCAGCAGCGCCAGCACGCTCTGCGAGTCGTGGAAGGCCGGCAGCGCCGTCGCCAGCTCCTCGCCGGGCCGCGGCGCGCCCGACAGCGCGCGCAGGGCGCCGTTGACGAACTCCACGCGCAGGGGCGCCGGCCCGGAGACGACGGCAATGGGCACCGGCGCGTGCTCGACGAGCGCGGCGAACGTGTTGGCCGCGATCTGGTCGGGCACCTCGTCGTAGTGCGCGCGCTCGATGGCGAGCGGGATCGGCACGCCGGCCTCGGCGGCGCGGCGGACAGCGACGACGCGCTGGATGTCCTCGAGGTGGTACCGGCGTGGGCCCTTCCCCACGCGCTGAGGTGACGGAAAGCCGTAGCGGCGCTCCCAGGTGCGCAGGCGATCGCGCGAGACGCCCGTCAGCGCCGCGAAGCGTGTCGCCGAAATCGTCTGTCCACCCCTGTCCACCTTCTGCATCCCGTGCGAATCTTGCCACGTCGCACAGTGACCGGGCGTGTCCACCTTGCGTTTGCGTGAATAGCGACAAGCATTCGCAACCAAGCAGGTTCGAGACACCCGTTCGGGGAGGGCGATGGTGGATCTGGCGGGAGAGACGCGTGAGCTGTTGCGCCGGTGGCGCGACCAGCATGACTACGCAGCACGCGAGGAGCTGGTCGCGCGGATGCTGCCGCTGGCGCGCAGCCTGGCGCGGCGCTACGCCAACAAGGGCGAGCCGCTCGACGACCTCGAGCAGGTCGCCTCGGTCGGCCTGTTGAAGGCAATCGACCGCTTCGATCTCGACCGCGAGGTCAAGTTCGCGACCTTCGCGGTGCCGACCATCGCGGGCGAGATCAAGCGCCACTTCCGCGACCGCGGCTGGATGCTGCGCGTGCCGCGCGAGGTGCAGGAGCTCAACGCGCGGCTGACGCGCACGCGCGAGGCGTTGACGCGCGACCTCGGCCGATCGCCGACCGTCGACGAGCTCGCGGCCGGCGCGCAGGCGACGGTCGACCAGGTGGTCGAGGCGCTCAGCGCCGGCGAGGCCTACCGGATGATGTCGCTCGACGAGCCGCTGGCTGACGGCGTCGGCGCGCTGGAGGCGATCGGCGAGCCCGACGAGGGCTTCGAGCGCACCGAGCAGCGGCTGCTGCTGCGCCGCGGCTTCGACGAGCTCGCGCCGCGCGAGCGCGAGATCCTGCGCCTGCGCTTCTTCGAGGGTCTCACCCAGCGCGAGATCGCCGACGCGGTCGGCATCTCGCAGATGCACGTCTCGCGGCTCATCCGCCGCTCGGTCGACGCGCTGCGCGACACGATCGTCACGCCGGTCGCGACGGCTGCGTGAGTTCTGGGCCAGGGTCGGGCAATATCGGCCCGCGTGCCCGACTCCGACCGCACCGAGGAGGAGCAGGAACGGCTCAACCGGCAGATGACGGAGCTGCTCAACGAGCTGCGCGTGGCCATGCCGGGTGTGCAGGTGCTCTTCGGCTTCCTGCTCGCCGTGCCGTTCCAGCAGCGCTTCGCAACCGTCAGCCCGTTTCAGCGCGACGTCTACTTCGTCACGCTGATCGCAGCGGCCACCGCAACCGCGTTTCTCATCGCGCCGAGCGCCTACCACCGCGTGGCGTTCCAGCACCACGACAAGCCGAACATCATCCGCGTCGGCACGCGCCAGTTCCTCTGCGGCCTGGTGGCGCTCGCCATCGCGATGAACGGCGCCGTCCTGCTCGTGACCGACTTTCTGTTCCGCGCTCCCACGGTGATCATCACGCTGGTCGGCGTCGCCTCGCTGTTCGCGTGGCTGTGGTTCGGGATCGGTCTGTGGCGGAGGACGCGGCGATGAGCGGCCCCGCGGCGATCCTCGACGTCGACGGCACGCTCGTCGACTCCAACTACCAGCACGCGCTGGCGTGGTACCGCGCGCTGCGCCAGCACGGGCACGTGCTGCCCGTGTGGCGCGTGCACCGCCACATCGGCATGGGCGGCGACCAGATCGTGGGCTCGCTGTGCGGCGACGAGGTCGAGGCCGAGCAGGGCGACGACATCCGCGCCGCCGAGCGCGCGCTGTACATGGCGATGATCGAGGAGGTCGAGCCGCTGGAGGGCGCGCGCGACCTGATCGTCGACCTCAAGCGCATGGACCGGCGCGTCGTGCTGGCCAGCTCGGCCAAGCCCGACGAGATCGAGCACTACATCGACCTGCTCGACGTCCGCGAGCTGGCCGACGCCTGGACGAGCTCGGGCGACGTCGAAACCACCAAGCCCGCGCCCGACCTCGTCGAGACCGCGCTGGAGCGCGTCGGCGGCGGGCCGGCGGTGATGGTGGGCGACTCGACGTGGGACTGCGAGGCGGCCAAGCGCGCCGGCATCGAGACGCTCGCGGTCCTCACCGGCGGCTTCTCCGAGCAGGAGCTGCGCGAGGCCGGAGCCTCCGCGGTCTTCCGCTCGATCGAGGAGCTGCGCCGGCGGTTGTCCGAGACACCGCTGGGGTAGGCCGACTCGCATGAGCATCCTCGACAAGATCAGCGGCCGCTTCAAGAAGGCGGCCGGCGACCTCGCCGACGACTCGTCGCTGCGCCGCGAGGGGCGACAGGAGGAGCGCAAGGGCGAGGCCAAGGAGGAGCTGGCCGAGGCCCACGAGCGCGCCGACGCCAAGGCCGAGGAGGTCGCCGACCTGGAGCGCAAGACGTCGTCGTGAGGCTCGAGGTCCCTCAGCCAGGCGAGGCCCCGACGCCTGCCGTTCCCGAGCCGTCGGTCGTACCCGACCCCGAGCCGGCGCCGCCCGAGGGCCCGCCGGGCGGGCCGGACCCGGGGCCCGCGGTACCCGAGCCCGACGAGCCGCGCGAGGACCCGATCGAGCCGCCGCTGTCACCGGAGACCGACTGAGGTCCTGCCGCGCTGCGTTGGCGGCGCCGCGCGGCCGAGGGCAGCGAAGGCGGGTGGGCCCGCTCGCGAGCGTCTACGCGTCGATTGAACGTTTGGGGTGGCTATAGCAACCACAAACGTTCAATCGGCACCGCAAACGCCTCTGCTCACCCTCCCTCGGTGCCCTGGCCGCGCGGAGTGGCAGGCGCCAGCGGCAGAGCGGCAGGCGCGAGGCAGCGCCGGCGCGACTCGCCAGAGCGGGCGCGCGCTACGCCAGCCCCTCGGCCTCGTACTCGCGCAGGTAGCCCTCGAACAGGCGCCGGTGGCCTTCCTCGTCGCGCAGGATGGCGATGACCATGTCCTGGGTGACCGGGTCGATCCCGTCGGTCTCCTGGATGATCCGGTTGTAGTGCTCGATGGCGCCGGTCTCGGCCTCGATCACGCCCTTGATCACGTGTGTGATATCGGTCTGGTGCTCGGGCGGCTGCAGATAGGACTGCTCGGACGTGAACTCCGCCGATCCGGGGACGACGCCGTAGAGCTCCTTGATGCGGGCGGCGAACTGCTGGGCGTGCCCGAGCTCCTCCTGGATGTCGGCGTTCAGGGACTCGACGATCTCCTGCGCGCGGACGCCGTCGGGGTTGACCGAGTTCGTGATGTAGCTCATCACCGTCTCGATCTCCATCCAGTAGGCCTTCTTGAGCAGCTCGATGATCTGCTCGCGGGCCTCGGCGTTCTCGTCGGCGAGGATGCCTTGGGCGGCGTTGCGGATTTGGGCCATGACGCGCGTTTACCCTCCGGGTTCAGCCGGTAGCCCCGATGGTGAGACAAGCAACCGAAGGAGCACCGGACAATGGGCAAGCTAGACGGCAAGCGTATTGCCTTCCTGGCCACCGACGGGGTCGAGCAGGTCGAGCTGACCGAGCCCATGAAGGCGGTCAAGGACGAGGGCGCCGAGGTCGACGTGATCTCGCTGGAGACGGGCGAGTTCCAGGGCTTCGACCATCTCGACAAGGGCGAGACGTTCACCGCCGACAAGGCGGCCTCCGACGCCCGCGCCGACGACTACGACGGGCTCGTGCTGCCAGGCGGCGTCGCCAACCCCGACTTCCTGCGCGCCGACAAGGACGCGGTGGCCTTCGTGCGCGCGTTCGTCGAGGCCAAGAAGCCGGTCGGCGCCATCTGCCACGGGCCGTGGACGCTGGTCGAGGCCGACGTCATCAAGGGCCGCACGCTGACCTCCTGGCCCTCGCTGCAGACCGACATCCGCAACGCCGGCGCCGAATGGGTCGACGAGGAGGTCCACGTCGACCAGGGCCTGGTGACCAGCCGCAAGCCCGACGACCTCCCGGCCTTCAACGCCAAGATCGTCGAGGAGTTCGCCGAGGGCCGCCACGAGACGGCGCCTGAGCCGGCGGGCACCGGCGCCGCCGCCGGCTCCTGACGGCAGCCGTTCCCTACGCAACTCCGCGTGCGCCCGGAGGCCCGGCCGGGCGCATGCGGAATACTTGATTGCATGGCGCGATCCATCTGGACTGGGGCGATCTCCTTCGGCCTGGTCACCGTCCCCGTCAAGCTCTACAGCGCGGTCAATCGCAAGACCGTGCGCTTCCACCAGCTCAACGGCAAGACCGGCGTCCGCATCGCACAGAAGCGCGTGGACCCGTCGACGGGCGACGAGGTCGCCTACGAGGACATCGTCAAGGGCTTCGAGCTGACGCCCGAGAGCTACGTCGTGATCGAGCCCGGCGAACTCGAGGCGCTCGAGCCGAAGAAGACCAAGACCATCGAGATCGAGGACTTCGTCGAGCTCTCAGACATCGACCCGGTCTTCTACGACCACCCGTACTACCTGGCGCCGGGCCCCGGCGGCGCCAAGCCCTACCGCCTCCTGCTCGAGGCGATGCGCGAGACGGGCCGCGTCGCAATCGCCCGCGTCGTCATCCGCTCCAAGGAGCAGCTCGTGGCGCTGCGCCCGATGGGCGACGACGTACTGGGCATCTCGACGATGCTGTTCGCCGACGAGGTCGTCGAGCCCGGCAAGATCGACGAGCTCGCCGCGGCCGCCGACGTCGAGGCCACCGATCGCGAGCTCGACATCGCCAAGCAGCTCGTCGAGTCGCTGGCCGGGCCGTTCGACCCCTCCAAGTACCACGACACCTACCGCGAGGAGGTCCTCGACCTGATCGAGCGCAAGGCGGCCGGCGAGGACATCGCCGTGCAGCCGGCGGCCGAGGAGGAAGAGGAGCCCGTGCCCGACCTCATGGCGGCGCTGAAGGCCAGCCTCGACGCGGTGCGCGAGAAGGACACCGAGGGCAACGGCGGCGGCGCCGCGGAGAAGGCGCCCGCCAAGAAGAAGGCCCCGGCCGCGAAGAAGAAGGCCGCGGCGAAGAGCTGACGCCAGCGGGGGCGCGCCGACGCGCTAGTGCCGCGCGCGCGGCGGGTACGTCGATCTGGTGAGCACCGCCCGCCTGCGCCGCGTCGACTGCTCGGGTCCCGGCATCCGCCGCCGGCGCCAGGGGCGCGGCTTTCGCTACCTCGACGAGGACGGCGACGTCGTCGCCGACGGCGAGGTCATGCTGCGCATCCACGAGCTCGTCATCCCGCCGGCGTGGGAGGACGTCTGGATCTGCCCTTACCCGGGAGGCCACATCCAGGCCACCGGCATGGACGCAGCCGGGCGCAAGCAGTACCTCTACCACCCGCGCTGGCGCCAGCGGCGCGACCTGCAGAAGTTCGACGACATGGTCGTCTTCGCCCGGACGCTGCCGCGCCTGCGCAAGCGCGTCGACGCCGAGCTGGGCGGCGGCGACGAGCTGACCTACGACCGCGTCTGCGCGTGCGCCGTGCGCCTGCTCGACCGCGGCTTCTTCCGCGTCGGGGGCGAGGACTACGCGGTGCGCAACGAGAGCTACGGCCTGGCCACGATGAAGAAACGCCACGTGCGGCTGCGCGACGACGTGCTGCTGTTCGACTACCCGGCCAAGAGCGGCCAGCGCCGCGTGCAGGCGGTCATCGACTCCCAGGTGGCCGAGGTCGTCGAGCAGCTCAAGCGCCGCCGCGGCGGAGGCGACGAGCTCCTGGCCTACAAGGACGATGGCCGATGGGCCGATGTGCGCTCGGCGGACATCAACGCCTGGCTGAAGGACGCGACCGGCAAGGACATCTCGGCCAAGGACTTCCGCACCTGGGGCGCGACCGTGCTCGCCGCGGTTGCCCTGGCCGTCTCCGCAGACGCCCCCACCACCAAGACCGGGCGCAAGCGCGCGATCAAACGCGCGGTCGACGAGGTCGCCTACTACCTGGGCAACACGCCGACGGTCGCCCGCGCCTCGTACATCGACCCGCGCGTCTTCGACCGCTACCGCGACGGCGAGGTCATCGACCACCGGCTCGTCGCCGCCGCGCCCGACGGTGACGCGACCGCGATCCAGGGCCCGGTCGAGAAAGCCGTGCTGAAGCTGCTGGACAGTTAGGCCGCGGCCTCGTCGGCGTCCAAGGCCTCGACCGCCTCGTCGCGCGTCGGCCGGATGGTGAAGATCTGATCCAAGCCGGTGATCTCGAAGGTCTTGGCGATGTTGGCGTCGGTATTGACGATCGTCAGGACGCCGTCGCGCGAGCGCAGGCGCTTGACCGCGCCGATGAGGACCCCGAGCGCCGTAGAATCCAGGAACGTCGTCTCGGTCAGGTCGACCACGATCCGCGTGCGGCCGGACTCCAGCGCCTCGCCGAGGGCCGCCTTGAGCTCGGGCGCGGTGAACAGGTCGATCTCGCCGGCGACCGCCACGACGTGACGCGACTCGTCGAGTGGCTCGCTGCTGAGTGTGAACTCTGGTGGCATCGGGCTCCTAGGTTGACGAATGGCGCGGCAGCGCGTCGGGCTCTCGGGTCACGTGCGGAAGTTCAGGCGCAGGACGAGCTCGCCGCTCTCGCCGTTGGGCGTGGTGCCGGCGTGCACGTCGTCGGCGACGCGATCGAACACGTTCCCCACGCCGGGCAGGTCGCCATCGGCGAGGAGGCGGCGGCCGCCGTCGGGGCGCAGGTCGCCGACGCGCAGCTCGAGGTGGTCGTCGTCGGCGGCGACCACCACATGCACGTGGTGGTTCTGGGCATGGACCGGGGCGTGGGCGGCGACGGCGTCGGTGAGCAGGATCGCGTCGTCGAGGCGGTCGATCGGGCACTGGGCGCGCGCGGCCAGCATGCCGACCACGCGCCCGAGGACCGCGCCGACCAGCGGGCCGCTGCGGACGCGGACGACCGCCTCGTTGCTGAGCCCGTGTCCGCTCACAGCTCGCCTCCGCCGTCGAATGGCGCACCGAGATCGAAGACCATGCGCACCTCGGTCTCCTCGTCGCGGCCGGTGCCGAGCTCGAGCGACTCGGCCAACGTCGCGATCAGCGGCAGCCCGAGGCCGAGGCCCGGGCTGTCGGGCCGCGGCACGATCCCGCGGCCGCGGTCGAGCACCACGAGGTACAGCCGACGGTCGTCGATCGACGCGCGCAGGCCCATCGGCCCCTCGCCGTTCGGGTAGGCGTGGACCACGACGTTCGTGCACGCCTCCGTCACCGCGAGCTTGATGTCGGACAGCGTCTGGTCGTCGACGTCGAGGACCTCGCCCAGCCCGCCGACCGCGTGTCGCACCACTGCGACGTTCTCCGCGCGGGCGGGCAGGGTGATCTCGAGATCGGGCGTTGCAATTTCCACGCGACGAGGGTCGGCGATCTCGGTCATCCCGCACACCATCGCGGGAGTGCCGCCCGCCTCGTTGGATTGTCGCTCAAAAACGCCCCCTTGCGCTCCGCCGGCGCTCTTTGGCCCCCGGAGAGGATACGCCGCGAGCGATCCTGATACCCGGACACGTGGTCCGATTAACGACGTCGGGGCGCCCGCGGGCGGCCCGCC
>DATBKW010000429.1:0-3535 GCA_036555665.1 Solirubrobacteraceae bacterium | reverse complement strand
GGCGCGTTGAAGAAGATCGAGCCGTAGAAGACCAGCCCGCCCGCCACCAGCAGCCAGAACGACAGCGCGTTGAGCTTCGGGTAGGCCATGTCGCGCGCGCCGATCATCAGCGGCACGAAGTAGTTGCCGAACCCCGCCATGATCGGGACGACGAACAGGAAGATCATCGTCGTCCCGTGCATCGTGAACAGCTCGTTGTACGTCTTGGGCTCGATCAGCGTGTTGTCGGGCACGGCGAGCTGCAGACGCATGAGCAGCGCCTCGGTCCCGCCCATCATGAAGAACACGAAGGTCAGGACCAGGTACATGATCCCGATGCGCTTGTGATCGGTCGTCGTCACCCACGACGTCCAGCCGGTGCGCTCGGGCTCGACGCGCCGGGCGACGATCTGCGGGACGGGGGTGGTGACTTCGGTCGTGGTCGCGGCCATGGGGAGGGTGCTACGGCGTCTGCTGCTGTTCGATCTGCTTGCGCTGTTGGGCGGCCGCGTCGTCGGCGGCCTTGATGTCGGCCTTGCGCTGATCGAGCCAGCGCTCGTACACCGCGGGCGTCACCGCGCGCACCTGCGCGGTCATGTTGGCGTGATTGCGCCCACACAGCTCGGCGCACTGGCCGGTGAAGGTCGTCCCCGCGTACTTGGCCGGGATCTTGAACCAGGTGTAGTTCGTGTAGCCCGGCACGGCGTCGAACTTGCCGCCGAGCTTGGGGATCCACCACGAGTGCGCAACGTCCTGGGCGTTGATGGTGAGCGTCACCGTCGTCTCGACCGGGACGACCATCTGCTGGTAGGAGAAAGGCGAGTTCAGCGGGGCGTTGGTGCAGTCCCTGGCGTAGGTGTAGCGCCAGATGTACTGCTGGCCGTTGACGCAGATGTTCAGCGCCCTGCCGTTGGGCGGCTCGGGCTTGCTCGGCCCGGAGGCGATCATCGTGTTGTTGGCCAGCTTGATCCCGCCCACGCCCGAGTTGGGCGGATTGCGGATGCTCGGCAGCGTGGCGAAGGTGAAGGCCGCCAGCACGACGAGGATGATCGCCGCGCCGACGGTCCAGCCGACCTCCAGGCGCGTGTTGCCGCGGATCTGCGCGGCGACGGCGCCTTTGCGCGCCTTGAACTTGAACAGCGAATAGAACAGACACCCCTCGACGCCGATGAAGATGACGATCGCGACGGCGAGGATGAGCTTGTAGAGCGTGGCGATCTTGTCGGCGTTGGGCGAGCCGCCGCTCTCGGGCACGATGGCGCCGGCGAAGGCGGGGCCGGCGAGCACGAGCAGCCCCGCGAAGGCGACGAAAAGGACGAGCGCGAGGCGCCGCGCCGGGCGGCTGGCTGAGGTGCGAGCCAAGGCGCGCCGGATTCTATTCACAGCTCGGCGGACTACGGGCCGTCGGTGGTCCGGGCCCCTACGTTCCCCGGAAGGCCGGGGCGCGCTTCTCCACGAAGGCGGCGACGCCTTCGTAGAAGTCGGGCGAGCCGGCCATCTCCTGCTGGATCTCCGCCTCGAGCTCGAGCTGCTCCTCCATCCGCGCGAACAGCCACGCGTTGAGCTGGCGCTTGGAGCCGGCGTAGGACCGCGTCGGACCCGTCGCGAGCCGGTCGCGCAGCGCGTCGACCTCGGCCGCGAAGGCGTCATCGGGCACCACCCGGTTGATGAGTCCCCACTCCAGGGCCTGGGCGGCCGGGATGCGCTCGCCCAGCATCGCCATCTCCATCGCGCGCGCGAAGCCGACGCGGTTGGGCACGAGCACCGACGAGCCGCCGTCGGGCACCAGGCCGATGTTCACGAAGGCCAGCAGGAAGTAGGCCGACTCGGCCGCCACGATCAGGTCGGCCGACAGCGCCAGCGACAGCCCGATGCCGACCGCCGGGCCGTTGATCGCGGCGATCACCGGCTTGGGCATGGTGCGGATCCCGGTGATGATCGGGTGGTAGCGCTCGGTGAGCGTCTTGCGGACGTCCCAGTGGCCCTCGTCGGTCCGCGTGCGGGCGGAGGCGTCCTTGAGGTCGGCGCCGGAGGAGAAGGCCCGCCCGGCGCCCGTGACCACGACCACGCGCACGCCGTCGTCGTCGGCGACCTCCCGGACCGCCGCGAGCAGATCGATACCGAGCTGGCCGTTCCAGGCGTTGAGCGCGTCGGGGCGGTTCAGCTCGATGGTCGCGGCGGCGCCGTCGCGGTGGAGGTTGACGGTCTGGAGGTCGGGCATGAGCGGACGCTACCCGCTCGCGCGCGCGTCAACATCTGTTGACAGATCCGTTCGGTCAACGTATGTTGACGACATGGCTGCACAGGAGACACGCGACCTGGCCGGCGCGGTCGACAGCACCGACCCCGAGGTCGGGCTGGCGGCGGTCGCCGCGCTGCGCACCCTCGTCGAGCGGCTCGAGGCGCTGCACGTGGCCAACGCGCGCGAGCGCGGCTGGTCGTGGCAGGAGATCGGAGGTGCGCTGGGGGTGTCCAAGCAGGCGGTTCACCGCAAGCACGGGCGACGCAGGAGGTTGCTGGGCTGATGTTCGAGCGCTTCACCGAGGACGCACGCGCGGCGGTGGTGGCGGCGCAGGCCGAGGCCGCGGCGCTGCACCACGGCTGGATCGGCACCGAGCACCTGCTGCTCGGCGTGCTGGCCACCGGCGGCGACGGGGCACGCCTGCTCGCCGGCTTCGGCGTCGACGCCGCGGCCGTGCGCGACGACGTCGTGCGGACCGTCGGCCGGGGAGAGGAGGACATCGATCCGCAGGCCCTGGCCACACTCGGCATCGACCTCGACGCGGTCCGCGAGCGCGTCGAGCGCGCGTTCGGCCCCGGCGCGCTGAGCCGTCGCGGGCGCTGCGGCAGCCGCGCGATGCCGTTCTGTGCGCGCGCGAAGAAGGCGCTCGAGCTGACCCTGCGCGAGGCGATCGCGCTCGGCGCGCGCGACCTGCGCTCCGAGCACCTCGTCCTCGGCCTGCTGCGCGAGGGCGACGGCGTTGCGGCGCGGATCCTCGCCGCGCGCGGCGTGACCCTGGATGCCGTGCGCAGCCGGGTGGCCGGCCAGGACGCCGCCTAGGGCCCGGCTGGTTCCGCAGCCGCGCGGGCGGGTACCGTGGACAAATGGCGCGCCCCGTCATCGGCATCTGCACCGCCCTCGAGCGCGCGCGCTGGAGCGTCTGGGACCAGCAGGCCTACCTGCTCCCGCGCTCCTACATCGACACGGTGCAGCGCGAGGGCGGGATGGCGGTGATGTTGCCGCCCGACGACGCGGTGCAGCGCGACCCCGACGACGTGCTCGACCTCATCGACGGGCTGATCCTCGCCGGCGGGGCCGACCTCGATCCGGCCACCTACGGCGCCACGCCCCATCCCGAGACGCGCGGCACGGTGCCCGAGCGCGACACCTTCGAGCTGGTGCTCGCCCGCCGCGCCCTCGAGCGCGACATCCCCGTGCTGGGCGTCTGCCGCGGGATGCAGCTCATGAACGTGGCGGCCGGGGGCACGCTGCTGCAGCACCTGCCCGAGAGCCACGGTCACCACGAGCACCGCCGCACGCCCGGCACGTTCGACG
>DATBKW010000428.1:0-25848 GCA_036555665.1 Solirubrobacteraceae bacterium | reverse complement strand
CCTGATGCAGGGGCAAGGACGACCTGCGGACCCGTCGAACCCCGCAGGACCCATGCCCGCGACCGACGACGAGATCCGCGAGAAGTACCTCGAGCGCGCCATCCGCGAGCTCAACTCCCTGACCCGCGAGCTGCAGAGCTGCCGCCACTGCCCGCGCGGGAACCTGATGCCCGTGCTCGGCTCGGGCCATCCGCAGGCCGACGTCTTCCTGCTGAAGTTCGCGCCCGCCGCCAGCGAGGTCGAGGAGGGCGTGGCCTTCTACGGGCGCAGCGGCACCGCGCTGATGAAGTCGCTCAAGCGCCTGAGCATCGATCCGCTCGCCGTCTACGGGACCCTGTGCGTGAAGTGCCCGGTCGCCGATCCGTCGCTCGCCGATCCGGCGTGCGTCGCGCGGGTCGTTGAGGAGCTCGCGATCGTGACGCCGAAGATCGTCGTGGTCATGGGCGAGGACGCGCTCGCCGCGCTCAACGACCTCGACGTGCCGCTGGCCAAGGCGCTGGACTTCGAGCCGGGAGTCGTGCAGCCGTTCACGCCGTCCTGCGACGCGCTCGTGGTGCCCAACATCGACGAGGCCCTCGACGAGGAGGCCGCCAAGCGCGAGTTCTGGTCGGCCTTCCGGGTGCTGGGCGATTGGTACGCGGACCTGCCGCCCTACTAGCGGTCCTCGGCGCCGCTGTCGCCTACTTCCTCGTCGCGCCCGAGCTGCCGGAGCTGCACCCGCCGGAGCTCTCGGCGCTCGTCGCGTGCGGAGTCGGGCTGACCTTCGTGGTGGCGATCGTCGCCGGGCTCGTCGCCGTCGCCGACGTGCCGTTGGCGCTCGTGCCGGCGCTGGCGGGCGCCGGGCTGCTCGTCGCCGCCCTCGACCTCAACGATGCGGCGGCCGCCGCGACGCCGTTCGAGGCGGTGCTCTACGGCTGCCTGGGCGTGGCCTTCGCCGTCGTCTTCGACACCCCCGCGCTGGCGATCGCGCTGCCGCTGTTCGTCGCGGTCATCGACATCGTCCAGGCGCGCAGCGGCGGCTCGGCGGGCGTCTTCGCGTTGACGACGTCGCGGCCCGGCGACGCGCTCACGCTCGAGCTGCCCGACTGGGGCACCGGCCTGGCCGCGGCGCGCCTGAGCGCGATCGACGTCGTGTTCCTGGCCGCCTTCGCCGCGTACGCCAGGCGCCTGAGCCTGCGCGAGCGCGCCGCCGAGCTCGGCATGCTCATCGGCCTGCTCGTCGCCGTGGCCAGCGAGGTGCTGCTCGATTCCGAGCTGCCGACGGTCGCGCTGATCGCGGTGGGCTACCTGATCCCCAACGTCGACCGCGTCGGCTCACTGTTCCCGCGGGCGCCCGAGGGGTAACGTGACGGCCATGGACCTCGAGGAGAAGACCCTTGAGCAGGTGGGCGACCGCTGCGAGGAGTGCGGGGCGAAGCTGACCGAGCGCGAGCTCGAGCAGGTCCTCGAGTCGGGGGGACCAGCCCTGTGCACCATCCACGCGCAGGAAGAAGTCCCGGTCTCCGACGAGGAAGACATCGAAGAAGAGCTGTGACCGGCGCCCCCGCGCTCAGCGCGGGGTGACGACGATCTTTCCGAGCTTGCCGCCCGCGGTGAAGCGCTCGTAGGCCTCGCCGACGGCGTCGAGCGGGTAGGTGGCGGCCACCGGGACCCGAACGTCGCCGCGCTCGAAGAGCGGCAGGACGTGGCGCTCCAGCGCTCGCGCGGCGAGCGCCTTCTCCTCCAGCGGGCGGGAACGCAGCGTCGAGCCGCGCAGCGTCGCGCGCTTGCCCATCAGCGCGCCGAGGTTCAGGTCGGCCTTCGCCCCGCCGCCGATGCCGATGACGACGATGCGCCCGCAGGTGGCCAGCGCCTGCAGGTCGCCGGCGAGGTTGGGGGCGCCGACGAGCTCGAGCACGACGTCGAAGGGACCGTGCTCGGCGAAGCCCTCCGGATCGATCACGGCGTTCGCGCCGAGGGCGGCGACGTCGTCGCGCACGGCGGCGTTGCGCACCGTCGCGGTCACGTGGGCGCCGGCGCTCGCGCCGAGCTGCACGCCGGCGGTGCCGACGCCGCCGGCCGCACCGTGCACGAGCAGGCGCTCGCCGGCGCGCAGCCCGGCCTGCGTGAAGATCGCGTCGTGCGCGGTGGTGAAGACCTCGGGCACGCCGCCCGCAGCGACCCAGTCCAGCGCGTCGGGCACCGGCATGAGCTGGCGCTCGTGCACGGTGCACAGCTCGGCCTGGCCGCCGCCGCCGACGACGGCCATCACGCGATCGCCCTCGGCGAAGCGCTCCGCGCCCGGGCCGCGGGCGACGACCTCGCCGGCGAGCTCGAGGCCGGGGATGTCGGGCGGCGAGCCCGGCGGCGCCGGGTAATGGCCGGCGCGCTGGTGGATGTCGGCGCCGTTGATGCCGGCCGCGTGGACGCGCACGAGGACCTCCCCGGCGCCCGGCTCGGGGTCGGGATGGTCGGCGACGACGACCTCGCCGTCGCGGATGGTGGCGGCGCGCATGGGGCGGGAGGGTACCCTGCGGCGATGGCACTTCCCGTCGACGCATGGAAGCTCGAGGGCATCTCGCCGCGGGCCTACCAGCACCCCGCCGACCGCGCCGCGACCGCGGCCCTGCAGAAGGTCCCCTACCTCGACGAGGTGGTGCGCAGGCTCATCGCGCTGGGCTACGAGCGCGCGCTGCGGGCTGCGTCGCTCGGCTCGTCGGTGCGGCTGGGCCAGGGGCAGCTGCCCCACATCTGGGTGCTGCACCGTCAGTGCTTCCACGCGCTCGATCTCGAGCGCGTGCCGGACCTCTACATGACGCAGTTCCCGCTCGCCAACGCCGCGACGATCGGGATCGACCGCCCGATCGTCGTCCTCAACTCCGAGCTCGTGCGAATCCTCGACGACGACGGCCGGCGCGTCGTGCTGGCCCATGAGGCCGCGCACGTCCACTCGGGCCACGTCCTCTACCAGACCGCGCTGCTGATCCTGCTGCGCATCGGCTCCGGCGTGCGGCTGCCGCTGCTGGCCGGGCTGCCGCTGCTGGCCATCCAGCTCGCGCTGCTGGAGTGGTTCCGGGGCGCCGAGCTGAGCTGCGACCGCGCGGCGGCGCTCGTCACCCGCGACCCGATGGCGGTGTGCCGCGCGCTGATGGTCATCTCCGCCGGCGAGGCCGCGGCGGACCTCAACCTCGACGCCTTCATCGCCCAGTCGATGGACTACAGCGAGGGCGGCAAGGGCCTGGAGCGCCTGACGCGGATGCTGCAGGAGCTCGGGCTCACCCATCCGATGCCCGTGCGCCGCGTCCGCCATCTGCTGGACTGGGTGCGCGAAGGCGGCTACGACCGCATCGTCGGCGGCGAGTACATCCGCCGCGGCGACGAGCCGCCGCTGCGCGAGGAGGCCGACGCCGCCCAGGAGCACTACGCGGCGCGTATCTCCGATGCGTTCCAGACCGCCGGCTCGTCGATCGGCGAGGTCGGCCAGCAGCTCGGCGACTGGCTCGCCCGCCAGCGCGGCGCCACGGGCGGCGACGAGTAGGCGCTACGCGGCGGCCGTGGCGTCGGCGGCGCGGAGGCGTTCGACGGCGCGATGCAGCACGCGGCAGACCTTCATCTGCGAGATGCCCATGCGCGCGGCGATCTCGCGCTGGGAGAGGTCGCCGGCGAAGTACAGCTGCACGATGCTGCGCTCCAGCGGCTCGAGCATCGTGGCCAGCTCGCGCAGCCAGGCGCGATCGAAGGCGCGGCTGAGGTCCTCGTCCTCCACCCCGAGCTGATCGGCGACCGTGCGGTCCTCGCAGTCGGCGTGCGCGGGGGCGTCGAGCGACACCGCCCAGCGCCCTCGTCGCGCCTCCATCGCCGCGGTCACCCGATCCACCGGCACGTCCAGATGCTCGGCCAGATCGGTCGTCGTCGGCGCGTGGCCCAGCATCGCCCCCAGCCGCTCGCTGGCCGCCGCGACCTCCAGCCACGTCTCGGCGGCCTCGCGCGGCGGGCGCACGGCCCACGAGTGGTCGCGCAGCCAGCGGCGCATCTCGCCGATCATCGTCGGCACCGCGTAGCGCACGAAATCGGTGCCGAAGCTCGGGTCGAAGCGCTCGAGCGCCTTGGTCAGCCCCAGCGCCGCGGCCTGCTCGAGATCCTCTACGTAGCCGCTGTAGCGATACCGGCGCGCCAGCCGGCGCATGATCGGGCGCATCCGCGCCGCCAGCTCCTCGCGGGCGGCCAGATCGCCGTCGGCGACATACCGGCGCAGCAGGGCGTCCTCGACCCTGCCCACACCGGAACGGATGTGGGGGACGGTGGCGTGCGTGGAACCCGGTCCTCGTGTGTCGCCCGCGACGCTGTCGCGGACCCAAGCGACAGATGATGGAACCGGTTCCAGACCCTAGCGGCAACACGCCGACTGTCAAGACGCCGGGCGTCGAATTGCCATCTACCCGACGGGTGTGACCGTTCGCCGCTTCACGATCGTGAGGTCGGGCAGCGCGACGGGCGCCCCGCCGTCGCTGCCGTCGAGCGCTCCGAGCAGCAGCGCCGCCCCCGCGCGACCGGACTCGCGCAGCGGCTGGCGCACCGTCGTCAGCCCGATAGCGGAGGCCAGCTCGATGTCGTCGAACCCGATGACCGAGAGGTCGTCGGGCACGGCCAGCCCGGCGCGCCCCGCCGCATCGAGCACGCCGAAGGCCTGGACGTCGGACGCGGCGAAGATCGCGGTCGGGCGCCGTTTGAGCGACAGCAGCTGGCGGGCCAGACGGCTCGCCGTGGCGCGGCCGAACGGCCCGCGCTTGACGTAGGCGGGCGGCAGCCCGAGCCCGCGGCGGTGCAGCTCGTCGCGGAAGCCCCCGAGGCGCCGCTCGCTGGACGCGAAGCCGAACGCGTTCTCCTCGACGTCGCCGACGAAGGCGATCCGGACGTGGCCGCACTCGAGCAGGTGGCGCGCGGCCAGCGCACCGCCCGCGACATCGTCGATCGCGACGTGCGGCAGCAGCGCGTTGGCGACGTCGATGCAGACGGCGGGCACGCCGTCGCGGTTGAGCGCGCGGATCTCCGCCGGCGTGAGCGGCAGCGAGATGACGATCACGCCGTCGACGCGGTCGCGGCGGGCGAAGCGCCGCAGCGCGGCGCGGCGCTGGTCGCGCGTCTCGATGTTGTAGAGCGTCAGGTCGTATGAGCTGCCCCCGACCACGTCGTCGATGCCGCGCAGGCGCTCGACGACGGACGGGCTGGTGAAGAACGGGGCGATGACGCCGAGCGTCTGCGTGCGGCCCAGCGACAGGTTGCGGGCGGTGGCACTAGGGCGATAGCCGAGCTCGTCCATGACCGCGCGGACGCGCGCGCGCGTGGCCTGTGCGACGCCCGGCGAGTCGTTGAGCACCCGCGAGACCGTGCCCACCCCGACGCCCGCGCGCGCGGCCACGTCGCGAATTCGCGGCGCGCGCCCTGCGGTGTGGTCCGTAGCGCTGGCCACGGCGCGGAAACGTACCCCGACGCAACCGCCCTGACGCAATAGGCGTTTGGCCAGGTTCGCGGAACGCGTAGGCTCAACGGGAATGGCCCGCCATCACCTGCGCCCGCTGTTCGATCGAGTGGTCATCAAGGAACTCGAGCCCGACCGCATGCGCAGCTCGGGTCTGGTCGTGCCTCCCGGCAGCCACGAGCCGCCGCCCCAGCACGGGATCGTGCTCGCCGTCGGCCACGGCGTCGACTGGTGGGAGGCGGCCGGCGTGCAGATGCCGATCCGGCCGGGCGACCATGTCGTCTTCCCGGCCTCGGCCGGCGTCTGGGTCGAGGTCGACGAGGAGCGCCTGCTCGTCTGCCGCGTCACCGAGCTGCTCGGCGTCCTCGAGCGCATCGAGGAACCGGTGGCACAGGACCCGCGGCTCGACGACGCGCGCGAGGAGAGCTGACCGGTTGGGTTGCGGCCCGCCGCGTCGCGTCTTGCGGCGCCGCGCGGCACGGGCAAACGTGGGCGCCACCGCGGGCGCAGGCGGTCGTCCTCGGGCGCACGGACTCGCCGGTGCGCGCCGAAATCGGCAGCCGCAGACACACCGCGCGCGGCCGCGCGGCCGCGGCGCTTCACGCCCTCTCACTGCCCTGACCGCGAAGCGCCGCCGGCGCACCGCGGACGACATACCCAACGGCCCGGGGGTCCGCGAGGGAGCGCCGACAAGGGGGGTCGCCGGCGCTCCCCGGCGGACGGCTGTGCCTAGAGACCACATTCCATACGACGCGTTCGACGTCGAACACTGGCCGGACGGCCAGTCCGGCGCTCAGGCGCGTTCGAGCAGCGCGACGCACTCGATGTGCGGCGTCTGCGGGAACATGTCGACCGGGCGCACGCGGCGCAGCGCGTAGCCGGCCTCGACGAGCTGCGCGGCGTTGGGCGCCAGCGTCGTCGGGTTGCACGAGACGTAGACGATCCGGCGCGGCGCCGCCTCGATGACGCGCCGCACGACCTTGGCCGAGAGGCCCGCCCGCGGCGGATCGACGACGAGCACGTCCGGGCGCCCGGCGCGCTCGACGAGCTCGCGCAGCGCCAGCCGGACGTCGCCGGCATAGAAGCGCGCGTTGGCGATCTCGTTGCGCCGGGCGTTGGCGATGGCGTCGGCGATCGCCTCCTCGACGATCTCCAGGCCCCACACCTCGCCCGCCCGTCCCGCCAGCATGAGCCCGATCGTCCCGATGCCGCAGAAGAGGTCGTACAGGCGCTCCCACCCCTGCAGATCCGCGTACTCGGCCGCCGCGCCGTAGAGGCGCTCGGCCATCTCGGTGTTCGTCTGGAAGAACGCGTCGGCGCTGATGCGAAAGCGCAGGCCGCCGAGCTCCTCCTCGATCGCCTCGATGCCGTGCAGGACCTCGGTGATGCCGCCGGCGGTCGTCTCGCCGACGTCCAGCGCGCGCGTCCACAGCACGCTGTCGGCGCCGACCGCCTCGGCGAGGCCGTCGACCGCGACCGGTTCGTCGGAGGTCACCAGGCGCACCTGCAGCTCGCCGGTGCGCCGGCCCTCGCGCACGACGAGGTTGCGCAGCAGGCCGGCCTGCGCGCGGCGGTCGTAGGCGCGCAGCCCGCGCTCGCGGCACCACGCCAGCGCGGCGCGCCGTGCGTCGTTGCCGCGCTCGGAGGCCAGCAGGCAGTCGTCGATGTGTTCGATGCGCTCCCACGATCCGGGGGCGTGGAAGCCGCAGACCAGCTCGCCGTCCTCGCCGGTGCCGAACGAGTACTCGAGCTTGTTGCGATAGCGCCACTGCTCGACGGCGGGCACGATCGGCTCGAGCGCGAAGTCGTCGAGCCGGCCGATCCGCCGCAGCGCGTCGGCGACCTGCTCGGCCTTGACCGCGAGCTGGCGCTCGTAGGGCAGGACCTGCCAGGGCGCGCCGGGATGGTCGGCCACCGGCTCGATCCGCTCGGGGCCGGGCTCGAGCAGGGCGACGGGGCGGGCCTCGGCGTAGGCCTTCTTGCGCTTGGTGACGACCGCGCGCACGCGGTCGCCCGGCACCGCGTCGCGCACGAACACGACGTAGCCGTCGAGGCGCGCGACGCCGGCCCCGCCGAAGGCGAGGTTGTCGATCGTCAGCTCGAGCTCCTGGCCGCGCTCGGGGCGCGTCGTCGTCGGGGCGTCCATCGCCCCCAGCGTAGTTCAGCCGAGCTTCTTCTCGATCGCGCCCAGCACCGACTTGCGGTTGCCGTGCCGGCGCTCGTAGTCGCGCACCTTGCGCAGCTCGGGGTTGCTCAGATCCTTGAGCCGACTCTGCACCTGGGTCGCGTTGAGGTCGTCGTAGCCCGTGATCGGGAACGACGAGCCGACGCCCACGCGCCGGCGCGCGCGATCGACCTCGCGCAGCACGCGGTCGGCCTGCGACCGGCCTTTGCCCAGGACCTGCTCGAGGTCGGAACGGAAGCCGTCGGCCTGCGTGCGCCCGGAGGCGAGCAGGTGGCGCGACAGCTCGGTGGCGTCCTTGCGCGTGAGCTTGCCGCGCTTGACGGCATCGTCCATCGCGGCCTTGACGCCGTCGGTGGTGAGCACGACCCCTCGGCGCAGGTGGTCGCGCAGCGCAGAGAGGTTCGCGAGAACGGCCTCGTCGGACCTGGTGGTGGTGCGCTTCGTCGTCGTGCGCTTGGCCGCCGGCTTGGCGGCGGTGCGCGAGCGAGAGGACTTCTTCGGCTGCGGCATGGGACGGACCCTAGCCGACGATCAAGCGATAGCCGAGGTCGAGCTCGTCGCACTCGAGCAGATCGGCGTGGCGGCGCGCCCAGGCACCGCTGTCGATGTCCGCGCGCAGCCGCGCGAGCCCGTCGGCCAGTTCGGCGTCGGTGCGGTTGGCAAGCGTCGAGATCCCGGCGCGGACGGCCGGATCGAGGTAGGCCTCCGGGCGCCGCCAGAAGGCGCTGAAGAAGCCGTCTTCGCAATCCCACGGGACCGGCACCACCTCGACCCGCCCGTCGAGCGCGGCGACCTGCTCGTCCAGCGACGGGAACGGGTCGACGTCCTCGTCGATGAGGTGGTCGAAGTACTCGGGGCCCAGCCAGAAGCGCCTGCGGAACCGCGGGTCCCACGAGAGGACGACGACGCGCTCGCGCGCGACGCGCCGCAGCTCGGCACAGCCGGTGCGCCAGTCGTCCCAGTGATGCAGGGTGAGCACGGCCATGGCCGCGTCGAAGCTCGCGTCGGCGAACGGCAGCGCCTCGGCGCTCGCCTGGACCGCGGGCGCGGCGCCCGGCGGGCGCTGAGCGATCATCACCGCCGACGGCTCGACGGCGGTGACCTCGCGGTCGGGCGGCTCGTAGCTGCCCGTTCCGGCGCCGACGTTGACAACGGTGCGTGCGTCGCCCAGCGCGCCCCAGATGCGCGCGGCGACGCGCGGGTCGGTGCGGCGCGTCGCCGTGTAGGTACGGCCTATGGCGTCGTAACGAGCCATTCCAGCAGCGCCTTCTGCGCGTGGCGGCGGTTCTCGGCCTGATCCCAGATGCGCTGGCGCGCGCCGTAGAGGACCTCGGCGGTGATCTCCTCGCCCGGGTGCGCGGGGAGGCAGTGCAGGGCGACGGCACCGGGCGCCGCGCGGTCGAGCAGCGCGTCGTCGACCCGGTAGGGCGCCAGCGCAGCGCGGCGCTGGGCGGCGGTCGCCTCGTCGCCCATCGAGACCCAGACGTCGGCGTAGACGGCGTGCGCCCCGACCACCGCGTGCGCGGGGTCCTCCACGCTTTCGACGCCGTCGAGCTGATAGCCCGCCGGCGAGGAGACGACGACCTCGACGCCCGCGAGCCCGCCGAGCACCACCAGCGAGCGCGCGACGTTGTTGCCGTCGCCTACGTAGGCGAGCTTGAGGCCTTCGAGGCGCCCGAACGCCTCGCGCAGCGTGAGCAGGTCGGCGAGCGCCTGGCACGGGTGGTGGCCGGCGCTGAGCATGTTGAAGACCGGGATCGTGCCGGCGGCCGCGAGCTCCTCGAGCACGGCGTCGGGCCCCGTGCGCACGCCGACGGCGTCGACGTGGCGCGACAGCACGAGCGCGGTGTCCGTGGCCGACTCGCCGCGCGAGAGCTGCATCTCGTCGCCGCGCAGGATCATCGGGTGGCCGCCGAGCTCGACGATGCCCGCTTCGAACGACACGCGCGTGCGCGTCGACGGCTTCTCGAAGACCAGCGCCACGATGCGGTCGGTCAGCGCGCGCGACGAGCGCGGTGCGGCCTTCAGCTCGGCCGCGCGGCGCAGCAGCGCGTCGAGCTGGTCGGCCGTCAGCTCCGAGCCGGTGAGGAAGTGGCGCGTCAGGACGCGCAGAATACGTCGCGGTGCTGGTGCTGACCTGGAACCTCTTCCACGGGCGCTCGGTCCCCGACACGCCCCGTGACCTGCTCGGCGAGTTCGCCGCGCGGCTGGCGTCGTGGGAGTGGGACGTCGCCCTGCTGCAGGAGGTGCCGCCGTGGTGGCCGCCCGAGCTCGGCCGCGCGTGTGCGGCCAGCGCGCGCACCGCGCGCACGTCGCGCAACTGGCTGCTGCCGGTCACGCGGCGGCTCGCCGAGCGCAGGCCGGACATCATCAAGTCCTGGGGCGGGGGCGCCAACGCGATCCTGGTGCGCGGCGAGCGCGTGCTGGAGCACCGCGTGCTCACGCTGCGTCTCTGGCCCGAGCGCCGCGTCGCCCACGGCGTGCGGCTCGAGCGCGGCTGGTGGGTGTGCAACCTCCACGCCCAGGCGCACTCCGAGGCGCGCGCGCAGGCCGACGTCGCGCGCGCCGCGGCGACCGCGATCGCTTGGGCCGGCGGCGCGCCGGTGGTGCTCGGCGGCGACCTCAACACCCGCGACCCGGTGGCGGCGCGTTTCACGCGCATCGCGGGAAACAGCGTCGACCACGTGCTGGTCTGCCCGGCGCGCGCACACGCGCAGGGGCGTACGCTCGATCGCGGTCAGCTCTCAGACCACGCCCCTGTGCTGGCAGAGCTTGCCTAGGAAGGATCGATTTCCCGGAGGCGTCATGACCCGTATGAGACGAATCGCGCTCCTGCTGGGCGCCCTGCTGGCCGTCGCGGCCGTCGCGGGCTGCGGCAGCAGCAACAGCTCCTCAACCAGCACCGCAGCCGCCACGACCTCGACGTCGGCGGCCGCTTCCGGCGGCGGCGCGGTGGCGATCAAGATGCAGAACATCGCGTTCGACCCCAAGGATGTCTCGGTCAAGGTCGGGCAGAAGGTGACCTGGACCAACGACGACAGCGTCGACCACAACGTGACCGCCAACTCCGGCGCGGACTTCAAGTCCAAGGACTTCGGCAACGGCGGCACGTTCTCGTTCACCCCGACCAAGGCCGGCACGATCAAGTACGTGTGCACGCTGCACCCGGGAATGACGGCGACGCTGACCGTCACCAAGTAGCCCCTTCGCATCGAACGTCCGCGATGTCACAACAGGGTTGTTACGTCGCGGACGTTCGCGGCCGTCAGCCGCGGGCGCGGAGCCCGAAGCCGCGCAGCATCAGCAGCGCCCGCTCGCCGAGCGTCCCGCGCGCGGGCAGCACGCCGAGCTGGACCGCCGCGTCGTAGGCGTCGAAGAACGCGCGCACGCGCCAGAGGCGCTCGCGGTCGGGGTCGAGCTCGCAGTAGAAGACCAGGTGCACGACGACGAAGCGCCCGGTCGGAGCGAGGCCCTCGATCTCGCCGCGGTGCGTGCCCAGCAGCTTGCACGGCGCGGCGACGAAGCGGCCGTCGCTCAAGCGCTCGCCGGTGCGCTCGACGCGCGCGTCGGGGAAGGCCGCCCACAGCCGCGCGGCGTGATCGGCCAGCTCGTCGGGGCCCTCCAGCGGATCGCCGCACAGCGGGTCCTCGTAGTGGACGTCGCGCGCGCAGACCGTCCTGAACGCCGCGCGATCGCGCCCGACCCAGGCCGCCTGCCAGCGGTCGATCAGATCGTCGATCGCCGGCTCGCTCACTCGACGGGCGGCGTGAGGTCGGCCATGCCCTCCGTCGGCGACGAGGCCTCGGCGTGCAGGCGCCGAGGGATGCGCCCGGCGCTGCGCGCCAGGCGGCCGGCCTCGACCGCCGCGCGGATCGCGTGCGCCATGGCGACGGGATCCTCGGCTCGCGCGATGGCGCTGGCGCACAGCACGCCGTCGCAGCCGAGCTCCATCGCGAGCGCCGCGTCGCTCGCCGTGCCCACGCCGGCGTCGAGGATCACCGGCACCTCGGCCCGATCGACGATGAGCGAGATGTTGTACGGGTTGCGGATGCCCATGCCGGATCCGATCGGCGAGCCGAGCGGCATGACCGCGGCGCAGCCGACGTCCTCCAAACGGCGCGCGAGGATCGGGTCGTCGTTGGTGTAGGGCAGGACGACGAAGCCGTCGGCCACGAGCTCTTCGGCCGCGAGCAGCAGCTCGGGCGCGTCGGGCAGCAGCGTGCGCTCGTCGCCGATGACCTCGAGCTTGACCCAGTCGGTCTGGAACGCCTCGCGCGCCAGGCGTGCGGTGACCACGGCGTCGCGCGCGGTGAAGCAGCCCGCGGTGTTGGGCAGCAGCTCGACGCCGCAATCCTCGAGGACGTCGACGAGTGACCCGCGTGCGTCCGGATCGATGCGGCGCAGGGCGACGGTGACGAGCTCGGCGCTCGTGGCGCGGATGGCCTCGGCGAGCGTCTCCAGGCGTCGGAAGCCCCCGGTGCCGAGGATCAGCCGCGAGCGCAGCGTACGCCCGGCGATCTCGAAGGGGGTGTCGGTGATCGGAATCTGTTCGGTGCTCAAGGTTCAGCCTCCCTGCATGGCGCTCAGCGCCTCGACACGGTCGCCGGCGGCG
Organism: Solirubrobacteraceae bacterium; assembly: GCA_036555665.1. Lineage (GTDB taxonomy): Bacteria > Actinomycetota > Thermoleophilia > Solirubrobacterales > Solirubrobacteraceae > JAOPZW01. The sequence goes on along the minus strand of DATBKW010000428.1, from coordinate 13,593 downwards.
ACGCGATGGTCTTGCCAGTGCCCTCTGGGCACGATCTCGCCGTTCACCGCGACCGCGACCCCGCGCGCACGCTCCTCGACGCCGAGGTCGGCCAGCAGCTCGACGATCGTCGCGCCGTCGCGCTCGCGGAGCTCGCCGTTGACGACGATCACGCCGCCGCCCCCTCTCGCGCGAACCGACCCGGCCCAAAGGCGTGCTCGACGGGCTCGCCGAGCAGCTCGGCCACGACGATGTCCGTGGTCACTGGCGTGAGCAGCACGCCGTTGCGGTAGTGCCCGGTTGCCCACACGACCCGCGGATCGACCTGCGAGCGCCCGAGGATCGGAGCGTTGTCGGGCGTGCCCGGGCGCAGCCCGGCGATGACCTCCTCGACCTCGAGCTCGAGTAGGCCGGGCACGAGCTCCGAGGCGTCGCGCAGCAGCTCGTGGACGGCGCCGGCCGTGGTCGCCGTGTCGAAGCCGCGCTCCTCGCTGGTGGCGCCGAGCACGTAGCGCCCGTCGCCGCGCGGCGCGAGGTAGCCGCCGTCCCAGCGCACGACGCGCTCGACGAGCCCGGCACCGCCGGGGTCGCGCAGGCGCAGCGACTGCCCCTTGACCGGGCGCACGCGCGCCTCGTCGCCGAAGGCGGCCGACCACGGTCCGGCCGCGACGACGACCTGCTCGGCCGGCAGCGCGTCGAGGTCGTCGACCTCGACGCCCGCGCGAAGGATCGCGCCCGCCCGCTCGGCCGCGCGCACGAGCGCCGCACAGACCAGGCGCGGATCGACGACGTGGTCGTCGGGCAGGTCCAGCGCGCCGCGCAGGGTCGGGGCCAGCGCGGGCTCCAGGCGCCGCGCCGCGCTCGGCAGCAGGCGCTGAACGCGCAGCCCCATGCGCTCGCGCAGGTCGCGTTCGCGCTCGAGCGCCTCGGCCTCGTCGCGGTCGCGGGCGACCATCAGCGTCCCGCACCGGCGGAAGTCGACGTCCAGGCCCGTGACCTCGCTGAGCTGGGCCGCGAAGGCCGGCCAGCGCTGCGCGCTCTGCAGACCCAGCGCGAGCAGCGGGCGCTCGCCGGCGTCGGCCTCGGCCACCGGTGCCAGCATGCCGGCGGCGACGTGCGAGGTCTGCGCGCCGAACTCGCCGCGCTCGAGTACGAGCACGGACAACCCGCGCGTCTGCGCGCGCCACGCGACGGCGAGGCCGACAATGCCGCCGCCGACGACCGCTACGTCGTAGCTGTCGTGGTCTTGGGGAATGGTGTCTCCTCTCGCTTCGCCGGCATGACCCGGATCAGCTCCTGACGGTCGGCGGCCGCGATGCCGCCCTCTCAGCCCAACGGGCTCCCGTTGCATTACCGATGGTAGCGCTACGCAACACTGTCGATCGTGGACCGCCGGCAGCACCTAAGTCATGCCCGTTTGTACTTCGTCGCAGACCGCGCCGGGATGGCGCGCGCGCTCGACGGCGCGCTGGCCGGCGGCGTCGACCTCTTCCAGCTGCGCGACAAGGACGCAACCGACGACGAGCTGCTCGCCGCCGCGCACGACGCGCGCGAGCGCTGCCACGCCGCGGGCGCGCTGTTCCTGCTCAACGACCGCCCCGACCTCGCCGCGGCGTGCGGCGCCGACGGCGTGCACGTCGGACAGGACGACATGCCGGTCGCCGGCGCCCGCGAGATCGTCGGCCCGGACGCCATCGTCGGCCTCTCGACGCACTCGATCGAGCAGGCGCGGGCGGGCAGCGCCGGCGGCGCGGACTACATCGCCGTCGGGCCCGTGCACGCCACGCCGACCAAGGAGGGCCGGCCGGCCATCGGCGTCGAGCCGGTGCGGTACGCCGCGGCCCACGTCTCGCTGCCGTGGTTCGCGATCGGCGGCATCGACCCCGGAACGGTCGGCGCGGTGGTCCAGGCCGGCGCGCAACGGATCGTCGTCGTGCGTGCGATCGCCGACGCGGACGATCCCAAGGCCGCGGCGCGAGCGCTGCGCGCAGCAATGAACGGCGGGGCGAGTGGGTAGGCGCAGCCGCAAGCCGCGCCCCGCGAGCGAGTCGCGTGCGGTGGCGACGCCGCCGCGCGACGCCGCGCCGGCCGATCGCATGCGCCGCGGCTACGCGCGGGCCGAAGAGCGCAACGCCGAGGTGCGCGCCCAGCTCGAGCCGCTCAAGCCCGGCGAGCGGCCGCCGGCCCTCGTCGCCGCGGCGATCCTCGCGGCGCTGCTGGGCACCGCCAATCTCGTCGCCCTGATCGCGGGCGTCGACGTGGAGGGCGATCAGCCCAGCGCCATCGGCGTGCTCGCCTTCTGCGGGGTCATGTACGTCGCCGCCATCGGGCTGTGGTTCGCGCGCTACTGGGCGGTGCTCGGCTTCGAGGCGCTGCTCGGGCTCATCGTCGTGTTCTTCTCGCTCTTCCTCCTGCGCGCCTCCAACCTGCTGGCCGTCGTCGTGTGCGTGGCGATCATCGGCGTGGCCGGCTGGCTGTTCTGGAAGCTCATCCGCGTGATGGGCAGGATCCAGGCGCCGCAGAGGGTTCGTTAGATTCAGGCGCCTCATGGCTGACTCCCAGTACGACTGCGTTGTCATCGGCTCGGGCCCCGGCGGCTACGTCGCCGCGATCCGTGCGGCCCAGCTCGGCATGAAGACGGCGGTCATCGAGAAGGACACGGTCGGCGGGCGCTGCCTCAACGTCGCCTGCATTCCGGCCAAGGCTGTCCTGCGCGTGGCCGACGTCCTCGACGAGGTCCGCGACGCCGGCGAGTTCGGCATCAAGGTCGCCGAGCCCGAGGTCGACTTCGCGGCCGTCGGCGAGCGCCGCCAGAAGGTGATCAAGACGCTGACCGGCGGCGTCAGCGGGCTGTTCAAGAAGAACAAGATCGACTACCTCGAGGGCCACGGCGCCCTGACCGGCGCGGGCAGCGTGCGCGTGGGCTCGAGCAAGGACGGCGACGAGATCGACGCCTCCAAATGCATCGTGCTGGCCACCGGCTCGGTCAAGAAGCCGATCCCCGGCACGAGGTTCGGGGGGCGCGTCATCGGCACCGAGGAGGCGTGGGGGCTCAGCGAGCTGCCCAAGACGCTGGCCGTCGTCGGCGCCGGCGCGTCGGGCACCGAGATCGCCTCGGCCTACGCGCGCCTGGGCGTCGAGGTGACGCTGTTCGAGGCCCTCGAGCGCGTGCTGCCCACCGAGGACGCCGACATCTCCAAGCTGGCCGAGCGCGGGTTCAAGCGCCAGGGCATCAACGTCCTCACGAACACGCTGGTCGAGAACGTCGAGAGCGGCGACGCGACGGTGTCGTGCACCTACGGCGACCAGTCGGGCGAGTTCGAGTGGTTCGTCATCGCGGCCGGGCGCGGTCCCGACATCGAGGGCCTCGGGCTCGACGAGGCCGGCGTCAAGCTCGACGACGCGGGGCTCATCGCCGTCGACGGCGCGCTGCGCACGAGCGTGCAGGGCGTCTGGGCGATCGGCGACCTCGTCCCCGGCCCCGCGCTGGCGCACAAGGCCTCCGACGAGGGCATCATCGCCGTCGAGGACGCGGCCGGGATGGAAACCCATGCGATCGAGTACGTCGACGTGCCCCGCGCGACGTTCTGCAACCCCAACGTCGCGTCGTTCGGGCTGACCGAGGAGCAGGCGCGCGAGGCCGGCCACGACGTCACCGTCGGCAAGCTCCAGTACGGGGCCGTCGGCGCGGGCACCGTCTACGGCGACCGCAGCGGCCTCATCAAGATCGTCGGCGACACCCGCTACGGCGAGCTGCTCGGCGGCCACATCATCGGCTCCAAGGCGACCGAGCTCATCCAGGAGCTCGTCAACGCCAAGCTCCTGGAGGGCGGCTACCCCGAGGTCGCGCGGATCGTCCACGGCCACCCGACGCTGAGCGAGGGCGTCATGGAGGCGGCACGGGCGGCGGATGGCTGGCTCATCCACGGATAGGCGTCCCGCCTTCTTCTTCGACCTCGCGTCACCCGCGGCGTACCTGGCCGCCGAGCGCGCGCTGCAGCTCCACCCCGGCGCCGAGTGGGTGCCGGTCGTCGCACGCGACCTTGCCGGCGCCGAGAGCTGGGATTCCTTCCGCTGCGCCGAGGAGCGCGACATCGCGCTCTCGCAGATCGAGCGCACGGCCGCCGAGCACGGGCTGCAGCCCATGCGCTGGCCCGATCCGTTTCCGTTCGACAGCCTCTTCGCCATGCGCGTGGCCACCTACGCCAAGCAGATCGGCCGCACGGTGCCCTTCGCGCTGGCCGCCTACCGCCAGGCCTTCGCGGGCGGGCGCTCGCTCGCGGACCCCGACAACGTCGTGATCGCGGCCGCGGCCTGCGAGATGCACCCGAGCGCGGTGGTCAAGGCGGCGGAGCTGCGCGGCGTGCGCGCGGCGCTCGAGGAGGCGACGGCGCGCGCGATCGCGCTCGGGGTGCGGGACGTCCCGGCGGTGTGGGACGGCGAAAGAGTCGTCGCCGCGTGACGCGGGCCAAGGCGCGCTATCGGATCGTCGTTCGGCGCGGCGGCATCGCACCCGCCGTGCTGGCCGCGCCCGAGCGCGTCGATCACGTCGAGATCGTCGACGTCGACGAGGGCGAGACGGTCCTGTACTGGGATCTGCTCCCCCGCGACGCCAAACGGGTGGTGACGATGGTGCGCGCCGACCTCGAAGCGATGGACCAGCGCGAGTTCTTCGAGCGCTGGGCGTCCTTCGAGGGCGATGCGGATCTCCGTTAGCGCTCGCTGTCGAGCAGCGCCATCTGCGCGCCGTCGTAGCGAGTGCCCGCCGCCGCGCCGGCGGGGATCGCGGCCTCGATGCGCGCGAGGTCGTCCGCGGTCAGCTCGACGTCGAGCGCGCCGAGCGCCTCGTGCAGGCGGTCGCGGCGGCGCGCGCCGACCAGGGGCACGATCTCGTCGCCACGGCCGAGGACCCACGCGATCGCGACCTGCGCGGTGGTGGCGCGCTTGTCGGCGGCGATCGCGCCGAGCGCGTCGACGAGGGCGAGGTTGTGGTCGATGTTCTCGCGCGAGAAGTATGGGCTGCGGTTGCGGAAGTCGTTGGGCCCCACCCGGCGGTCGCGGCTCCAGTGGCCGCTGAGCAGGCCGCGCGAGAGCACGCCGTAAGCGGTCATGCCGATGCCCAGCTCGCGCAGGGTGGGCAGGATCTCGTCCTCGACGCCGCGTGAGATCAGCGAGTATTCGATCTGCAGATCGCTGATCGGGTGGACCGCGGCGGCACGCCGGATGGTGTCGGCGCCCGCCTCCGACAGACCGATGTGGCGCACGTATCCGGCCTGCACCAGCTCAGCCATCGCGCCGATGGTCTCCTCGATCGGCACGGCCGGGTCGACGCGCGCGGGGCGATAGATGTCGACGTGGTCGGTGACGAGACGGCCGAGCGTGTAGGCCAGGAAGTTCTTGACCGCGCCCGGGCGACCGTCGAATCCGACGAAGCCTCCCGCCGGGTCGCGCAGGCTGCCGAACTTGACGCTGATGGTCACCGCGTCGCGATCGCGATCCTTCAGCGCCTTGGCGATCAGCAGCTCGTTGCGCCCGGCACCGTAGAAGTCGCCGGTGTCGATGAGCGTGATGCCGGCGTCGATCGCCGCGTGAATGGTGGCGATGCTCTCGCCCTCGTCGGCGGGCCCGTACAGATCGGACATGCCCATGGCGCCCAGGCCGATGGCCGAGACGTCCGGGCCGGTGGTTCCAAGCTTGCGAGTGAGCATGGCCTCATGGTGGGCCCGACCGGACGCTCACGCAAACGCCGACCGGTGGTGGGTTCACGTCCTATCGTCTGGCACGTGCCCGACCTGCGCCAGCTGCGCACGTTCGTCGCGGTCGCCGAGGAGCTCAGCTTCACGCGCGCGGCCGAGCGGCTGTTCGTGGGGCAGCAGGCGGTGTCGAAGTCCGTACGCCAGCTCGAGCGCGAGCTCGGCGTCGAGCTCGTCGAGCGCACCACGCACGATGTGCGCCTGACCGAAGCGGGCCGCGCGCTGCTCGAGGCCGGACGCCCGGCGCTCGCAGCCGCCGAGAGCGCCTTCGCGGCGGCGCGCGAAGCCGGGCGCGGCCTCGCCGGAACGATTCGCGTCGGGGTCTCGCCAGCGGTGAGCCAGCTCGACCGTCTCGAGGCGGTCGAGGTGCTGCGACGCGGCGCGCCCGAGGTGTCGGTCTCGGTGCTCGAGGTGCGCCCGCGCGACGTCCGCCGGCTGCTGCGCGGGCGCGAGCTCGACCTCGTGCTCGCGCGCACGAGCGACGGCGCGCCGGACATCGACAGCGCCGCGCTGCGGCCCACGCCGACGGTGCTGTGCGTGCCGGCCGGGCACCGGCTTGACGGCGCCGGGCCCGTCGCGCTCGCGCAGCTCCACGGCGAGCGGCTGCTGACCTGGAGCCCGCCGGGCACGGCGTTCACCGACCTGCTCCTCAACCGGCTGTCGTCGGTCGGCGTGGACGTCGAGCCGGTCGAGTCGCGCGTGACCGGCTCGATTGCGCTCTCGGAGCTTGGCGAGCGCGACGCGGTGGCGCTCATGCCGGCCGGCCATCCGCCGTTCGAGGGCATCGCGCAGGTCCCCCTCGTCGACGACGTCACGCTGCCGCTGCTCGTGCTCTGGCCGATGGGTGTCGCGTCGGCCGCCGTGCGACGCGTGCGCGAGGGCATGAGCCGCTAACGTCCCCCGCACGATGGCCGACCACCCCCTTCCCGATGCCGACATAGCCCGCGAGTGGCTGCAGACGATGATGCTCATCCGCCGCTTCGAGGAGCGCGCGGGCGAGATGTACGCGAAGGCGAAGGTCGGTGGCTTCCTGCACCTCGCCATCGGCGAGGAGGCGACGATCGTCGGCTCGGCGCGCGCGATGCGCGACGACGACTACCTGATCTCGACCTACCGCTCGCACGGGCATGCGCTTGTCCGCGGCACGAGCCCCAGCGGCGTGATGGCCGAGCTGTTCGGGCGCATCGACGGCGTCTCAAAGGGCCGTGGCGGCTCGATGCACATGTTCGACCTCGAGAAGCGCTTCATGGGCGGCTACGGGATCGTCGGCGGCAACCTGCCGATCGCCGCCGGCTTCGGGCTGGCCTCCGACTACCTCGGCACCAAGGACGCCACGTTGTGCACGTTCGGCGACGGCGCCTCGAACCAGGGCACCTTCGGCGAGACGATGAACCTCGCCGCCCTGTGGAAGCTGCCGGTGGTCTTCATGGTCACCAACAACCAGTTCGGGATGGGCACGGCGCTCGAGCGCCATTCGGCGGTCACCGACCTGCAGGTCAAGGGCGAGGGCTTCGGCGTGCCGGGCATGGAATGCGACGGCATGGACGTGCTCGACACCTACCACGTCACCCAGGAGGCGCTGCGCATCGCGCGCGAGGAGCGCCGCCCGGTGCTCATCGAGGCGATCACCTACCGCTTCCGCGGCCATTCGATGGCCGACCCCGAGGAGTACCGCACCAAGGAGCAGGTCGAGGAGTGGCGCAAGCGCGACCCGATCCTGCAGTGGGGCGACCGCCTCGAGGCCGAGGGCATCGTCACGGCGGAGGACCGCGAGGAGTTCGACCAGGAGGCGATCGGGCGCGTCGACGAGGCCGTCGCCTTCGCCGACGATTCGCCGATGCCGCCGCCGGAGTCGTTGTACGACGACGTCTACGTCCTCGGCGGCCAGGTGCACGGCTGGTACTCGGTCGACGAGCGTTCGGCGGGGGTGCACAAGGGCGAGGACGAGCGCGCGCTCGCGGGCGTCACACGCGTGACCACCGACGGCCGGCCGGCCGAGACCGGCGAGATACCCCAGCAGATGACGGCGGCCGTCGAGGCCCGGGAGGACGAGTGACCATGGCCGCCACGGCGCAGCCGCAGCAGTCGACCGGCACGCGAGTACTCCGCTATCGCGAGGCGCTCAACGAGGCGCTGCGCGAGGAGATGCTGCGCGACGAGAACGTGCTGCTCATGGGCGAGGACATCGGTGTCTTCAACGGGGCCTTCAAGGTCACCGCCGGCCTGCTCGCCGAGTTCGGCGAGAAGCGCGTGCGCGACACGCCGATCTCCGAGAACACGATCGTCGGCATGGGCGTCGGCGCGGCGATGACGGGCCTGCGCCCGGTCGTCGAGCTGATGACGATCAACTTCTCGCTGCTGGCGCTCGATCAGATCGTCAACCACGCTGCGCACATCCGCTACATGTTCGGCGGCCAGGTCTCGGTGCCGCTCGTCGTGCGGATGCCGCAGGGCGCCGGGCACCAGCTCGGGCCGACGCACTCGCACTGCTTCGAGGCGCTGTTCCTGCACGTGCCCGGCCTGCTCGTGGCCGTGCCGTCGACGCCATCCGACGCCAAGGGGCTGCTCAAGGCGGCGATCCGCGACGACAACCCCGTGATCTTCATCGAGCACGAGTACCTCTACGGCCAGCGCGGCGAGGTCCCCGACGACGACGACCACGTCGTCGACTTCGGCGAGGCGGCCGTGCGGCGCGAGGGCTCGGACGTGACGATCGTCGGCATCTCGCGCATGGCCTCGACCGCCGAGAAGGCCGCCCGCGTGCTCGCCGAGGAGCACGAGGTCGAGGCGGAGGTCATCGACCCGCGCACGCTGCGCCCGCTGGACCTCGACACGATCCTGGCCTCGGTACGCAAGACCAACCGCTGCGTGATCGTCGAGGAGGGCTGGCCGCACGGCGGCGTCGGCGCCAACATCGCCGCGCTCGTGCAGGAGCAGGCCTTCGACGACCTCGACGCACCGGTCGGCCGCGTCACCGGCGCCGACGTGCCGATGCCATATGCCAAGAACCTCGAGCAGATCGCCTTCCCACACGAGCCTCAGATCGTCGAGGCCGTGTTGGCGACGTTCCGGGACGTCTAGTGGGCCGTGAGGCAACGTTGCACGCGAAACGGCGGGCGTCGATCACCGCCAGGCGGGGTCCTCGACCCTCGAAATACCTCCGGTATTCCTTCGGGTCTGCGTCCTTGCCTGGCGGCGTCGCCACTCCGCCGTTTCACGCACAACGTCACCTCAAGACCCACTAGGCCTGTCTGTCGTGTGGCGCGTGCGGCGCCGCGTGGCCAGGGCAGTGAAGAAGTGAACGAGTGCGGGGCCGCTCGACGCCCACCGCGGAGCCGCCGCGACGAGGCGCGACGCCACGCCGGCGCCGCCCCGAGCGCCTCAACCCCTCATCGCCCTGATCACACAGCGCCGCCAGCAACGCGGACGACAGACCCACCTCAAGCCTTCACCCCGCGGACGATCAGCCAGCGGTGCTCGATGACGAGCGCGCCCTCCTCGCCGCGCTGCGTGTGCAGGCCCGTCTCGGCGCCCCCGTCGGCCTCGTCCTCGAGCGCCGCCAACACCCGTGAGCGCTCGGCGTCGCCGGGCTGCGCCTGATCGAGCCAGGGCACCACGGGCAGGCGCTGGCGGCGCTCGGCCACCACGCTCGCGCGGACGCCCGCGTCGGTGAGGATGGCGACGAGCCCGGGCTCGTCGAGCGCGACCGCGTGGCTGGGATCGCGCAGGCGCTCGAGCTCGTTGTGGCGGACGCCGACCTCGCCCGGCTCGGCCACCATGTCGATCACGGCAACCGCCCCGCCGGCCCGGCACACCCGCGCCATCTCGCGCCCCGCGGCGGCGACGTCGTCGATGTGATGCAGCGCGAAGCGGCAGACGACGACGTCGAACTGCTCGGCGGGGAGCGGCAGGCGCGTCGCGTCGCCCTCCACGAAGACGACGTTGCGATCGCCGGCGTCGCGCGCCGAGCGCGCGCCCGTGCGCAGCATCTCGGCGGTCAGGTCGACCACCACGGCGACGGCGGCCGATCGCGCCAGATGACGCGCGAGCTGGCCCGTCCCGCCGGCGACGTCGAGCACGCTGTCGGCGGGCGTCACCGGCACGTTGGCGCCGATCCACTCGAGGATGTCGGTGGCCCGGAAGATCGATCCCGCGCGCTCGAAGGAGGGCGCCTGACGGGCGAACTCGCGGCGGGTGACTTCGCGGTGCGCCGCGTCGGCGGGATCCATCGGCCCAGGGTAGCCATCAAGGCCCGTCCAGCGTGGCCGCGAACGCTCAAAGCCCGCGCCCAGGCGCCGATCATCGATATGTGGCCGTCCCACGACCCACCGACCCTGCCCTGCTGCGAAGCCTCAGCGCCGCACAGGTCCTCGAGCTGACGCCCGACATCGCGATCGTCACCGATCTCGACGGCACGATCATCCACGGCAACGAGGCCCTCGCGCGCGCCGTGGGCGAGCCCGTCGAGCAGCTCATCGGGCGCTCGGCCGCGGAGGTCGTCCATCCCGAGGACCACGCCACGATCGGCCCGACCTGGCGCGAGGTCGTCGCCGGCAAGTGCGACCAGCTCGAGCTGGCACTGCGCTTCGGCTCGCCGCGCACCCGCTGGCGCTGGTGCCTGGGCAGCGTCGGCGTCGACCGCGAGCTCGGGTTGACCATCGGGACCTACCAGGAGACCACCGCGCTGCGCGACGCCGAGGAGCGCTTCCAGCGCGCCTTCGAGGACGCCGGCATCGGGATGGCCATCACCGGCATCGACGGCCGCTTCGTGCGCGTCAACCGCTCGCTGGCCACCATGCTCGGCCGCGAGCCGAGCGAGCTGTCCGGCGTGCTCGTCGCCGACGTCACGCATCCGTCGCACCTCGGGGCCGACCGCGACGCCATGCGCGCGCTCGCCGCGGGCGAGCTTGCGACCTACCGCGCCGAGAAGCGCTATCTGCGCGCCGACGGCACCGAGGCGTGGGTCTCGCTCAGCTCGAGCGTCGTGCGCGACGCTGACGGCGCGCCCATGTACTTCCTCTCGCAGATGACCGACATCGGCGAGCGCCGCGCCGCCGAGGGCGCGCTGGCGCAGAGCGAGGAGCGCTTCCGCACGTTGGCGGCCGCCTCGCCGGTCGGCATCTTCGCGATCACCGACGACGGCCGCCTGGCCTACGCCAACGAGCACCTGCGCGAGATCTTCGGGCTGCGGGGCGACACGCTCCAGGGCTCCGCCTGGATGGAGCGCTTCGCCGCCGAGGACCGCGAGCGCGTGGTCGCCGAGGTCCGCAGGGCGCGGGCCCTGGGCGCGCGCGCCTCGCTCGACGCCCGCGTCGAGGCCGACATCGATCGCTGGGTGCGAATCCACGTGGCCCCGGTCACCGACCCCACCGGCCGGCCCGGAGGCCTGGTCGGCACCGTCGAGGACGTCACCGTCGAGGTCACCGCGCGGATGGCGCTCGCCGCCCGCGAGGCCGAGTACCGCATGCTCGCCGAGCACTCCACCGACTTCCTGTCGCGCCACAAGCTCGACGGCACCTTTCTGTACGCCTCGCCGGTCTCGCGCACGCTGCTGGGCTGGGACCCCGAGGCGATGCTCGGGCACAAGCCGATGTACCTCGGCATGGACCACCCCGACGACATGGAGATCGTCGAGCGCAGCTGGACGCAGGCGCGCAGCAACGACAGCTCGCGCACGGCGTCCTATCGCGCGCGCCGGCGCGACGGCTCGATCGTCTGGCTGGAGACCACTTTCCGCGCCGTCCGCAACGCCGAGGGCGAGCCGCAGGAGATGGTGTGCGTCTCGCGCGACATCTCCGAGCGCAAGAGCGCCGAGCTCGAGCTCGCCCACCGCGCGCTGCACGACGGCCTGACCGGCCTGCCCAACCGCACGCTGTTCCTCGACCGCCTCGGCCAGGCGCTGCGCAACTCGCGCCGGCGCGACCGCGGGCTGGCGGTCCTCTTCCTCGACCTCGACCGCTTCAAGGTCGTCAACGACTCGCTCGGCCACAAGGCCGGCGACCGGCTGCTGGTCGACGTCGCGATGCGCCTGAGCTCCGCGCTGCGCCCGTCCGACACGCTGGCGCGCTTCGGCGGCGACGAGCTGACGCTGCTGTGCGAGGACATCGGCGACGAGCACGACGCGCGCGCGATCGCCGATCGCCTGCTGGCGACCTTCGCCGAGCCGTTCGCCGTCGAAGACGGCGAGGCCTTCCTGCAGGCGAGCATCGGCATCGCGCTGTCGCGCGACGGCTTCGAGGCGCCCGAGGACCTCATCCGCGACGCCGACGCCGCCATGTACCGAGCCAAGGAGCGCGGCGACGGCGCCGAGCTGTTCGACGAGGCCATGCGCCAGGACGTGCGCGACCGCCTGGCGCTCGAGGCGGCGCTGCGCCGCGGCGTCGAGCGCGGCGAGCTGCGCCTGCACTGCCAGCCGCTGGTCTCGCTGTCCGAGGGGCGCATCGAGGGCTTCGAGTCGCTCGTGCGCTGGGAGCACCCCGAGCGCGGGCTCGTGCCGCCCGGATCGTTCATCCCGCTGGCCGAGGAGACCGGCCTGATCGTCCCGATCGGCGCCTGGGTCCTGCGCGAGGCGTGCGCGACGCTGCGGCGGCTGATCGACGAGACCGGCATGGCGTGGCTGCAGGCCACGGTCAACGTCTCGCCGCGCCAGCTCGGCCAGCCCGACTTCGTCGCCCGCGTGGCGGAGGCGCTCGAGGAGCACCGCCTCGAGCCCGCCAGCCTCGTGGTCGAGATCACCGAGAGCGCGATCATGGAGGCCGGCGCGGCGGCGGTCCTGCGCTCGCTGAAGGACCTCGGCGTGCGGCTGGCGATGGACGACTTCGGCACCGGCTACTCATCGCTGTCGCACCTGCGCCGCTTTCCGCTCGACGTCATCAAGGTCGACCGCTCGTTCATCGCCGGGCTCGGCGACGGGCAGGGCTCGTCGATCGCCGGCGCGATCGTCTCGCTCGCCCAGGCGCTCGGTCTGCGCACCGTCGCCGAGGGCATCGAGGACGACGAGCAGCACCGCGCCGTCGTCGCGCTGGGCTGCGACCTCGGGCAGGGCTACCTCTTCGCGCGGCCGATGCCGGCCGACGACCTGACACGGCTGCTCGCCGCGTCGAACTGACCGCCGCGCCGTGACCCGCGGCGGCGCGCGGGTAGCATCAGGGGCATGCCCGACGTCGTCATGCCGCGCCTGTCCGACTCGATGGAGGAAGGCACGATCCTGAAGTGGCTCAAGGCCGAGGGGGACGAGATCGCCCGCGGCGACGAGCTGGTGGAGATCGAGACCGACAAGGCCACGATGACCTACGAGGCCGACTCGGACGGCACGCTGTCGATCGTCGCCCAGGAGGGCGAGACGCTGCCCATCGGCCAGATCATCGCGCGCATCGGCGCGGCCGGCGAGGCGCCGGCCGGCGACGGCGCCGCGGCCGAGGCGCCGGCCGAAGCGGCACAGCAGGCCGAAGCGTCGGGCAACGGCGCGCCGAGCGAGGCGCCGGCTCCGGCCGCGCCGGCGGCGACGGCCGAGCCGCCCGCGGCGGCCCCGGCGCCCGCCGCCCCCGAGCCCTCGGCGGAGGGCAACGGGGGGCGCCCGAAGGCGTCGCCCGTCGCGCGGCGCATCGCGCGCGAGCAGGGCATCGACCTGACCACCCTGCACGGGACAGGCCCCGGCGGGCGGATCGTGAAGGCCGACGTCGAGGCCGCCGCCTCCGGCGCGGCGTCAGCTGCGCCCGCGGCGCCCGCGGCGCCCGCTCCGGTCCAAGCGCCGGCCGAGCCCGCGGCCGCTCCGGCCGCGGCGGCCCCGCCCGCGCCCGCCGCGGCCGTCGCCGAGGCCGGCACGGCCAAGGGCGACGCGACGGTGCAGGAGCTCTCGCGC
>DATBKW010000427.1:0-14250 GCA_036555665.1 Solirubrobacteraceae bacterium | reverse complement strand
GAACCTGCACACGGTCTGCCAGGAGGCGGCCTGCCCGAACATCGGCGAGTGCTGGGAGCGCGGCACCGCCACGTTCATGATCCTCGGCGACACCTGCACGCGGCGCTGCGGCTTCTGCAACGTCAAGACGGGCAAGCCGACGTGGCACGACCCGCTCGAGCCCGCGCGCGTGGCCCGCAGCGTCGCCCGCATGGGCCTGCGCCATGCGGTCATCACCAGCGTGGACCGCGACGACCTTCCCGACTACGGCGCCGGCGCGTTCGTAGGCGTCATCCGCCAGATCCGCCGCCAGGCCCCGCAGTGCAAGATCGAGGTCCTCACGCCCGACTTCCGCGGCCAGGAGATGCCGCTGGCCAAGGTCATCGCCGAGCGGCCCGACGTGTTCAACCACAACGTCGAGGTCGTCCCGCGCCTGTACCCGGTCGCCCGGCGCGGCTCGCGCTTCGAGCGCTCGCTGCGCGTGCTGCGCAACGCCAAGGAGATGGGCGGCGAAGAGGTCGTCACGAAGTCCGGCCTCATGGTCGGACTCGGCGAGACGCACGACGAGATGGTCGAGGCGTTCGGGCTCCTGCGCGAGCACCAGGTCCAGGTGCTCACCGTCGGCCAGTACCTGCGCCCGACCGCGCAGCACCTGCCGGTCGTTCGCTACTGGCACCCCGACGAGTTCAAGGCGCTCGAGCGGGCGGCCTACGCGATGGGCTTCGATCACATCGCCGCCGGGCCGCTCGTGCGCTCGAGCTACCACGCGGATACGCATATCGAGCAGGACCGCCCGGGCGTGGGTCCGCTCGCCGCGACGGGCTAGCAAGCGGCCAGCATCCCGGCTACCGCGGATCACCCGCCGCTCGTGGCGCGTGCAACGCCGTCTGCAGTGTGGGTCTTTCGAAGCTTGCGAACGGGTAGATACGTTCGCGGTCCGTCGGTCCCCCCGCTTTGGCCCGCCGTTTCCTCCTTCCACTCGCCGTGCTGCTGTGCGCGGCCGCCGTCGCCGCGGCTCCCGCGACGGCGATGGCCGTGGGCGATTGCCTCCCGGCCGTGGCGTGGCCCGGCGACCGCGACGATCTCGCCACACAGGTCGTCGGCCTCATCAACGCCCACCGCGCACAGCTCGGCCTGCCGGCGCTCGCGGTCTCGCCGACGCTGACCGCCGCCGCCACGTGGAAGGCCCGGCACATGGCGGCCTACGGCTACATGACCCACGACGACCCGGCGCCGCCGGTGGCGCGCACCGCCGGCGAACGCATCGCGGCCTGTGGCTACCCGGCCGCGACGTGGGGCGAGAACATCGCCGAGGGCTACAAGACCGCCCAGGCGGTGGTCGATGCCTGGCTGAACTCGCCCGGCCATCGCGCGAACATCGAGAACCCGGCGTATCACGCGACCGGCGTCGGCGCCGCCGGCTCGCCGCTGTATTGGTCGCAGACGTTCGGCTCGATCGTCGACGCCGTCGTCGCGCTCCCGTCACCGCCGGCGCCCGCCCCGGCGCCGGCGCCCGCCTCGGCGCCATCGGCCGCGCAGCCGGCCGCCGCGGGCCGGCGCCCGCTGCTCGTGAGCTGCGCGCAGCGCGACCGCCGCGTCGCCTGCCGCGTACGCAACGCCCGCGGCGCCCCCGTGCACCTCACGTTGCGCCGCGGCGGCCGCACCTTCGCGCGCGCGCGGATGCGGGCGCAGGCCGACCTCGTGCGCGTGACCCTTCACCCCGTACGCCGATTGCGCGACGGCCGCTACGTCGTCGTCGCACGCGTCGGTGCGTGGGAGCGGCACGTGCGGATGGTCGTGCGGTAGCCCGCGGCTACCCTTGCCGGACCCTGTTTCCGCTCAAGGACAACCTGCCGACCGACCGTCAGCCGATCGTCACGATCGCGCTGATCGCGATCAATGTCTTCGTCTATCTGTTTCTGCAGCCGAAGTCCGGGATCGACCTCAGCGGCAACTCGCTCAACCAGTCGGCGCTGTTCCACTACGGCGCGATCCCCTTCGAGCTGACGCACCCCGGCCAGCACTGCGATCTCGTGCAGGACGGGACCGCGGTCGCCTGCGGGACCAACGAGCCGAGCAGCATCTCGACGATCGCGACGATCTTCACGTCGATGTTCACGCACGCCGGCCTGCTGCACCTCGGCGGCAACATGCTCTTCCTCTGGATCTTCGGCAACAACGTCGAGGACTCGATGGGGCCGGTGCGCTTCGTCGTCTTCTACCTGCTCGCCGGCATCGCGGCGCTCGCGCTGCAGGTCGTCATCTCGCCCGACTCGACGACGCCGACGCTCGGTGCATCCGGGGCGATCGCCGGCGTTCTCGGCGGCTACATCCTCATCTATCCGCGCGCGCGGGTGCTGACGCTCGTCTTCCTGTTCATCTTCTTCACCTTCATCGAGCTGCCCGCCTACTTCTTCCTGTTCATCTGGTTCGCACAGCAGGCGATCTTCGGCGCCATCGGTCTCACCGATCCGGCCGGGAGCGGCGGAGGCGTCGCCTACTTCGCCCACGTCGGAGGGTTCGTGTTCGGCCTGCTGGCGATCAAGCTCTTCGCCAAACGTCTCAGCGCCGCCTATGGCCAGCCCAAGTACCCGGTCTACTGATGCGGGTGGCGATCCTGGTGCTGGCGCTGGCCTTCGTCGCCGCGCTGCTGGCGCTGACCGTCCACGCGGCGGTGGAGGGCGGCGTGGACATCCTGACCGTCCTCTCGGCCCTCGTGCTGGCACTGCTGGGCTTCGGCATCGTCGGCGCGTTGCGCCATCCTCCCGACCGGTGAAGCGCCTCGGTCTCCTTGCCGCGCTCCTGGTCCTCGCCGGCTGCGGCGGCGGACAGTCGGCCCGCGCGCCGAGCACCGAGGCCAAGCTTCCCGCCACGGTACCCGGGCCGCTCCAGGTCGCCAACGGCCCGGCGCAGGCGGCCGACCCGGGCAGCAAGCCCCTGCGGCTCGCGCTGACCGGCGCGCGCGACCCGGTGCAGATTCACTTCAAGCACCCGCCGCGCAGCGGGATGCTGTTCGACCTCGATACGGGCGCGGTCCTCTGGCGCCACCGGCCCAACCGGGTGCTGCCGATCGCCAGCCTGACCAAGATGATGACCGCGCTGATCGTCGTCGAGCGCGAGAAGGCCAACGCGAAGGTCCGCGTGACCAAGGAGGCGCTGGCCTACAAGGGCTCGGGGGTCGGCCTGCTGCCCAAGGGCAAGCGCGTCAAGCTCGAGACGCTCCTCAACGGCCTGCTGCTGCCGTCGGGCAACGACGCCGCGATCGCGCTGGCCCAGCGGGTCAGCGGCACCGTGGCCGGGTTCGTCCACCGGATGAACGAGCAGGCCGACGACCTCGGGCTGACCTGCACGCGGTTCTCGTCGCCCGACGGCTTCGTCGACGCCGGCAACCACTCGTGCGCCGTCGACCTCGCCGAGATGGCGCGCGCGGTGCTCGACAAGCCGCGGCTGGCGCGCATCGTCCGCCGCCGGCGCGCGGTGATGCCCTTCCCGATCAAGGGCGGGCGTCTGTACCTGTTCAACAACAACCCGCTGCTGCGCACCGGCTACCCCGGCACGATCGGGATCAAGACCGGCTTCACCGACGCGGCGGGCCGCTGCCTGGTCGCGGCCGCACGGCGCAACGGGCGGCGCCTGGGCGTCGTGCTGCTGCATTCGCCCGACCCGGGCAAGCAGGCCAAGCAGCTGCTCGATCGCGGCTTTGCCGTGCGCGCCTAGCCTCGCTCGGCTATCAGCACCGCGAGGTCGCGCTTCTGCCAGCTCACGCGCGCCCGCAGGCCGGCGTCGGCCAGCCAGGCCAGCAGCTCGTCGACCGTGTCGGGCAGGTCGAAGCCCTCGTCGAGCGGCGTGACGATGTCGGCCGGATCGCCGGGCACGATCACGTCGGCGAGCACGAAGCGCCCGCCGGGTGCGAGCGCGCCGGCCACGCGCCGGAAGAGGTCGGCCTTGCCGGGGCCGTCGAGGTGGTGGACGGCCAGCGCCGAGAAGACGAGGTCGAACGGACCCTCGGGCAGCGGCTCGCGCAGATCCTGATGGCGCAGGTCCGCGCCCGGCAGGTCGGCGGCGGCGAGCATCTCGGTGCTCGAGTCCACGCCGATGAGCCGCGCGCCGGGATGGCGCTCGAGCACGCGGCGCGCGGTGACGCCGGTGCCGGTCCCGAGCTCGAGGATGCGCTCGCCCTCGATGCCCTCGGTGGCGCGCGCGACCTCGTCCTGAAGGCGCTCGTAGTCGGGGACCTCGGAGCGCACGAGCGCCGTGTAGTGCTCCGGGTCCCAGACCATGCCGGGGAAGCTATCGCGGCCGCGTCGGCTGGGGCTCGCGGGTAAAGCGCTGCTCCTGCTCGGGAGTGGCCGGCAGCGCGTCCGCGCCCACGGCGTCCTCGCGCTCCTCGTAGTCGTCGTCGGCCGTCTCGTCGGCGCTGTCGCCGGCGCCGACCGCGCGCAGGATCGCCGTCAGCACGATCGCGACGATCAGGTTGGTCCCCAGAGCCCACAGGGCCGAGTAGGCATTGATGCCGAAGAGCTTGAAGACCGAGCCCTTGAAGTCGAGGTCGATCGCCATGTACGTGCCGACCGCCATGCCGGCGATCCAGCCGAGGAGCATGGCGCGGGCGTCGAGCCAGCGCGTGTAGAGCCCGAGGGCGACGGCCGGCAGCGTCTGCAGGATCCACACGCCGCCGAGCAGCTGCAGGTCGATCGCGTACTCGGTCGGCAGCGCGATGACGAAGACCAGCGCGCCGACCTTGACGAACAGCGAGGCGAGCTTGGCGACCTGCGACTCGCGCTCGGGCGTGCAGTCCGGCCTGATGAACTCGCGGAAGACGTTGCGCGTGAAGAGGTTGGCCGCCGCGATCGACATCACCGCTGCGGGTACGAGCGCGCCGATCGCAATGGCCGCAAAGGCGACACCCTGGAACCACGGCGGGAAGAACTTCAGGAACAGGTCGGGAACCGCGTCGTTCGGGCTGGCCGGCTTGATCGCCGCGGCGATCGTCATGTAGCCGAGCAGTGCCATGAGGCCGAGCAGCAGCGAGTACGCGGGCAGGATCGCCGCGTTGCGCCGCACCGTGTTCGCGCTCTTGGAGCTGAGCGCGCCGGTCAGCGCGTGGGGGTAGAGGAACAGCGCCATGGCCGAGCCGAGCGCGAGCGT
This sequence comes from Solirubrobacteraceae bacterium, assembly GCA_036555665.1. GTDB lineage: Bacteria > Actinomycetota > Thermoleophilia > Solirubrobacterales > Solirubrobacteraceae > JAOPZW01. The sequence goes on along the minus strand of DATBKW010000427.1, from coordinate 9,123 downwards.
CGCGTAGGCCCACTGGGCGTCGCCGGTGTCGGGGATCAGCGCGCCGGGCTTGGGCTGCTTCTCGGGCAGCGCCTTGCCGGCGGCGTCGAAGATCGCGCCATAGCCGCCGAGCTTCGACGGGATGTAGATGACCGCGACGATGACCGTGATGTAGATGAGGAGGTCCTTGACGATCGCGATCAGCGCAGGCGCGCGCAGGCCGCTCTGGTAGGTGTAGGCGGCGAGGATCACGAAGGCGAGGATCAGCGGCCAGTCGCCGCTGATCCCCATCGCGCCGAGGACGACCTGGATGCCCACGAGCTGCAGCGCGATGTAGGGCATCGTGGCCAGCAGCCCGGTGATGGCGACCGCGGTCGCCATCGGGCGCGAGCCGAAGCGTGCGCGTACGAAGTCGGCCGGGGTCACGTACCCGCGGCGGTGGGCGACGACCCACATCCGCGGCAGCACCATGAAGGCGAGCGGATAGACGAGGATCGTGTAGGGCAGCGCGAAGAAGCCCTGCGCGCCGACCCCGAAGACGAGCGCCGGCACGGCGATGAACGTGTAGGCCGTGTAGAGGTCGCCGCCGAGCAGGAACCAGGTGACGACCGTGCCGAAGCGCCGCCCGCCGAGGCCCCATTCGTGGAGCTTGCTCAGGTCGCCGCGCCGCCACCGCGCCGCGACGAAGCCCATGATGGTGACGAACCCGAAGAGCAGGCAGAAGACGACGAGGGCGACGGCGTCGGTCTTGTGTGGCATCGCGGCTCAGCGCCTCAACGCCCGGTAGACCACCCAGGTCAGCAGGGCCGCGACCGGCACCCACGCGAACTGGTACCAGTAGAAGAACGGGAAGCCGAACAGCTCGGGGTCGTGGCTGGCATACAGCGGCGGGTACAGCAGCCCGAGGAACGGCGGGATCAATAGGGCATACCACCACCGTGATGGGCGGCGCCTCTCGTCCATGCCGCCGACGTTCCCCGTTGCGGCCGACCCTCAAACCGTAGGTGTCGGTCGCGCTACAGCTGCTCGAGGATGCCCGGCATCGAGTCGCGGAAGTTGTCCTCGACCAGGGCCGACGCACGCTCGCGATCGCTGCGCTCGAGCGCGTCGATGATGCCCGCGTGCTGGTGGACGGAGCGGGTGACGAAGTCCTGCGTGGCCATGTAGTGGTACTCGTAGCGCAGCATCAGGCGCTTGAGCGGGCGCAGCGTGCTCAGCAGCTGGTCGTTGCCGCAGTGGCGCACGAGCTCCTCGTGGAACTCCCAGTCGTGGGTCGCGGCGGCCATCTGGTCGGCGCCCTCGTCGGCCATCGCGTGGTTGATCTCGCGCAGGCGCGCGATCGACTCGGGCGGGTAGCGCGGGGTGCTGCGCACCGCCAGCCCCTCGAGCAGGATGACCACCGGGTAGCCCTCGCGGACCTCAATCTCGCTCATCGGCGCGACCGCGAAGGCACCGCCCTCCTCCGGGCGCACGAAACCGTCGCGCTCCAGACGGCAGAGCGCCTCGCGAACGACCGGCGCGTCGACGTCGAGATCGCCGGCCAGCTCGTCCTCGTCGAGCAGCGAGCCGCCGACCAGCTCGCCGGTGACGATCCGGCGCTCGATCTCCGTCCACGTCCGTTCACGAGTGCCGTGCCCCATTGCTGGCGAGAGCGTATCGAGGGACCCGGCTCCGTATATTTCCACCGACCGATTGGCCAGTCAGCCAAAGGAGCCGAGAGTGGACCTCAACGACACGCCGCTGCAGGCCGAGTACCGCGAGAAGGTGCGCGCCTGGCTCGGCGAGCACAAGGCGCAAGCCCCGGAGGTCCGCAGCACACGGGCCGGCGCGGAGGACGGCGACTACGTCGACGCCCGCCGGCGCTGGCAGGGACGGCTGGCCGAGGGCGGCCTGGCCGGCGTCACATGGCCGGCCGACGTCGGCGGCCAGGGGCTCGGCCCGATCGAGCAGGTCATCGTCCAGCAGGAGATCGCGCGGGCGGGCGTGCCGGGGATCCTCGACGTCATCGGCGTCGGCATGCTCGGCCCGACGATCATCGCCCACGGCACCGACGAGCAGAAGGCGCGCTACCTGGGCCCGATGCTCCACGGCGACGAGGTGTGGTGCCAGCTGTTCTCCGAGCCGGCCGCCGGCTCGGACCTCGCGGCGGTGCAGACCCGCGCAAGCCTCCAGGACGACGGCAGCTGGGTGCTCAACGGCCAGAAGGTGTGGACGACCAACGCCCAGTTCTCCTCGTTCGGCCTGCTGCTGGCGCGCACCGACCCCGAGCAGCACAAGCACAAGGGCCTGACGATGTTCATCCTGCCGATGGACGCGCAGGGAGTGACGGTCCGCGGCCTGCGCCAGATCTCCGGCGAGGCCGAGTTCAACGAGGTCTTCCTCGACGATGTGCGCCTGCCCGCCGACCTGGTCGTCGGCCAGGTCAACGACGGCTGGCGCACGGCGCTGACGACGCTGATGTTCGAGCGGCTGACGATCGGGCTCGGCTCGGAGGGCATGGGTTACAAGGAGGACCGCTTCGCGCGTGCGATCGCCTCCGACCCCGACGCCCGCCGCGACCCCGTGGTGCGCAAGCGTCTCGGCGAGATCGCGGTCGATCTGCTGGCGATCAAGTTCACCGGCTACCGGTCGCTGACCGCGCTGCAGAAGGGGCAGATCCCGGGTCCCGAGGCCGGCCTGGCCAAGGTCACCACGGTCAACGCTGCGATAGCCGCCGGCGAGCTGATCGCCGACGTCCTCGGGCCCGACGCGCTCGACGAGGACAGCGAGTGGGCCTACATGATCTCGTTCCTGCCGGGCCTGAAGTCCGCGGGCGGGACCGAGGAGATCCTGCGCAACACCATCGGCGAGCGCGTGCTCGGGCTGCCGCCCGAACCGCGCCTCGACAAGGGCGTCCCGTTCAGCGAGCTGCGGGCGAAGGAGAAGGAGGCCGCGGCCGCATGACCGCGCGTCATCGATCGACGAGCGCACCCGCGAACCCGAAAGGCCGGCCCTCTCGATGAACCTGGCACTGTCCGACGAGCAGGAGTTCCTGCGTGAGGCCGCGCGCGGTGCGCTGTCGCGCGTCAAGACGGTCGAGGCCGCGCGCGAGGCCTTGGAGGGCGGCGAGCTGCCCGACCTGTGGCCGACGGTGGTCGAGGCCGGGTGGCCCGGGCTACTGGTCTCCGACGAGCACGGCGGCGCCGGGTTGGGCGCCTTCGACGCGATGCTGGTGGCACAGGAGTGCGGGCGCGTGCTGGCGGGCGTGCCGTTGCTCGGGCTGCTGCCGGCGAGCGCGCTGTTGCAGGCGGGCGGCGACTCGGCGCTCGAGGCCGTGGCCGCGGGCGAGGTGCGCCCGGCGTGGCTGCCGGCCCGGCCGCCAGGCGATCTGGTGGAGGGCTGGACCGTCGACGCGCGCTCGGGCAAGCACCGCGCCGATGCGCCGCGGGCATCGGTCGACGGCGAGGCGGTGACGTTCAGCGGCGAGGTCGCGTGGGTGCCCGATGCGCCCGGCGCGGACCTGTTCGTGGTCGTCGGCGTCGACTCGGCGGGCGCGCCGGTCGTGGGCGCCGTTGAAGCGAGCGAGGTGGTGGTCGAGCCGGTCGTGCGCTACGACGCGACGCGCTCGCTGGGGCACGTGACGCTCGACGGGGCGGCCGGCCGGCGGTTGGACGTCAGCACCGAGCAGCTCGCCCGCGCGTGGTACCTGGCGCAGGCACTGCTGGCGGCCGAGTCGCTCGGCGTGGTCGAGACGACGCTGGAGATGGCGGTCGCGTACGCCAAGGAGCGCTTCACGTTCGGCCGCGCGATCGGGTCCTACCAGGCGATCAAGCACGGCCTCACGGAGATCCTGCGCCGCCAGGAGAACACCCGCTCGCTGCTGTACTTCGCCGGCTGGGCCTTCGACGACCGCCCGGAGCAGTTCGCGCTCGCCGCGAGCGCCGCGCGCTCGGCCGCCGGCGCGGCGCTGGATTACGCGGCGCGCCAGAACATCACGACGCACGGCGGCATCGGCGCGACCTGGGAGCACGACGCCCCGCTGTTCTTCCGCCGTGCGCAGCTCTCGCGGCGGCTGCTCGGCGGCACGGGCGACGCGACCGACCGGGTGGCGGAGGAGCTCCTGGCCACGGCCTGAACCGTGCGCCCGTTCGCCGAAGTCGACGTCTTCACCGCCGACCCCTACGGCGGCAACCCGGTTGCCGTCGTGCTCGACGGCACCGGGCTGACCACCGAGGAGATGCGGCGGTTCGCCAACTGGACGAACCTGTCGGAAACGACCTTCGTGCTGGCGCCGACCGCGGAGGAAGCCGATTACGAGGTGCGGATCTTCACCCCGGTCACCGAGCTGCCGTTCGCCGGGCACCCGACGCTCGGGACCTGCCACGCCTGGCTGGAGGCCGGCGGCTCGCCGGCGGACGACGATGTCGTCGTCCAGCAGTGCGCGGCCGGCCTGGTCGCGATCCGGCGCGGGGCCGACGGGCTCGCGTTCGCCGCGCCGCCGCTGGTGCGCTCCGGGCCGGTGGAGGACGACCTGGTGGACCGGATCGCCTCGGTGCTCGGAATAGCCCGCGCCGAGATCGTCGACGCGCAGTGGGCCGACAACGGGCCCGGCTGGGTCGCGGTCCTGCTCGCCGACGCCGACGCCGTCCTCGCGCTGACGCCGGGCTTCGCCGACCTCGACATCGGTGTCGTGGGCCCCCGCCCCTCCGGATCGGAGTGCGCCTTCGAGGTGCGGGCGTTCTTCCCCAAGGACGGCACGCTGGTCGAGGACCCGGTGACCGGGAGCCTCAACGCATCGCTCGCCGAGTGGCTGCTGCGCACCGGCCGCGCGACCGCGCCTTACGTCGCCGCCCAGGGGACCGCCCTCGGCCGCCACGGCCGCGTCCACGTCTCACGTGACGACGACGGCACGATCTGGGTCGGCGGCGGCACCGTCACCTGCGTGACGGGCGAGGTCGCGCTGTAGCGTCGCTGTGATGGAGCCAGCCGGGCTCGAACCGGCGACCTCGTCCGTGCAAGGGACGCGCTCTCCCAACTGAGCTATGGCCCCAGACCAGCGCCGAGTCTACCGGCGCGCCTCTCGGTTTTCCGTCCACGCAGGGTTGCGCGCGCTGAAGATCGTGCCGTCGCAGGCCGACACCCGAACGGCATAGGCAGCGCGCCTTGTGTTGGGGAACGGGAGGCGCGTGATCTCTTCCGCTTGCCACGGAAGGCCAGGCAATCGCGGGCGCGCCGGCGGCGCCGACCACCCCGGCGTCAGGCGCGCCCGCTCGGCCTTGCGGTGCCGCTCAGAGGTCGATCTCGCCCTCGGCGAGCAGGACGACGTCGCCCGCGACGCGCACGCGCTCGCCCGCCTCGCAGAGCAGCCGGCTCGGGCGCCCCATCGCGACGCCCTGCGCGATGTCGACGCGGGCCGCGCCCGTGCGCTCATGCAGGTAGGCGCACAGCGGGCCGGCGGCCGAGCCGGTCGCCGGGTCCTCGGCCACGAGCTCGCCGGTCATGAAGTAGCTGCGGGCCTCGGCGGCGTCGTGGTCGGGGTCGTGCCAGGCCACGTACGCGCAGACCGTGCCCAGCTCGCCGAGCAGCTCGTCGAGCAGCGCGGCCTGTGGGCGCACGCGACTCAGCGTGGCCGCCTCGTCGACCGGGACGACGAGCATCGGATTGCCGGTCGAGACGACCTGGGGTGGAAGCTCGGAATGGCCGTCGGCGGGGTCCAAGCCGAGTGCCGCGAGCACGCGGCCTGGCTCGACTTCGGGGCCGAACACCGCCGGCTCCTGGAGCATCGAGGCGCGCGCCACGCCGCTTGAGCCCAGCTCGACGTCGATGGGCTGCAGGCCGGCGCCGGTCTGCTGGACGTAGTGGGCGTTGCGCTCGTCGCGCGCAGAGGCAACGGCCACCGCGGTGCCGAGCGACGGATGGCCGGCGAACGGCAGCTCGCCGACGACCGTCCAGATGCGGTTGCGGTAGTCGGCTCCCGCTTCAGTGGCGGTCTGGACGAACGTCGTCTCGGACAGCTTGGTCTCGCGCGCGAACGCGAGCATCGTCGCGTCCTCGATGCCGTCGGCGTGGTGGACGACGGCCAAGCCGTTGCCGGTGAGCGGCCGCGACGTGAACACGTCGAGCCACGTCAGCCGGCGCGGCACTAGTGGGTCTTCTCGTGACGTTGCGCCGGGAAGCCCGGGATGCCGGCGCCGCCAGGTAAGCACGGGGCACCGACGGCGAAGCCGTTGGTCCCGAAGGAATACCGGAGGTATTTCGAGGGTCGAGGACGCCGCCTGGCGGTGATCGGCGCCCGGGATTGCCGGTGGAACGTTGCGAGAGGGCCCACTAGAAGTCGAAGTCCTTCGGCGGCTTCTGCTCGAACCAGAGGCGGTCGTGCTCTGGCGTCTCCTGCAGGAACTCCGGCGTCTCCTCGAGCACGTCGTCGCTCTCGGGCTCCTCGTCGGCCGGCACGACGTCGGCGTGCGGCGGCGCGGACTCCTCCTCGGGCTCGGCGGGCGCGCGCGGGGGCGGGGTCGAGGCGTCTTCGAGCTCATCGATCGAGAACTGGCGCGTGGGCTGATCGACGCTCGCGACGGGCTCGTCGCGCTCGGGCGCCGGCGGCGGGTCGTCGCGCTCGGGCGCCGGCGGGGGCTCGAACTCCGGCACCTCGCGCAGCTCGTTCTCGGGGGCGGGCGGCTCGGGCTCGCGCACCTCGGGCTCGGGGTGGCGAACAGGACCCTCGAGGCGCTCGTCGGCGGGCACCTCGTCGTCATCGAGGTCGTCGTCTGCTTCATCACGCACGGGGTCGTCGGCCACGGGTACCTCGGAGGCCTCCGGGTCGCGGCGTGCGGGACCCAGCGCCTCGTGCTCGAGGCGTGCGACCTCACCCGGGTCGGCGCCGTGGCGGCGCTTGAGCTCGAGGTGGTCCTTGATCGCTTCGTCGAGCAGTCCCATGGCCAGCAAACCCTAGCGGTGGGCGCCCGATTCCTACAGTTGCGGCGAGCCTTCAGCCCGCACGGTGCGGTTCTTGCCCGCGCGCTTGGCCCGGTAGAGCGCCTCGTCCGCCGCCGCGACGAGCCCGCGCATGTCGTCGGCGGAGCCAGGGAGCGTGGCGACACCGAAGCTCGCGGTCACGCGAAGGCTCCCGTCGCCGTCGAGCAACGGCAGCGAAAGGCCCTCGATTCCGGCCCGGACGCGCTCGGCCAGGTTGTAGGCGCCTTCGAGGTCGGTGCCGGGCAGCACGACGGCCAGCTCCTCGCCGCCGTAGCGCGCCGGCTCGTCGATCTCACGTGAGGTCTCGCGCAGCACGCGCGCGACCTCGCGCAGGACGAGGTCGCCCTGCTGGTGGCCGTAGGTGTCGTTGACCGTCTTGAAGTCGTCGAGATCGAGCAGCACGAGGCCGACCGGCTGGCCGAAGCGCTTGGAGCGCTCGACCTCGGTCGCCATCGCCTCCTGGAAGCGGCGGCGGTTGAACAGGCCGGTGAGCTCGTCGGTGACCGCCTGGCGCTCGACGGTCTCGTGCAGGCCGACGTTCTCGATCGACACCGCCGCCTGCTCGGCGAGGTAGTCGAAGAGCTCGCGCTCGGGCGTCGTGAAGGGCCGGCGGCGGGCCACGGAGACGACCCCGGACACGCGGCCCTGGGCCTCGTCGCCGCGGCGCAGGGGATGCGACATGGCCGCGACGCCGTCGACGATCGCGTCGGACGGCTCGCCGGTCTCGAGCACCTTGGCCTCCGCGGCGCGGATCGCCTCTTCGAGGCCGTCGGCTTCGCCGACCGCGGCGACCTGCTCGAGCGGCGCTCGAGCGCTCGGGCGCACCGACGCCCGGCCCGTCTGCGCGCCGACTCCGTCGACCGCGGTCTTGACGACGATGTCCAGCAGGCCCTCGCGATCGAGGTTCGAGGCGAAGGTCTGGCCGATGCGCCGCATCGCCTCCTGCAGGCGCGCGCGCTCCTGGTTGAGCTCCTCCAGACGCTCGGCGAGCTGGCGCGACATCTTGTTGAACTCCTCGCCCAGCGCGGCGAACTCGTCGTGGCCGGTGGTCGGCACCTCGGTCGTGAAGTCGCCCGATCCCAGGCGTCGCGCGGCCTGCAGGAACGACTCGATCTGGCGCTGCAGCGAGCGCGACACGAGCAGGGCGAAGGTGAAGGCGAGGATGAAGAAGCCGATCAGCGTGCCGGCGGCCAGCAGGCGCCCCTTCTTGACGGCATCGGACTCCTTGGCCTTGGAGGCCAGGACCGCAACCTTGGTCTTGGCGCCGAAGAAGTCGTTGCGCCGGAAGGTCGCGGCGTCGTACGTCCTGTCGCCCACCTCGACTTCGCCGCGGCCGGCGGGCACATCAGCGGCATCGACGCCCGGGATCGAGGAGGCCAGGATGGGCCCGCCGACCTTCTGGACCACCGCCTGGCCTGTCGTGACCCGCCGGATGAGGTCGGTGTAGTCGGTCGGCGCCTGCACCGAGACCTGCAGATCGCCGAACGATCGCGACCCGCTGAGCAGCTTGCGCGTGGCCGGGAAGATCGCGTTCGGGATGCCCACGTCGACGATGGGCCGGCCCCCGCGCGAGATGGCGATGCGCTTGACGCGCTTCTGGGCTAGCAGCTCGCGTGTGCGCGCCTGCAGTGCGGCGTCGTCGCCGGCGCGCAGGGCTTGGGCGAGCTGCGAATCTGCGGCGATCGCCCGTGCGGCGCGATCGGCCTGGTTCTTCGCCTCGTCGGCGAGGTGGGCGGCGGATCCCGTGTTGGCCGCCAGGCGCGCATCCGCCTTCCCGCTCTCGTTGTCGGCGATGAGCCGGAAGAGGACGAACGCAACCGCCACCATCGGGACGACCACGATGAGGACGAAGAACAGCGTCAGCCGGTTGCGGAAGCTCATGCCCTTCGCCGCAGGACGATAGCCGCGCCAACGGCGGGCCGATCTACGAAACGGCTCGCCACCGGAGCGCGGGCTACACTTGGCTGCCCACCCGGGGCTATAGCTCAGTTGGGAGAGCGCCTGGATCGCACCCAGGAGGTCGGGGGTTCGAGTCCCCCTAGCTCCACTTTGTGATGAGTCGGGACATGGGTCTCAGATGAGTCGAGACATAGGTCCCGCTTCTGAGGAGCCCGGCCATCGGCCGGGCTCTTTGTTTTGGTTGCGCCAGTAGGTCTTTTCGGGCTCGATGAGATGGCGGCTGAGGACCTC
>DATBKW010000426.1:0-4932 GCA_036555665.1 Solirubrobacteraceae bacterium | reverse complement strand
CCCGCGCCGCAGCAGCGCGGCGCCAAGCGCTACTCCCCGGTCGTGCAGCGCATCGCCGCCGAGCACGGCGTCGACCTCGAGCAGGTGCAGGGCACCGGCCGCGGCGGGCGCGTGCGCAAGCAGGACGTGCTCGCGTTCATCGAGTCCGGCGGTGCCGCCGCCGAAGAGCCGCCGCTGCACATCGAGTCGCCCTACAAGCCGGAGCCCGCTGCGCCGAAGCCGGCCCCCGCGCCGGCCGCAGCGCCGGCGCCGGCCGGTGCCTACCAGGCGCCGGCCGCCGCCCCGCTGTCGCGCATGCGCCAGACCGTCGGCGAGCACATGAAGCGCTCCCTCGACACCGCGGCGACGTGCACCACGTGGATCGAGGTCGACATGTCGCGCGTGGAGCGCGCGCGGAGCGAGGTTGGGCTGACGGCGCTGCCGTTCGTGGCGCGGGCGACGATCGATGCGCTGCGCGAGTTCCCGGCCTTGAACGCGTGGCTGCAGGGCGATCAGCACACCGTCCACACCGACGTCAACCTCGGTATCGCCGTCTCGCTGGGCGACGACGGACTCATCGTCCCGGTGATCCGCCAGGCCCAGGACCTGTCGGCCGAGGGCCTGGCCAAGCGCATCAGGGAGTTCGCCGGCGCGGCGCGCTCGCGCGCGCTGCGGCCCGACGACGTCCAGGACGGCACCTTCACGATCACCAACCCCGGCCAGTACGGCTCGATCATGGCCACGCCGGTCATCAACCAGCCGCAGGTCGCGATCCTCGACATCGAGGCGGTGGTCAAGCGCCCGGTCGTCGTCACCGACGCCGACGGCAACGATTCCATCGCCATCCGCCCGATCACCGTGCTCGGCCTGTCGTGGGACCACCGCGCGCTCGACGGCGCCCTGGCCGCGCAGTTCCTCGCCGCGGTCAAGCGCCGGGTCGAGAGCCTGTAGGAGCGTTCACACACGCGACATGGAACGTGTGCTGGGGATCGGCGGATACTTCATGCGGGCCGCCGACCCGGTGGCCCTCGGTGCGTGGTATCGCGATTGCCTGGGCCTGGACGCCGATGAGAACGGCCTCTGGCATCAGGAAGCCGGGATGACGGTGTTCGCGACGTTCGAGTCCGAGACCGGGTACTTCGGCTCCCGCGCCCAGCAGACCATGCTCAACTTCCGTGTCCGCGACCTCGATGCGATGCTCGCGCAACTGCGCGCCAAGGGCGCGGACGTGGCCCCGGAGACGCAGGACATGGAGGGTGTGGGTCGATTCGGCTGGGTCACCGATCCCGAGGGCAATCGGGTCGAGCTGTGGCAGCTCAGCTGACAGCGGCTTCTACCCGCGCTGCACCGGCAGCCGCTCGTCGCCCGGGCCGAGCACCCAGTGCTCGGTCACGGTGGCCCGGTAGAGGCGGTGCTTCGCCGGCGCCATGACGTCGGCGAGCGTCCAGGGCGCCAGCCCCTGCGCCGCGTCCTCGCGCGCGAAGACCTCCATGCCGCGCTCGAGCTCGGCGCCCGTCAGCTCTTCGCCGACCGCCTCCATGTAGACGGCCGCGGCGGAGCCGACGGCCACCTGCGAGTCGAAGACGACGATGCTGAGCTGCGGGCGCGTCGCGAGGTTGCGCGAGTGCCGGGTCTCCGGCGAGGACACCCAGTACAGCTCGCCGTAGCCCTCCTGGGCGTACCAAACGGGCGTCACCCAGGGCCGGCCGTCCTCGTCGGCGGTGCCGAGCGTCATGTATCGGTTGCCCGCGAAGACGTCCGCGAGGACGACGTCGGGCTCACGGTCCTCGCTCATTGCGCTCTCTTTCGTCAGACCTGCGTGGCCACCTCGACGTGATCGGCCCATGCCGGGTCGACCGCGTCGAGCTGCGCCTTGACGTCGACGTCGTGCCCGGCGCCCTCCAGCGTGAAGATCCGCGCGGTCTCGCCATCGCGGGCGGCGAGCTTCGTGCGCTCCTGGAAGGCGTCGAGGATGCGATCCGCCCCGGGGCCGACCTTGGTGATGACCAGCGTGTTGGGCATGACGACGATGGTGCCATCATGGGGTGATGGCAGGCGAGCTGTGGACCGTCAACCTGGGCCTGGTGGAGTACCGCGAGGCATGGGCGCTGCAGGAGCGCGTGCGCGCCGCCCGCCAGGCCGACGCGATCCCCGACACGCTGCTGCTGCTCGAGCATCCGCCGGTCTACACACGCGGGCGCCGCTCGCAGCCGGGCGAGCTTGCGCTCGGCGAGGACTGGTATCGCGCCCAGGGGATCGACATCGTCGACGTCGATCGCGGCGGGCTGCTCACCTACCACGGCCCCGGACAGCTCGTCGGCTATCCGATCATGCGGGTGGCGGACCTCATGGGCTACGTGCGCACGATGGAGGAGGCGATCGTCACCGCGCTACGCGACGAGGGGCTCGACGGGACGCGGCCGGGCTCGGCCGACGGGCGCGAGTACATCGGCGTGTGGGCCGGCGAGCGCAAGCTCGCCTCGATCGGCGTGCACCGCTCGCGCGAGGTGACCACGCACGGCTTCGCGGTCAACGTCGACAACGACCTGCGGCCGTTTCAGTGGGTCGTCGCCTGCGGCCTGCCCGACGTGCAGATGACATCGGTCGCGCGCGAGCTGCAGAGCACGGGCGCGCACATGCCCTGCTTCCGCAAGCGCATGGCCTTCCGCTTCGCCGAGGCCTTCGGCCGCCGCCAGCGGCTGGTCTCCGCGGCGCGGCTGGAGGCGGCGATCAACGCCGCGGCCGTGCCGGCCTGAGGACCGCTCGCACGACGCGACCGAGCTCGTGCGGGCACAGCCCGTCGGACCGCTCCCACAGCGACGGCTCGACCTGATCCCGGCGGCCGACGTCGTCAACGACGACCATGTCGCGCGCCGTGAGCAATGCAGCGACCTCATCCGGCGTCAGGAACGACAACCAGGGCTCCCCGAGCCCGGCCGCGCGGGGGATGTAGAAGTCGGCCAGGGCGGTCCCGGGCTCATCGCGCAGCTCGGCAGGCACCAGGTATTCCATCGCCAGCTCCGTGCCCGGGCACAGGCGCGCGATCACGTCGAGCGTCGCCGCGATCGCCTCGCCGGGGAGATATTGCGTGACCCCCAGCCAGCTCACGAAGGCCGGCTGGGAGTGATCGAAGCCGGCTTCGGCCAGGCGGTCGCGCAACGAGTCGGTCCTGAAGTCCACCGCGACGAGGCGGGCTTCGTCCGGGAGCGGGATCCCAGCCGCCGCGAGGCGTTCTCGCTTCCACGCCTGCGTCGCCGGATGGTCGACCTCGAAGACCCGCAGCCGCCGGGTCAGGGGCGACCGGCAGGCAAACGAGTCAAGGCCGGCGCCCAAGAGGACGTACTGGTCGACACCGCGGTCGCACGCGTCCGCCAGGCAGGCCTCGGTGTAACGGCTGCGCGCCGTCATCGCCACGCGCATCGAACCGAGGACGTGGCCACTGCCCGCGTCGCGGTGCGGCGCCAGATGCTCCTCGGCGAGCTCGCCCAGCAACAGGGCCGCGACGCCGTCCTCGAAGATCCAGGGAGGCTGGTCGACGATCAGGTGGGCCGCTCGCGCGGCCGCGGTGGCCAGGGCCGTTCTGCTCGGCTGACCCGCATCCACCGTCGCTCAGCCCGGCAGGTCCTCGGGCAGCGGGATCTCCTGCGGCGGGCCGCTCGTCGGACTGTCCCAATCGGCCCATGCCTCGCCGTCGCGGCCCTCGTGTTCCTTGGCGCCGCCGAGGGCGAGCAGGACCAGCCGGTCCGGCCCGCGGTTGACGAGCTGGCGGCGCACCGTGGGCGCCACGCGCGCGAGCTCGCCGCGCTCGAGCACGTGCTCATCGCCCTCGACCAGCAGCGTCAGCGTCCCCTGCAGGACGAGGTAGACCTCCTCCTGGTGCGCGTGGCGGTGGATGCGTCCGCGCTGGCGCGGCTCGAGCACGATCTGGTTCATCCCGAACGCCGTGACCCCGAGCTCGCGGCGCAGCGACAGGAAGCGCTCGCCGACATCGGGATTCAGGCGGGTGCGCGCGATGCCCTCTTCCATGCCCGCAGCCTACGTCGGACAGGACAGCGCCCGCAGCCGCGCCCGGTAGCGGACCATCGACGCGTGGACCCAGTCACCGTGGGTCTGGCGGCGCAGCGACGCGACGCGCTCGCGGTGGTAGGGCGAGGTCAGCGACTCGTTGTGGCCGATGACGTTGCGCACCGCGATCCCGAAGCGGCAGCGCAGCCAGCGCGTGAGGCGCAGCGAGGCGCGCAGCTCGCGCGGGTTGCCGAGCACGTCGGCGTCGCGGAAGCCGACGTGCTCGATGCCGATCGCCGTGTAGTTCAGGCCCACCGTGTGCCGGCACATGAGCGACAGCGGCACCATCTGCACGATCGTGCCGTCGGCGCCGACGACGAAGTGCGAGCACACGCCCGGGAGCTCGTGCAGCTCGACGTCGGGCACATCGGGCGCGAAGGTGGCGAACACCGAGCTCGTCGAGCCCGCGACGGCCACGTGCTCGACGATCACCTTCGGGTCGGTCAGGCGGTAGCTGTCGATGCCGTAATGGCGGCGCGCGTAGGCGCGCATCTCGCGCTTGCGCCTCGCCGGATACGGGATGTAATGGCGCACGATGGGCGGCGGTGGTGGTGTGGCGGCCGGGAGCACGGGTTCGAGTTGTATCGTCCGAGGCCGTGAGCGAGCGCGAGCACAGCACGCGATCGAGGGCGAATCCGGGCGGCATGGACGTCCTGAAGGTGCTCGGCAGCGAGGTCCGGCCGCTGCGCGAGCGCAAGCCGCGGTGGTTCAAGGTCCCGGCGCCCGGCAGCGCGCGCTACCGCGAGCTGCGCGCGCGGATCGAGGCCGAGAACCTGCACACGGTCTGCCAGGAGGCGGCCTGCCCGAACATCGGCGAGTGCTGGGAGCGCGGCACCGCCACGTTCATGATCCTCGGCGACACCTGCACGCGGCGCTGCGGCTTCTGCA
>DATBKW010000425.1:0-2437 GCA_036555665.1 Solirubrobacteraceae bacterium | reverse complement strand
ACCTACCCGCAGATGGCGCTCGCGCTCCAGGGCCGGCGCCTGTTCAGCTGCCAGAACGGCAACGTGCGCATGCGCCGCGACCTGCCGCTGTTCGTCTCGATGCTCGAGGACGGCCGGCTCGACGCCACGGCGATCATCACCGCGCGCTACGGCCTTGACGAGATCAACGACGCGCTGGCGGCCTCGGCCGAGAAGCGCGACCTGACCGGCGTGATCGTGCCCAACGGAGGAGCCGAATAGTGCACACCTTCCCGCGGCCCCAGGAGACGCACCTGACGGTCGAGCGTGAGCCGGTCGAGGGCGCCTGCCCGTCGTGCGGGGCGCAGGCGCTGGCCGCCTATCGCGTCCTCGGCGAGGGCGGTCTGTGGGACGTTGTCAAGTGCCAGGAGTGCCTGACATCGGCCAAGCGCGAGCGCGCGCCGCGCCTGGGATCGCTGACGCCGCTGGGCCTGAGCATCCGATGATCGGCGTCGACGTGGGGGGCACGTTTACCGACGTCGTCGCCGTGCGCGACGGGCGGCTGTCGGTGACCAAGGTGCCCAGCGACCCGGCCGAGCCCGCCGCCGCCGTCGTCGAGGGCGCACGCCGCGTCGGGGTCGAGGGCAGCGCGGTGTTCAACCACGCCAGCACGATGGGGCTCAACGCGGTGATCACGCGGCACCTGCCGAAGGTCGCGTTCCTGACGACCGAGGGCCATCGCGACATCCTCGACCGCGGCACGCTGCGCCGGCCGCTCGACGGCCAGACCGACCCGTCGTGGCGGCGCCCGTTCGGCGACGCGGCGCGCCCACTGGTGCCGCGCTACCTGCGGCGCGGGATCGTCGAGCGCACGCTGGCCGACGGCAGCGAGCTGCGCGCTCTCGACGAGGACCAGGCGCGCCGCCAGCTCGCGGTCCTCGAGCGCTGCGAGGTGCAGGGCGTGGCCATCTGCCTGCTCAACGCCTACGTCGACGCGGCGCACGAGCGGCGTTTGCGCGAGCTCGTCCACGAGGAGCTCGGCGACGACCTCGCGGTGTCGATCTCCTCGGAGACCTCGCCGCTGGCCAAGGAGTACGCGCGCGCCTCGACCACCGTGGTCGACGTGTTCATGAAGCTCATCTTCGGGCGCTACTCGGCGGCGCTCGACGAGCAGCTGCGCGCGCTGGGCTTCGACGGCGACCTGAACTTCGCCGACTGTGCGGCGACCCTGCTGCCCTGGCGCGACGCGCTCGACAAGCCCTTCCGCATCGTCTTCGCGGGGCCGGCCGCGGGCACGATCTCCAGCACGCGCCTGGGCGCGGCGCTCGGCAGCGGGAACCTGCTCTGTGCCGACGTCGGAGGGACCTCGACCGACGTCTCGCTGGTCGTCGACGGCGCCCCTTTCGTCAACAACACCTTCGAGATCGAGCACGACGTCGTCATCAACGCGCTGTCGACCGAGGTCTCGAGTGTCGGCGCCGGCGGCGGCAGCATCGTGTCGATCTCGCCATCGGGCGACATCCGCGTCGGGCCCGAGAGCGCGGGCGCCGACCCGGGGCCGGCGTGCTACGGGCGCGGCGGCACGCAGCCGACGTTGACCGACGCCTGCCTGCTCATGGGCATCCTCGATCCGGCGGGCTTCGCCGGCGGCGAGATGGCGCTCGACCCCGAGCGGTCGCGCCGCGCCTTCGAGACGCTCGACACGCCGCTGGGCTTCGAGCAGCGCGTCGCCTTCGCCTACGGGATCGCGGTGGCCAACATCGCCGAGGAGGTCATGAACGTCGCCGTCCGCCACGGCGTCGACCCGCGCGACTTCAGCCTGGTCGCCTACGGCGCGGCCGGGCCGATGCTGCTGCCCGCGGCGCTCGAATTGCTGCACGTGGCGCGCGTCATCGTGCCGCCGCACCCCGGGCTGTTCTCGGCGATGGGCCTGCTCAGCACCGACCTCGTGCACTACGAGAGCCGCAGCGCGTACGTCCTGCTGTCGCCGGAGACCGCCGACCAGGTCGAGGCGGGCTACCGCGAGATGGAGGACGCGCTGCGCCAGAGGGTCGCGGCCGTCGACGGCGGCGTCACCGTGCGGCGCAGCCTGGATGGGCGGCTGCTGGGCCAGAGCTGGGAGACGCCCTTCGTCGAGGTCGGCGACGGGCCGGTCACCGCCGAGACCATGCCGGCGCTGATCGAGGCCTTCCATGACGCCTACGAGCGCCGCTACGGCAACCGCTTCCCGTACGTGCCCGTCCAGGGCGTGACCTATCGCGTCGAGCTCGTCGTCGGCGCCGACAAGCTCGAGTACGGCGCGGTCGCGACGGCGCCCGACCCGCAGCCCATCGGCACGGTCGAGCTGCGCCACCTCGAGGCCGAGCCGCTGCACGCCGCCGCCTACCAGCGTGAGGCGCTCGGCCTCGGCGCTGCCGTTCGTGGCCCCGCGATCATCCGCGAGCCGCTTTCCACCACGGTGGTGATGCCCGGCCAGACC
>DATBKW010000424.1:0-11780 GCA_036555665.1 Solirubrobacteraceae bacterium | reverse complement strand
ACCGACGACGCTGGGAGCGTGTCAAGTGCGGTTGCACGAGTCGATGTTGTTCGACCCCATCACCGAGCGGACGAACTTCTGAGCCAGGAAGTTCACCTCGTTCGATGCCTTGGAGCAGCTGAACATGCCGAAGGAGCGCGTCGCGTCCTGCGTCCTCGCACGGTCCAGGCCGGCGGCGGCGACGTCGAGCGCCTCGTCCCAGCTGGCTGGGCGAAGCGCGCCGTTCTCGCGCACCAACGGCTCGGTCAGCCGTCCACGGTTGTTTCGCATCCGATCACCCCCTCTCCATACTCGGGAGCCTTACAGCAGTTTAAGGGTTCCCGCCGGACATGCGATGTAGCCACGCGGACAACGGTGGCCGTGGGTATGGCAGGCTGCGCCCGTGGACCTGATCGAGCGACTGCTGGAAGTGGACGTTTCGGCGCTCTCGGATGCCGACAAGACACTGCCGGTCGTCGATCCGGCGGTCCGGGCGATGATCCCGGACGTGCGTATGGCCGGGCCGGCGTTCACCGTCGTCGCCGAGGACGATCACCTGCCGGTGATGAGCGCGATCGCCGAGGCGGCACCGGGCGACGTGCTCGTGATCGCGACGAATGGGGGATCCCGCGCCGTCTTTGGCGAGCTGTTCGCGACCGAGGCCCAGCGCCGCGGGCTGGCGGGGATCGTCGCCGACGGGCTCTGCCGCGACCTGCGCGGCCTGCGCGCCATCGGGCTGCCGGTGTTCGCGCGCGGCACGACGCCACGGTCGGGCACGGTCGTGTCGCGGGCCGCCTTCGGCGCGACGATCGACTGCGGCGGCGTCGAGGTGTCGCCGGGCGACATCGTGTTCGGCGACGACGACGGGCTGCTCATCGCCGCGGCCGAGCGCATCGCGGCCGCGCTGGAGACCGCGGAGCTGATCGGGCGCAGCGAGCGCGCGATCCTCGCCGCGCAGGCTCGCGGCGAGGCGCTGCACGACCTGACCAACCACGACGAGCACGTCGCGGCGCTCGACCGCGGCGAGGCCAGCGCGCTGGCCTTTCGCGTCGATGCCTGACTTCAGCGGAGCGTTCGCCCGTCGCGCCCGCCTGCGCGGCGGCGACGAGCTGACGACGATCCTCGCCGGCAGCCCGCCCGGGGTGCTGTCGATGACCGGGGGCTTTCCGAACCCGGCGACGTTCCCCACCGACGAGCTCGACGAGATCGCGGCGCGGCTCGTGCGCGACGACGCCGCCGTGGCGCTGCAGTACACGCCGTGCGAGGGGATCCCGAGCGTGCGCGAGTACCTGATGGAGCGTCAGGAGCGATTGCAGGGCCGGCGCCCCGAGCGCGCCGAGCTGATGGTCACCAGCGGCGGGATGGAATGCCTCGCGCTGATGTGCCAGGCGCTGATCGATCCGGGTGACGCGATCGTCGTCGAGGCGCCGAGCTACCTGGGCGCGCTGATGGCCTTCGCCGCCGCCGAGGCCGATCTTGTCGCGATAGCAATGGACGACGACGGGCTGCGCGTCGACGCGCTCGAGGAGCGCCTTGCCGGCGGCCTGCGCCCGAAGTTCGTCTACACGATCCCGGAGTACCAGAACCCGACCGGACGGACGCTGCCGCTGCCACGACGCCGCGAGCTGGTCGAGCTATGTCGCCGGTACGGCGTCCTGATCTTCGAAGACGTGGCCTACCGCGAGCTGACCTTCGACGGCACGTCGCTGCCGACGCTGTGGTCGCTCGCGCCCGACCTGGTGCTGCAGGCGGGGACGTTCTCCAAGAGCTTCTTCCCGGGCGTGCGGCTCGGCTGGGCGACCGGCCCCTCGGAGGTGGTGGCCGAGCTGACCGCCGCCAAGCAGACCAGCGACCAGTGCGCGGGCGGCTTCGGACAGCGGCTGGTCGAGGAATACGGCCGCAACGGCGGCTTCGAGCGCCATCTCCCGGCGGCGCAGGCGCTCTACGCCTCGCACTGGGCGGCGCTGTCGGCCGCGCTGGCGCGCCACATGCCCGACGCGGTCGGCTGGACCGAGCCGACCGGCGGCTTTCTGACCTGGGTCACGCTGCCGGAGGAGCTCGACACGATCGCCATGCGCCCGGCCGCCACGGCAGCCGGCGTGGCCTACGTGCCCGGCCCGCCGTTCCACGTCGGCGACCTCGGTCACAACACGATGCGGCTGTCGTTCAGCCACCTGAACGAGGCCGAGCTCGAAACGGCCGCCGAGCGCCTCGCGGCCACGGTGCGGTCGGCCTTCGCCTACACCGAGTAGGTAGCCCAACGGCAAAGTTGGGCAGCCGTTGCCGATGTCGGCCGCACATGGCGTCCGTACAACGACCGGATGCCAAGAGTCTTCACGCTGGTCGCCCTCGTCGCCGCCCTCGCCGGCGCCACCGCCTCGAGCGCCCTCGCGCACGGCGGCGCGCTGCCCGACGCCGAGGTCTTCGCGACCAACAACACCAGGGTCATCACCGACCCGGCCGATCCCCAGCTCCACGACCCGCTGCTCGGCTTCGAGCGCAAGGTCGACCGCATCATCGAGCGCGGCGGCGGCAAGCCCCGCGGCTCGCAGCTTCTCGACGGCGTCTTCTTCTCCTCGGACCTGCAGACCACCACCTTCGAGCGCTCGCGCGAGTTCGACGTCGACCGCGTCAGCGTCGGCGAGCTGCACGACATCGCCGAGCGCGTCCGCGTGCGCTTCGGCCAGGAGTCGGTGCTGACCTTCGACTACCCCGAGCGGCCGTGGGATCCGGTCGACGGGGTCGAGCTGGAGGTGCCGGGCGTCGACGCCCAGGCTCTGCGCGACGGGCTGCTGACCGACCAGGAGGCGCGCGAGCGGCTCTTCGGCGGCTCGGTGACGCTCGACGGGCGCCTGGTGCTCATCGCCTCCCTCGAGGACCTCGACCTGGCCAAGCGCTTCGCCGGCTCGATCGGCGGCAACGTCGACGCCGCCACCGTCCGCTTCGGCCAGCGCGAGTTCGTCGGCTAGGAGCCTGCGATGCCAGCTTCACTTGCGCGCCTGGTCGCGCTGATCGTCAGCGCGTATGCCCTGGCCGGCGCGCCAGGGGCGGGCGCGGCCCAGGCCGCGCCCGCCCCGAACCTCGACTGGCAGGCCTGCGACGGCGGCTTTGAGTGCGCCACTGCGAAGGTCCCGCTCGACCACAGCCGCCCGCAGGGGCGCACCGCGCTGGCGCTGACCGCCGGGCACGCCGCCGCCGCCCCGCTGGTCACCAACGACCACCGCACGCTCGTCGTCAACGGCGGCGACGGCGACGACCGCCTCGCTCTGCGCGTGCGGCCGTCCGATCCGAAGGCCGTCGAGATCGACCTCGGCGACGACGGGACGGCCGACGTCGTGGTCAAGCGCACGACGTTCGACGCCATCCGCGTGCAGACCGGCGCGGGCGACGACACCCTGCGCCTCGCCTTCGCCCGCGAGGTGCCGACGACGGTCGAGGGCGGTCGCGGAGTCGACTACCTCACGGTCGAGGGCTCGAGCGCGGACGACCGCTTCGAGCTGTCGGCCAAGAGCACGCGAGTCCGGGTCGGCGGCGACGCGTCGGTGACCTTCGGCGGCGTCGAGAGCTTCGAGGCCGACCCGCTGGGCGGCGCCGACAGGCTGACCGTCGGCGATCTGACGGGGACCGAGCTCCAGGACGCCCACGCCGACCTCGGCGGCGACGGACTCCTCGACCGCGTCGTTCTCGACGGCACCGCGGGCGACGACCAGCCGAGCATCCTCGCCTTCGCCGGGGTAGCGGTGATCGGCGTGCCGACGTTCGTCACGATCGAGAACGCCGATCCCACCGACCGGCTCACGGTCAACGGCCGCGGGGGCGACGACCTCCTGAGCTCGTCGAGCCTGCCGCGGGGCGCGATGGACGTCACGCTCGACGGCGGCACCGGCACCGACGTGCTCGTCGGCGGCGACGGCGACGAGACGCTCCTCGGCGGCCCCGACTTCGACGACGTCGAAGGGCGCAAGGGCGACGACGTGGCGCTGCTCGGCGCGGACAGCGATCGCTTCATCTGGAGGGCCGGCGACGGCAACGACAAGGTCGACGGACAGGGAGGCCACGACGTCCTCTTCTTCTTCGGCTCAAACGACGCCGAGACGCTCGACCTGGCCGCGTACGGCCGCAGCCTGGGCCTGACCCGCGACGTCGACGACGTCACCATGGACCTCGATCGCGTCGAGGAGATCAACCCGGTCGTGTTCGGCGGCGCCGATACGGTCGCCGTCGGGGACCTGCGTCGCACCTCCGCCGAGCAGGTCAACGTCAACCTCGAGCCGGCGCTCGGCAGCCCGGGCGGCGACGGTCAGGCCGACCGCGTCCTGGCCACCGGCACCGACGGCGACGACACGATCGCGGTCGCCGGCGCCAACGGCGCGGTGACCGTCTCCGGCCTCGCCGCGACAGTGGGCATCACGCACGCCGAGGGCGCCCTCGACAGCCTCGCCATCGCCACCCTGGGCGGCGCGGACACGGTCGACACCTCGGGACTGGCGCCGGACACGATCGCGGTCACGACGGACTGACGCGCTACACCTCGCGGTGTGGACGACTTCCGCGCCGCGCGCTGGTACGCGATCCGGCCGGCGGGCAGCACCAAGCCGGCGACCTACCGCTGCCCGCTCTGCGGTCGGCGCCTGCCGGCGCTCTCCGAGCACATGCTCGTCGTCCCCGAAGGCAATCCGTCACGCCGGCGCCACGCGCACACCGCGTGCGTGATGCGCGCGCGGCAGGCGGGGCGCCTGCCGCTGCGCGAGGAGGTGCAGCCGCGGCGGCCGGGCCTGCTGGCGCGGCTGCTTCGGCGCGCGCCGCGCTGACTTCAGTCCAGGAAGGTCAGGTCGATCTGGCTGAGGCGGTCGGGATCGGTGAGCGAGTCGATCTCGACGATCCTGCCCTCGGCGACCGTGAAGCCCATGACCGCGAACAACCCGTCCGGCGGGACGACGACGACACCCGCGGTGCCGTTGACCAGCGCCGGGCGCACGTACGGCGCCATGCGCGCGAAGCCCGCAGCGCGCCGGGCCACCTTCTCGGCGCCGTGGACGACCGCGGTCGCCTCCGGCCGCGCGGTGCCGCCGTCGGAGCGCGCCACCACGTCGGGGTGCAGCACGGCGACGAGCGCGTCGAAGTCGCCCGCGCGGGCGGCGGCGAAGAAGGCGTCGACGACCTCGCGCTGACGGGCGAGGTCCGGGGTGGGGGGCGTTGCGCCCTGCACGCGGCGGCGGGCCCGGCTCGCAAGCTGGCGCGCGGCGGTCGGCGAGCGCCCCACCATCGGGCCGATCTCGTCGAACGGCACGGCGAACATGTCGTGCAGCACGAAGGACAGCCGCTCGGCCGGCGTCAGCGTCTCGAGGACGACGAGCAGCGCGAGCCCGACCGAGTCGGCCAGCAGCGCCTCGTGCTCGGGGTCGACGCCATCCGCGCGGCTGACGATCGGCTCGGGTAGGTGAACCTCGAACGACTCCTCACGCCGCGTCCGGCGCGCGCGCAGGACGTTGAGAGAGACGCGCGCGACGACGGTCGTCAGCCAACCGCCCAGGTTCTCGATCGCGTTCGCGTCGCTTCGGCTGAGCCGCAGCCAGGCCTCCTGGACGGCGTCGTCGGCCTCGCTGACCGAGCCGAGCATCCGGTAGGCGACCGCTCGCAGATGGGTCCGGTGCTCCTCGAAGCGCTCGGCCAACCACTCGTTCTCGTCCATCGGTCACATCCCTTCGTCGCCGCGTGTCAAGGAGGTGACCCCCAACACCAACCCGATGTGACAAGGAGACCGATCATGAGAATCGCAGTTGTAGGCGCGACCGGCCGCGCCGGGCGCCACGTCGTCGATCTGGCCCAGCAGGCCGGGCACGAGGTCGTCCCGATCTCGCGCTCGCAGGGCGTTGACATCATCACCGGCGAGGGCCTCGCCGAGGCCCTCGCCGGCGTTGACACCATCATCGATGTCGCCACCGGCCCCTCGCCCGAGGAGCAGCCGGCCACGGAGTTCTTCCTCACCGCGACCCGCAACCTCCAAGAGGCCGGCGTGCAGGCGGGCGTCAAGCGGATCGTCGTGGCCTCGATCGTCGGGACCGACCGCTTCGACAGCGGCTACGGCGTCGCCAAGGTCGCCCACGAGCGGGCCATGCTGGCAGGCCCGATCCCGGCGCTCATCCTGCGCGCCACGCAGTTCCACGAGTTCGTCGCCCAGCTCACCGACTGGGGCGTGCAGGGCGACGTTGCCTACGTGCCGAGGATGCGCACGCAGCTGGTGGCCTCCAGGGCCGTTGCGCAGGCGCTCCTCGACCTGGCAACGGGCCCGGGCGACGGGCCCACGATCACCGAGATCGCCGGTCCGCGCGAGGAGAGCCTCGTGGAGAGCGCGAAGCTGCTCGCGGCGCAGCGCGGCACCCCGGCGCGGATCGAGGCCGTGAGCGCACCGGATGGGGCGTACGAGAGCGGCGGGCTGCTCCCCGGCCCGGACGCCACCCTGGCCGGCCCGACGTTCGAGGAGTGGCTGCGCTCCGCCGCGTGAGGCTGCGGCGGTAGATTCCGCCGCCCCATGGCCGAGCAGACCCGCACGCCGCACACCCGCACCGCCTCCTACCTCGCCGAGCCCGGCGAGGTAGGGCGCGTGCTGCTGCTGTACTCCGGCGGCCTGGACACGAGCGTGATGCTCAAGTGGATCCAGGACGAGTACGACGCCGAGGTCGTCGCCCTGACGATCAACCTCGGCCAGCCGGGCGAGGACTACGACGTCGTCCAGGGCAAGGCCATCCAGCTCGGGGCGATCGCCGCCGAGGTCGTCGACGCGCGCGAGGAGTTCGCGCGCGACTTCGTCGTGCCGGCGATCAAGGCGAACGCGATCTACGGCCTGGCCTATCCGCTCTTCACCGCGCTCGGGCGCCCGCTGATCGCCAAGCTCGCCGTCGAGTACGCGCGCAGGCACGACTGCGACACGATCGCCCACGGCTGCACCGGCAAGGGCAACGACCAGGTGCGCATCGAGGCGACGATCGCCACGCTCGCGCCCGAGCTGAAGGTCATCGCGCCCGTCCGCGGCTGGCAGATGGGGCGCGAGGAGGAGATCGCCTACGCGCGCCAGCACGGCATCCCGATCAAGGGCGGCGCCGAGCACACGCCCTACTCGATCGACGACAACCTGTGGGGGCGCTCGTCGGAGGGCCGGTGGATCGAGGAGCTCGACCACGCGCCCGACGACGACGTCTTCCAGCTCGTCACGCGCCCCGAGGAGGCGCCCGACGAGGCCGAGCTGGTGAACATCGAGTTCGAGCGCGGCGTGCCCGTCGCGCTCAACGGCGAGCGGCTGGGGATCGTCGACCTGCTCGAACGCGCCGCCGAGCTCGGGATGCGCCACGGCGTGGGCATCGTCGACCACATCGAGGACCGCATCGTCGGGCTGAAGGTGCGCGACATCTACGAGGTCCCGGCCGCCGCGATCCTGCTGCCCGCGCACGCCGAGCTCGAGCGGCTGGTGGGCACGATTCACCAGAACCAGTTCAAGGGCGAGCTCGATCGCAAGTGGGCGTATCTGGTGTACGCGGGGCTGTGGTGGGAGCCGCTGCGCACGGACCTCGACGCCTACATGGAGTCGGTCAACGCCCAGGTGACGGGCACCATCGGTATGAAGCTCTACAAGGGCAGCGCGCGCGTCGTCACGCGTTCGTCTCCGAACGCGGTCTACGACCCCGCGCTGGCCACCTTCGAGACCAGCGGCGGCCTGTTCAGCCAGCAGGCGTCGCCCGGTTTCATCGAGCTGTGGTCGCTGCAGTCGCGGATGGCCCACCGGTTGCGTACGCGCGACGACGGGTAGAGCCGTACTGATGTTCTACAAGGCACTTGGATTCGCGGTCTGGAAGGGCGCCAAGTGGTACGCCGGGCGCAAGCTGCCGTCGCGCAAGATCGTGGTCGGTAGCGCCGTGGCTGCCGCCGTCGCCGCTGCCGGGGCCGCACGCAGCGCGACCACCTGAGCGCCGGCGCGCCTGAGTCGTCCGGCGGCGGGGCTAGCGTCCCGTTCCGATGGAGCACGCCCTCCCGCCCGAGGACCACGAGGCGCGCGTCGTCGACCTGCGGCCCCGCCACGCCGCCCGCAAGCTCCTCGATGCCGAGTCCGAGCTCGATTCGGTGCGCACGCAACTCGATGCGGTCGTGGCCGAGCGCGACGCCGCGCGCGACGCGGCCCGCGACGCTCAGGCCGACGCGCTGAACATCCGCGAGGAGCTCGCCGGCCGCCTGGCCGCCGAGACCGAGGCGCTGTCGGCGGTCGCCGCGCTGCGCGGCCAGGTCGAGGAGCTGCGCGTGCGCGCCGACGCGCGCGACGCGCGCGACGCCACGCTCGCGCGCCTCGCCGGCGAGCTGGCCGCCACCGCCCGCGCCGCGCGCGAGGAGGTCGAGCGCCACGCTGTCGCCCGCGCGCAGGCCGAGGCCGCGCTCGAGGTCGAGCGCCGGCGCGTCGAGGAGATCGAGGCCGCGCTGGCCGCCGAGCGCGATCGCGCCGCGAAGGCGGAGGGCGCGCTGCGCGCCGAGCTCGAGACCCTGCGTGCCGCGCGCGACCGCGCCGTGACCGCCGAGGCCGAGGCGCAGGTGGCGCGGCGCGCCGAGCTCGAGGCGCTCACCGCCGCCCGCGACCGCCTGCATCCGGCCGAGGCCGCCATCGTCACGCCCGATGGGCTGATTCTCGACCTCGGACGCGCGGCGCAGCGCCTGCGCGTGGAGTCCGCGCCGCGGTCGGGGCTGCGCCGCCTCGTCGCGCGCTTGCGCGGCCGCTAGGCAGCCGCGCTGCTGCCGCACCCGCTTGCGCCGCCGCGCGGCCGAGGGTTTCGAGGGAGAGCAGTCCGTACGCCGGCGGTCAACCGTGGTGACTTATGGGGCCAGGAGCCCACGTAGTCACCACAGCGGCTGCGGACGGCCGCGAGCAGACGCGCTCGACCCCCTCATTGCCTCGCGGCGCCGCTGCGCCTGCGTGAGACCCAAACCAGCGGCCGGATGGTGCGGTGCAGGAGTCGCGATCCCCATGCCGCCGCGACCGCCGCAACCAGGTAGATCGCGCCGGCACCAAGCGCCACGGCCCGCAGCCCGCTGCCCGGCGGGCTTCCGGCAAGCGCGCCGGCCACCGCGATGCCGATCGCGGTCCCCGCCTGGCGCGCGGTGTTGTTGACCGCTGCCGCCAGACCGGCGCGCTCGGGCTCGACCGCGCCCATCGCCGCGGCGACGATCGCCGGCGTCATGAGCCCCAGGCCGCCGCCCCATAGGACGAAGGCGGGCAGCGACGGCCCGGCGGCCAGCAGCGCCAGTCCGCAGCCCGCGCACGTCAGCCCGACCGCCAGCGGCGCGGGCGGCCCGAAGCGCGCGACCGCGCGGCCGGCGGTCGGCCCGACGAGCGACAGCATCGCGAAGGCGGGCAGGCACACGAGCGCTGCGCCCAGCGGCGAGCGGTGCTGGACGTCTTGCAGGTAGAGGGTCAGCACGAACAGGGTCCCGTTCGAGCACAGGTTCATCGTGCCCGCGACGGCGGTCGCGGCCGTGAACGCGCGCCGGTGGAAGAGCGCGGGCGGCAGCATCGGCTCGGCGACGCGGCGCTCGACCGCCACGAGCGCGACGAGGAGGGCCACCGCAGCGGCGCCCGCGATGGCCGAGGTCTCGATGATCGCGTAGGTCGTCGTGGCCAGGAGGGAGGCGGTCAGCGCGGTGCCGGCCGGGTCGGGGGCGCGCCCGGACGGCGCGCGCGTCTCGCGCACGACCACCAGCGCGACCGCGAAGGCGACGGCGACGATCGGCAGGTTGACCAGGAACGCCCACCGCCATCCGGGACCTTCGACCAGCGCGCCGCCGCCGATGACGCCGGCGGGCAGGGCCGTGGCCGAGATCGCGGCCCAGATGCCGATCGCGCGGGCGCGCTCGGCGGGCTGTTCGTACGCGCGCGAGACGACGGCGAGCGTGCCGGGCAGCAGCAGCGCGGCGCCGGTGCCCTGCACGACGCGCGCGGCGACCAGCGTGTGCGGACCGGGGGCGAGGCCGGCGCCGAGCGAGCCCGTCCCGAAGACCGCGAGCCCGGCCAGCACGACGCGCTTGTGGCCGCAGCGGTCGCCGAGGTCGCCGAACGGGAGCATCAGCGCGGCGAGCGCGAGGCCGTAGCCGTCGACGATCCACTGCAGGCTCGCCACGCTGGCGCCGAGATCGGCATGGATGCGCGGTAGGGCGACGTTGACGATCGTGACGTCGAGCAGGACGAGGAACATCCCGACGCACATCACGACGAGGGTGAGCGTGCGTTTGGGCATGCTCCGACGGTAGGTCGCAAACGCTTCGTCTCGGGACGAAGCGTCGCGCCGCTACCGTGACGTCATGTCCGGCGATACCGACCTCGCGCGCGTGGGCGCTCTGATCGGCGATCCCGGCCGCGCGCGGGTGCTGCGCGCGCTGGCCGACGGGCGCGAGCTGCCCGCCAGTGTGCTCGCCGCCGAGGCCGGCGTGGCTCCCTCCACGGCGAGCGTCCACCTCGCCAAGCTCGTCGACGGCGGGCTGGTGACCGCCCAGCGCCACGGCCGTCACCGCTACTTCCGGCTCGCGGCGCCCGAGGTCGCGCGGGCCCTCGAGGCGATGGCCGCGATCGCCCCGCCGGCGCCGGTGCGCTCGCTGCGCGAGGGAACGCGCGCCCAGGCCGTGCGGGCGGCGCGCACGTGCTACGACCACCTTGCGGGGCGGCTCGGCGTCGCGGTCATGATCGGTCTCATCGAGGAGGGGATCCTCAGCGGCGGCGACGGCCGCCACGATCCGGCGCGCGCCCACGACGACCGCCCGTCGGCGATGGGCCGCGACCTCGACTACCGCCTCACCGACGACGGCGCGCGGCGGCTGCGCGACCTCGGCGTCGACATCGATGCGGCCCTCGCCGGACCGCGCACGCCGATCCGCTACTGCGTCGACTGGAGCGAGCAGGCGCACCACCTCTCGGGCGCGCTCGGCGCGGCGCTCGCAGCGCGTCTGTTCGATCTCGGGTGGGTCGTGCGGCTGCCGCGCACGCGCGCCGTGCGCCTCAGCGACGAGGGTCGCGCGGGGCTCGCCGACCGTCTGGGCGTGGCGGTTTCCTGAACGTCCGCAAGATGCGGGAAGGCGCTCGCGCGGGGCGGGCTCCGTCTTCCGCGGCGCCTATCCTCGATGGCCCCGTGACGACGCCCGCCTGCGCCCACCTCCACGTCCACTCCGAGTACTCGCTGCTGGACGGGGCGTGCAAGATCGACGAGCTGGCGGCCCGCGCCGCCCAGTTCGGCCAGCCCGCGCTGGGCCTCACCGATCACGGCGTGATGAACGGCGCCATCGAGCTCTACAAGGCCTGCCACAAGCATGGCATCAAGCCGATCCTCGGCTGTGAGATCTACCTCGTCGACGACCACGCCGATCGCTCGCCAGGGCGCTCCGAGCGCAACCACCTGACGCTGCTCGCCGCGTCCGACACGGGTTACCGCAACCTCGTCAAGCTCTCCTCCGAGGGCTTCCTCGAGGGCCTGCACCGCGGCAAGCCGACGCTCGACATGGCCCAGCTGGCCGCCCGCGGCGAGGGGATCATCGCGCTCACGGGGTGCCTGGCCTCGCGCTTCTGCCAGCGGCTGGTCGAGGGCCGCGAGGCCGAGGCGCGCGCGCACGTCGACGACCTGCTCAACGCCTTCGGGGCCGGCAACGTCTACTTCGAGGTCCAGAAGAACGGCATCGCCGACCAGGAGAAGGCCAACGAAGGCATCGTGCGGATCGCGCGCGAGGTCGGCCGTCCGCTGGTCGGCACGGGCGACGTGCACTACCTGCGCCGCGAGGAC
>DATBKW010000423.1:0-22387 GCA_036555665.1 Solirubrobacteraceae bacterium | reverse complement strand
CTTGCAGGCATCCTCGGCGCCGTACTTCGTCGGCACGAAGAACGGGTTCGTCGTGACGTGGTTGACCAGGGTGAACTTCATCTTCGGCTGCGAGCCGAAGATGCCGGCGGCCGGCGTGCCCTGTGCCGCTGCCGTCGTCGTACCGGTCGTCGAGCTCTTCTTGCCGCCTCCGCAGGCCTCGAGGATGAACGCGGCGATGCCGGCTGCGCCACCCGTCAACGCCGTGCGGCGGGTGATGTCCCGCCAGCGCTTGTGCGGCGTGTCCTCCTGCTTGCCGTCAGCCCACTCGAGGCGATGGATCACCTCTTCCACGGCATCCTGGTTCGGCGGTCCGAACGGCTCGTTGTCAGGCACCTCTGGCTCCCTCCTCCTCGCGCGGGGCCGAACCCCGGTGGCGAGCCACCGAGGCCGGAGCAGCGTGGTCAAAGTACGAGCAGCGCAACGCGACCCTCCTCCGGGCCGGCTGGGAACACCGCCGGCCCACTCCTCGACGCGGCCACCAGGGCAACCGCGCCCGTTGCTCTCTCCAGGTGGGGCGATTGTTATCGCTCACATTTGGCCGTGTCAAGAGTGATCGACCACCACGAGCCGGCCGGCCGCAGGAGGAGGAGTCCCGGCCGACCGGCTCAGGAATGCGGAAAAACACGGAGCCAACGGCTACTGTTCGCAGATGTGGCCGGCATTGACAGGGCGTCCCGTTCCGGTGCCCCGGGCTCCGCGGTTGTGAACGCTAACAGACCCCGAGACGAAGCCATGTCCGCCCACGGGGTGGCGCCGTGAAGACCAGTTCCTCCAAAAGGGACGGCCGGCGGCGCACGGCGGTGATGGCCGACGTCGCCAAGCTGGCCGGCGTTTCGCACCAGACGGTGTCGCGGGTGGTCAACGGCAGCGCCCACGTGCGCCCGGAGACCAGGCGCCGCGTCGTGGCGGCGATGGGCGAGCTCGACTACCGCCCCAACCCCGCGGCGCGCGCGCTCGTCACCGGCCGCTCGCGCACGCTCGGCGTGGTCAGCTTCGACACGACGCTCTACGGCCCGGCGTCGACGCTCTACGCGATCGAGCAGGCCGCGCACGCCGCCGGCTACTTCATCACGATCGTCAGCCTGACGATGCTCGATCGCGTGTCGGTGCTGGGCGCCGTCGAGCGCCTGCGCGTGCAGGGTGTCGACGGCGTGCTCGTCATCACGCCGCAGGAGGGAGCGGCCGACGCGCTGGTCAACCTGCCCGCCGGCGTGCCGGTGGTGGCGGTCGAGGCGGGCCGGCCGAACTCGGTGCCGCTGGTCGCGGTCGACCAGTTCGCGGGCGCGGCCAGCGCCACCAGGCTCCTGCTCGACCTCGGGCACCCGACCGTCTGGCACGTCGCCGGGCCGAGCGACTTCCTCGAGGCCCAGCAGCGCGAGGACGGCTGGCGCTCGACGCTCGAGAAGGCCGGCGCGGAGATCCCGCGGATGCTGACCGGCGACTGGAGCCCGCGCTCGGGCTATCGGGCCGGCCTGCAGCTGGCCGCCAACCCCAAGGTCAGCGCCGTCTTCGTCGCCAACGACCAGATGGCCCTCGGCGTCCTGCGCGCGCTGAACGAGCGCGGCCGCGACATCCCGCGCGAGGTCAGCGTCGTCGGTTTCGACGACATCCCCGAGGCGCAGTACTTCACGCCGCCGCTGACCACGGTCCGCCAGGACTTCGGCGAGGTCGGCCGCAGCAGCCTGCGTATGCTGCTCGAGCTCATGCAGCGCAGCGGCCATCCGCCTCAGCGCGTGACGATCGCCCCCGAGCTGGTGGTGCGCCGCAGCACCGCGCGGCCGCCGGGCGCATAGATGGCCGGCCTGGCCTCAGCGGTCGCGCGTCTGGGCACCGAGACGGCCTTCTCGGTTCTTGCGCGCGCGCGTGCGATGGAGCGCGCGGGGCGCGACGTCATCCATCTGGAGATCGGCGAGCCCGACTTCGACACGCCCGCGCACATCGTCGAGGCGGGGATCGCGGCGCTGCGCGCGGGCGAGACCCACTACTGCCCCGCGGCCGGGATACCCGAGCTGCGCGACGCGGTCGCGGTCGAGCTGTCGCGCACGCGGGGCGTGGAGGTCGTGCCCGAGCGCGTGCTGATCGCCAACGGCGCCAAGCCGTTTCTGTTCTTCACGATCCTCGCGACCTGCGAGCCCGGCGACGAGGTCGTCTACCCCGACCCGGGCTTCCCGATCTACGAGTCGGCGATCCGCTGGGCGGGCGGCACGCCGGTGGCGCTGCCGCTGCGCGAGGACCTCGGCTTCAGCTTCGATGTCGACGAGCTGGCGGCGAGTCTCAGCGACCGCACCAAGCTCGTGATCCTCAACTCGCCGCAGAACCCGACGGGCGGCCTGACCCCGGCGGCCGATCTCGCCGCGGCCGCCGAGCTGCTGCTCGAGACCGACGCCTGGGTGCTCTCCGACGAGGTCTACGCGCGGATCGTCTACGGCCACGAGTTCGCCTCGATCGCGTCGGTGCCCGGCATGCTCGACCGGACCGTGCTGTTGGACGGCTTCTCGAAGACCTACGCGATGACCGGTTGGCGCTGCGGCTACGCGGCCGTGCCCGAGCCGCTGGTCGAACCGCTGACGCGCTTCTTCGTCAACTCGACCTCATGCGTGCCGCCGTTCGTGCAGCTCGCCGGCGTCGCGGCTCTGACCGGCCCGCAGGATGCGGTCACGGCGATGGTCGCCGAGTTCTCGGCCCGCCGCGACCTGGTGGTCGCGGGTCTGAACGAGCTGCCCGACGTCTCGTGCCGCTCACCGCGCGGGGCCTTCTACGTGTTCCCCAACGTCGCCGACGTGCCGATCAGCGCGGAGGCGTTGGCCGACCGGCTGCTCGAGGAGGCGGGGGTGGCGGTGCTCGCCGGTACTGCGTTCGGCGCGGAGGGCGCGGGGCATCTGCGCCTGTCCTACGCCAATTCGCAGGAGAATCTGGCGCGGGCGTTGGAGCGGTTTTCGGGGTTCCTGGCGGGCTTGTAGGTCGTCCGCGTCTGGGTTGTGGCCTAGCGCGGCGCTCTTTTTGGCAATGAGGGTGGGTGGGTCGGCCGCCGGCGGTCCGCACTTCACCCCGCCGCTCTCGCACTTTGGTGACTTT
Source organism: Solirubrobacteraceae bacterium (assembly GCA_036555665.1). GTDB lineage: Bacteria > Actinomycetota > Thermoleophilia > Solirubrobacterales > Solirubrobacteraceae > JAOPZW01. Next base: position 19,291 of record DATBKW010000423.1, on the reverse strand, counting down.
TGTGGCTCCTGGCCACACTAACGACCAAAGCTCGCGCGGCCGCCCCGAACGAGCCGCTTCCCTCATTGCCAAAAGGCGCCGCGCAGCGCCGCCAGCGCTAAGCGGAGACCCCCGGCGCCACCACCCGCCGCGCCACCCCGGACGCCACGCCCGCCTCGGCCACCGCCGCCGCCACCGCCTCCGTGACCTCCCGGTTGAAGACGCTCGGGACGATGTAGTCGGCGTGCAGCTCGTCGTCGGCGATGACGCCGGCGATCGCGCGGGCAGCGGCGAGCTTCATGTCCTCGTTGATCGTGCTGGCGCGGACGTCCAACGCGCCGCGGAAGACGCCCGGGAAGGCCAGCACGTTGTTGATCTGGTTGGGGTAGTCCGAGCGGCCGGTGGCCATGATCGCCACGTGCTCGCGGACCGCCTCGGGCTGGACCTCGGGCACGGGGTTCGCCATCGCGAAGACCACGGGGGAAGCGGCCATGCTGCGCACCGCCGCAGCCGAGACCGCGCCCGGCCCCGATACGCCGACCAACACGTCGGCGCCGCGAAGGATCTCGTCGGCCATGCCGCGCTCGCCGCCCGGGTTCGTGCGCGCCGCCAGGGCCGAACGCTCGGGGTCGAGGCCGGGGCGCCCCGCGTACAGCGCGCCGTCGATGTCGCACACCACGAGGTTGTGCACGCCGTGGGCGAGGATGATCTCCGCGCACGCGACACCCGCGGCGCCCGCGCCGACCACCACCACCTTGATGTCGGCCGCGTTCTTGCCGACCACGCGCAACGCGTTGACCAGAGCGGCGAGGACGACGATCGCCGTGCCGTGCTGGTCGTCGTGAAAGACCGGGATGTCGAGCTCGGCGCGCAGGCGGCGCTCGATCTCGAAGCAGCGCGGCGCCGAAATGTCCTCGAGGTTGATCCCGCCGAAACCGGGCGCGACGGCCTTGACGAAGGCGACGATCTCGTCGGTGTCCTTCGTGTCCAGGCACAGGGGAAAGGCGTCGACGCCCGCGAACTGCTTGAAGAGCATCGCCTTGCCCTCCATGACGGGCATGGCGGCCGCCGGCCCGATGTCGCCCAGCCCGAGCACGGCGGTGCCGTCGGTGACGACCGCGACCGTGTTGCCCTTGATTGTCAGCGTCCACGCGTTCGCCGGGTTGTCGTGGATCGCCGCGCTGACCCGGGCGACGCCCGGCGTGTAGGCCATCGACAGGTCGTCGCGCGTCGTGATCGGGACCTTCGGATCGACGACGAGCTTGCCGCCGCGGTGCATGAGGAAGGTGCGGTCCGAGACGCTCTGGACCGACACGCCCTCGAGCGCTTCGATCGCGGCGACGATCGCCTCGCCGTGCGCCACGTCGGCGCAGGCGACCGTCACGTCGCGCACCGTGCGTCCGCCCTCGACGCGGACGAGGTCGATCGCGCCCAGGATGCCGCCGGCGGCGCCGATGGCGGTCGCGACCTTGGCGAACGATCCGGCGGCGTGCGGCAGCTGGACGCGGATCGTGATGCTGTAGGACGCCGAGGGCTGTGGGCCGGTGCTCACAGCGCGGCGAGGAGCTTGGGTGCGACCTGCTTCTTGCGGCTCATCACGCCGGGCAGGTCGAGCACGCCGCCGTCCACCGGCCGGGCGAAGACGCGCTCGAGCGGCGCTTGGTCGCCGGCCACCAGCAGCTTCGTGCTCTTGCTGAGGATGTCGGTGACCATCAGCGCGCACAGAAGGTAGCCCTTGGCCCCGCGCATGCGCGCGAGCGCGTCGAGCAGCTCGTCCTGGCGTTCGAGGATCGCGTGCCCGACGGTCTCGATCTGCGCGATGCAGATGGTCTGGCCCTCGCCGACCGGGTACTCCTTGGCGTCCCGGCGCACGATGTCGTCGGCGTCCACGCTCGACACGTCGGAGGTGGCCTGGAACATCTCGCGCCCGAACTCGGTGGCGTCGACGACGAGGACGCGCTCGAGGTAGTCGACGATCGCGTGGTCGCGCTCGGTCGTGGTGGGCGAGTTGAGGATCACGGTGTCCGAGAGCACGGCGCCGAGCAGCATGGTCGCCGTCGACGGGCTGGGCTCCATGCCGTTCTGGCGGAAGCGCTCGATGACGAGGGTCGCGGTCGAGCCGACGGGATCGAAGGTCGCCGTGACCGGGACCTTCGTCTCGATCGAGCCGATGTGGTGATGGTCGAGGATCTCGACGATCTCGGCCTGGCCGACGCCGGCCACGCTCTGGGCCTCCTCGGCGTGGTCGACCAGCAGCACGCGCCGCGGCGCCGGATCCACGAGCTCGGCGGGGGTGATCAGCCCGATCGGGTGCCGCTGCTCGTCGACGGCGATCGCGGCACGGTAGTCCGTGGCCTTGATCTGCTCGGCGACGTCGGCGAGAAGATCATCGCGGCGCACGGTCAGCGGCTCGGCGTTCATGAGCGCCCGGCACGGCGCCGACAGGGTGACCATGCGGCTGGTGACGTAGCTGTCCAGCGGCGAGGACACGACGACCGTGCCGTGCTCGCGGGCGAGCGCGAGCACCTCGTCGGAGGGCACCGTGTCGTTGCTGGTGACGAGCAGCGCCACCCCGACCTCGACCGCGAGCCGCTGGGCATCGGGACGATCGCCGACTACGACGACGTCGCCCGCGCGGATGCCGCCGGGCAACGACTCGACGGCCATCGCCAGCACCCAGACGCGGCCGTCGATCTCGCGCTCCTCGCCCGCAACCAGCCGTCCCTCGGTGACCTCCACGATCGCGCGCACGGACGCGGCGGCGTCGGCAAGGCTCGTCGCCTCGCGCGACTCGCGGATGTAGCGGCGCGCGAGCGTGCGCTCGGTCATGACGCCCGCCAGGGCGCCGTCGTCGTCGACGATCGGCATGAGCTCGAGGTCCTCGCGCGCCATCGTCTGCCCGACGCGGCGGATCGGCTCGCGGTGGCTGGCCGACGGGAAGCTCGTGCGCATCACGTCGCGCACGCGCAGCATGACGTGCTCGAGCCGCGGTGGGATCGGGGCGCCGCTGCGCTCCAGCAGCCAGGCGGTCTGGGCGTTGACGGCCCCCAGGCGCACCGGGACGTAGTCGTTGCGTGGATCCAGGCGGCGCTTGAGCTCGGCGTAGCCGATCGCCGACGCGATCGAGTCCGTGTCGGGGTTGCGATGGCCCGTCACGTAGATGATCGGAGGGCCGGCCATCAGGGCTCGACCAGCCCGCGCCGGATCGCGTAGCGGGTGAGCTCCACGCGATCGCGCATGCCGAGCTTCTCGAGGATGTGGCTGCGGTGGTGTTCCACGGTCTTCTTGGCGATGACCAGCGAATCGGCGATCTCGCCGGTCGTGTGGCCTTCGGCCACCAGCTTGACGATCTCGAGCTCGCGTGGGGTGAGCGGGTCGCTCGGGATGGCCTCGCCGCGGCTGGCGCGATCGAGATAGTCGCGGATGAGCGCCGCGATCGCGGCGGGGTAGAGGAACGGCTCGCCGCGCATGGCCGCGCGGCACGCCTCGACAAGGTCGCGGTCGGCGGCGCTCTTGAGCACGTAGCCCGACGCCCCGGCCTTCAGCGCCTCGAAGAAGTACTGCTCGCTGTCGTACATCGAGAGCATCAGCGTGCGCAGCTCGGGCCGGCGTCGCCTGAGCTCGGCGGCCGCCTGCAGCCCGGTGAGCTGCGGCATCGCGACGTCGAGCACCGCCAGGTCGACGTCGATCTCGAGCGCCAGGCGTACGGCCTCGCGCCCATCGCCGGCCTCGGCGACGACCGTAAGGTCGGGCTCGGCCTCGAGCACCATGCGAAGCCCGCGGCACACCATCGGGTGGTCGTCGGCCAGCAGGATGCGCGTCTTCAGCGGAGCGGTCAATGGTTGCCTTCCGGGAGCGGGATGTCGAGACGGACCTCGGTGCCGCCGGTCGCGGGAGAGGTGACCGTCAGCCACCCGCCGACGTGCATGGCCCGCTCGCGCATCCCCATGATGCCCGCTCCGCCCTTGGCGCCGTTGGCCACTCCGCGGCCGTTGTCGCGCACCACCAGGCGCAGGCCGCCGCCGACGTTGTGCAGGCCCACCACCACCTCGGATGCGCCCGCGTGGCGCATGACGTTGGTAAGGCTCTCCTGCGCCACGCGATAGACGACGAGCTCGACCTCCGGGCTCACGGCGTCGGCAAGCTCGAGCCGGCGCTCGACGCGCAGGTCGTCGTGGGCGGCGACCGCGGTGCACAGCGCCCGCAGCGCGCTCTGCAGGCCAAGGTCGTCGAGCATCTCCGGGCGCAGCTCGCGCGCGATGCGGCGCACGTCCTCGAGGCTGTGGCGCACGGCCTCACGCGCGGTTGCGAACTGCGCCTTGTCCTCCTCGCTGGCCTGCCGCGCCGCGTGCTCGAGCTCGAGCACCACGCTCGTGAGGACCTGGCCGACCTCGTCGTGCAGCTCACGTGCGATGCGCTGGCGCTCGGCCTCTTGCGCCAGCAGCGCCTTGCGCCCGCTCTCGCGGCGCTCGTCCTCGAGCCGGTCGAGCATGTCGTTGAACGCCGTCGTGAGCGCCTTGACGTCGGCGTCGGCCCCCCGGATCGCAAGGCGCCGGCCGGGCTGCAGCGGCTCCACCCTGCGCATCGTGTCCGTCAGCCGGCGCAGCGGGGCGATCACGCCGCGCAGCAGCACTAGGTTCAGCGCGATCGACACCACGAAGCCGGTGACGAGGATCACCGCCTGCGTATTGGTCACGGGGTAGCTGATCTCGATGGGCGAGAAGAGCAGCAGCAGCGTGGCGATCGCGAGCACCACGCCGTTGGCCAGCAGAACCCGCAGGAACAGGGACATCGGGCCACAAGCATGCCGGATGGGGGGCGCCCCTGAGCGAAGATCGGGACCCGCCCCCATGGTGGCGAGGGCCCGTCGCCAGCACCATCTGCCGCCATGATGACCGAGACCACTCTGAAGCTGCGGACGTGGTGGCAGCGCGAGGAGCTCGACGAGCGGCTCGCGCACGGCGCCAACCCGGAATCCGACCCCATGCTGTCGCGGCGCGCCGCGCAGCTGACCGCGCGCTCGACGCGCACCCGTACCGCCGATGCGCTCGTCGATGCGCTCGACGAGGCACGCAAAGCCTGGTCGATCAGCGCCCGCCTGCCGCTGCGTCGTGCCGAGCTGCGCGCCTGCGCCGAGGACGTCGTGGCGCTCGCCGACCGCCTGCGCGACGACCGTCCGATCGACACCCAGGGTGCCGCAATGTCGGCGCGCCTCATCTTCGACGGATCCAGCCCCGTCTACCGCGAGGGCGCGGTCACCCTCCGCTACGCCCTTCGCTCGGCACGGCTGGCGCTGGACCCCATCGAGGCCGTCATCGAGACGGAGCTGCCGCGAGTCGCGTAGTTCGACCGCAGCACTGTAGGAGAGAGGCCAGCGACGTCGCTTCCCCCCCGGCGTCGCTGGCCGCATCCTGCGCCCCGGCTCCTCCCAGGCCAGTCCCAGGCAGCTCCCAGCCTCGGCCGTCAGGCTGCCGCACATGACCTCTGAGGACAGGCCCCACGGCATCACCCGCCGCCACGCCCTGCGTGGCCTCGCCGGCGCCGGCGCCGGGCTCGCGGGCGCCCGTCTCCTCGGCGCGCCGCCCATCGCCTCGCCGGCTCTGGCGGCGGCGTGCACGCTGACCGCCGAGCAGGAGGAGGGCCCCTACTACCTCGGCCTGGAGCGGATCCGTAAGAACATCACCGAGGGCAAGGGGGGCCTGCGCCTGGACCTGCGCGTCACGATCGTCGACTCGGGCAGCTGCAAGCCGGTCGAGGGCGTGGCCGTCGACATCTGGCATTGCGACGCCGTCGGCGTCTACTCCGGCTTCAGCAGGGAGGGCACGGCCGGCGAGACCTACCTGCGCGGCGTGCGGCTCACCAACGCCGACGGCGTGGCGAGCTTCCGCACGATCTATCCCGGCTGGTACCAGGGGCGCGCGACCCACATCCACCTCAAGGCCCACGTCGGCGGTGCGGCCGGGTCGCGCACCTACAGCGGCGGCCACGTGGCACACACCGGCCAGCTCTTCTTCTCCGACACGACGACCGACAAGGTGGCCCGGCTGTCGCCGTACACGCGCAACGGCGCCCGGCGGACCCGCAACGCCGAGGATCACATCTACACCGATGAGCACGGCGCGAGCGTCAAGCTCCATCTGCGGCGTCGCAAGGCCGACACGATCAAGGCGGGCTTCGTCGCCGCGATCACCCTGGGCATCGACCCCGACGCCACGCCGAGCCCCGTGTAACCACCGCGGGCTCAGATCGCGCAGCGAGCCACGCCGAAGACGGTCGCGCCGATCGCGACGGCGCGATAGGTGCTCGCGACGTCGTGGACGCTCTTGACGAACGCCGGTACGTCCACGGCCAGGGCGGCCCGGTCCTGCTCGTCGTCGACCGCCCGCGACGCCGCTCGCGCGGCGAGCACGCGCGCCCATTCCGCCCCGTCGGCGGGGGGCTGCCCGAGCGCCCGCAACTGCGCGTCGAGGGCGTCGAGGATGGGCCGCGGGTCGTGCGGGCCGGTGAAGAACTGGCCAACCTGCGGCAGCAGCTGCGGATCGGGGTGCAACGCGTCGAAGTCCGCGAACGGGAACGGCGGCAGCTTCGCGAGCCGCGCCGCCGCGGTCGCGCAGCGCGCGTCGGCGCGGGCGCGGAAGACGGCGTTCGCGGCGGCAAGCCGCAGCACGCCGCTTCGCAGGACGACGCCCGCCCGGGGAGCGAGCTTGACCTTGATCAGGGACTCACCGCCGTTCAGGTCGTGCGCAGCGATCGTGCCGCGGGCACCGCGATAGGCGCCGGTCGATCGCGTGATGGCGAAGGTGTGCGCGGAGTCGCTGCGGCGGGCCGGGCCGGCGAAGCCGATCCGCCCCTGCGCGGTCTGGCCCCAGCCGGAGCAGCGCTCGCGCCCGCCGCCGAGCAGGCGGCAGTCGAACGCGAAGCGCCCGACGGCGCGGTTGCGCGCGTCGCGCAGGACGCCGCGCGCGATCTCGGCGTGGTTGGCGGTGTGCGTCGGCACCGCGTCGAAGTAGAGCGTCTGGTGGGCGGCCGGCTGGTGCGCGGCGAGCGCCACGGCGAGGGCGAGGAGCTTCATGGGCCGGCGAGGGTAGGTCCGGCCCGCGCCCGCGTCGTCAGGGGCAGCCCTGAACGCAGGTGAAGTTCAGGGGCACCCCTGATCGGTCGGCTGGCAGGATCGGCGCGTGCCGATGCGCGTTCTGATCGTCGACGACCACGAGAGCTTCCGTCGGCTGGCCGTGCGGATGCTCGGCGAGGCCGGGTTCGCGGTCGTCGGCGAGGCCGTCGACGCGGCGTCGGCGCTGGGCGCGGTCGCTCGGCTCGCGCCCGACGTCGTGCTGCTCGACGTCGTGCTGCCGGATCGCTCGGGGCTGGCCGTCGCCGCGCAGCTCGCGGCCGAGCCGGCCGCGCCGAGGGTGGTCTTGACGTCGAGTCGCAGCCGGTCAGACTTCGGGCAATCGTTCATGTGGCCCGCCGGATGCAGCTTCGTGCCCAAACACGAGTTGAGCGGGGCGGGGCTCACGGCCCTCCTGCAGCAGCCGTGATCCGCCAGCCCGCGGCTGCGTGGGCGGCGGCGGCGGCGACGCTCGCGCTGCTGGTGGTCGACGTCGTCCGGCAGCTGCAGCTCGGGGTCGCCGACACGGGGCTCGCGTTCTTTGCGTTTGCCACCTGCGTCGGGGTCGCGGCCGCGCTGGCGGTCGCGCGCTGGCAGCCGCGGATGGCCGTCCTGATCCTGGCGTGGCTGCTGCTGAGCGTGGCCGACGATCTCGGCGTCGACTGGCCCACGTCGCGCCCGGTGTCGACGGTGTGGATGCTCGGGACCGCCCTGCTGCCCGCGACGTACGCGCTGATGGTGCTCGCCTATCCCGCCGGCCGGCTGCGCGACCGATCCGAGCGGGCGTTCGTCGCCGTCGCCTACACGGTCGGCATCGTGGGAATGAGCTTCCCGCTGCTCTTCGGCGATCCGCGCGACTGCGCGGACTGCGCGCCGCGCGTTCCCTCGCTCCTGTTCACCGGCACGGCGCTCGACCTCGGGGTCGAAGCACACGTCTTCGCGGCCGCGTTCATCGCGCTCGGCCTCGCGTTCATCGCGCTCATCGTGCGCCGGCTGCTCCAGGCGCCGCCGGGCGCGCGCATCACGCTGTTCCCGCTCGGCCTCGCCGCCGTCTTCGCGGCCGGCGACTTCATCGCGCAGCGCGTCGTCGTGCTCGCGGGCGGGGGTGGGCTGACGCCGACGCTCGATTGGCTTGACCGCTTCGCCACGCTCGCGCTGCCGCTGGCGATCCTCTTCGGCATTGCGGCCATCCGGCGCCGCCGCGGCCCGGTCGGCGATCTCGTGGTCGAGCTCGGCTCCGCCCGGCCCGGCGAGGTCCGCGCCGCGCTGGCGCGCACGCTCGGCGACCCTTCGCTGCAGCTCGCGCTGTGGCTGCCCGAGCGGGAGGAGTTCGTCGACGAGCAGGGCGGCCGGGTCGACATAGCGGCGCCGGGGCGGGCGATGACCCTGCTCGGCCCCGAGCAGGAGCCGCTTGCCGCGCTCGTCCACGACGAGCGGCTCGTCGCCCAGCGGCCGCTGATCGAGGCCGCCGGCGCGGCCGCACGGCTCGCCCTGGAGAACGCGCGCCTGCAGGCCCAGCTCCGCGCGCAGCTGGGCGAGCTGCGCGCCTCGCGCACGCGGCTGGTCGACGCCGCCGACGCCGAGCGGCGCCGGCTCGAGCGCGACCTGCACGACGGCGCGCAGCAGCGCCTGCTCGCCCTCGGCCTGGCCCTGCAGCTTCTGCGCGACCACGGCGGCGACCCGCAGCTGCTCGAGCAGGCCGAGGCCGAGCTGCAGCTGGCGCTGCGAGAGCTGCGCGATCTCGCGCGCGGGATCCACCCGGCGATCCTCAGCGAACAGGGGCTCGCGGCCGCCGTCCGCAGCCTCGCCGACCGGTCGTCGCTGCCGGTCACCGCCAAGGTCGCCGACGACCGCTATCCGCTCGCGGTCGAGACGGCCGCCTACTTCGTCATCTCCGAGGCGCTGGCCAACGTCGCCAAGCACGCCGATGCGCACGCGGCCACCGTCTCGGTCGCCCGCATGAACGGCCACCTCCTGGTCGAGGTCAGCGACGACGGCCGGGGCGGGGCGGCCGCCGAGGCCGGCGGCGGGCTGCAGGGCCTGGCCGATCGCGTCGGCGCGCTCGACGGGAGGCTCACGATCGAGAGCGCAGATGCCGGCGGCACCACCATCCGCGCCGACATCCCATGCGCCTCGTCGTAGCCGACGACTCGGCTATCGTCCGCGACGGGCTGCGCCATCTGCTGGAGGCCCACGGCTACGAGATCGCCGCCACCGCCGCCGACGCCGACGAGCTGCTCGCGGCCGTCGAGAGCACGCGGCCGGACGTCGCGCTGATCGACATCCGCATGCCGCCCACGCACACGACCGAGGGGCTGGCCGCGGCCGCGGCCATCCGCGAACGCGCTCCGGAGGTCGGCGTCCTCGTGCTCTCCCAGCACGTCGACGCCGACTACGCCTTCGCGCTCCTGCGCGAGCATCCGAGCCGCAGCGGCTACCTGCTCAAGGACCGGATCACCCAGCTGCAGACGCTGCTCGACGCGATCGACCGCGTCGCCCGCGGCGAGTCGGTCGTCGATCGCGAGCTCGTCGAGCTGCTGCTACGCAGGCCCGCCACGCGCGACCGCCTCGCGACGCTGAGCGAGCGCGAGCGCACGGTCCTTGCCCTCGTGGCCGAGGGTCTCAGCGACCGCGCGATCGCCGAGCGCCTGTGGCTCAGCGTGAAGACGGTCGAGACGCACGTGCGCCACATCCTCGCCAAGCTCACGCTGCCCGCCGACGCCCAGCACAACCGCCGCGTCCTGGCGGTCCTCGCCTACTTGCGTCAGTCCGACGGCGCGACGTAGGCGGCGCGCTGCCGCTCCATCCGCGCGCGGCGCGGCGCCCCGGCCTCGCGCACGACGACCTTGATGATCGCGGCGAAGGGCACCGCGAGGATCGCGCCGACGACGCCGAGCAGCGACCCGAAGACGAGCACGACGGCGATCGTCGTGAACGGGGTCAGCTGCACCGCGCGGCGATAGACGATGGGGTAGACGATGTAGTTCTCGACCTGCTGGTAGATGAGCTGGATGACGAGCATCCCGATCGCCGCGGGCGTGCTCACCGTCAGCCCCACGAAGACGAGGATGACCGCGGCGACGGTGGCGCCGACCTGCGGGATGAGGTCCAGGAAGCCGGTGATCATGGCGAGCACGATCGGGAACGGCAGCCCGAACGCCCATGCCGACAGGCCGGCCACGGTCGCCGCGACGAGGGAGATCGCGACGTTGCCGATGAGCGACGCCGATACCGCCACGATCGACTCCTCGAGCACCGGCCGCCAGCGCGCCTCGACCGCCGCGGGTGTGAAGCCGAACAGCCAGTCGGTGACGTTCGGGCGCTCCATCAGCAGAAACAGCGCCAAGAAGGTCAGCGTCACCAACTCCAGGACGCCGCCGAAGATGCCGCCGGCGGCACCCAGCAGCGTGCTCGCGGCATCGGGCAGGCCGTCCACGAGGTCCTTCAGCGCGTCGTGCACCGAGTCCTGGTTGCTCTGCGAGACGACCTTCTGGAACGCCGCGCTGTTGGTCACCTGGTCCCAGTAGGTCGGGATCTGCCGGATGAAGTCCGAGACCTGATCCCACAGCGGCGTGACCGTGATGAGGATGATCAGCAGGACGGCGACGAAGAGCATCGCGAAGACGAAGAGGGCGGCGCGGCCGCGTCCCCAGCCGCGCTTGACGAGCGCGGCGACGACCGGATCCAGCCCGAGCGCGAGGATTCCCGCCAGGAAGATCGAGAGCAGCGTGCCCAGCGACAGGATGGCCAGCACGACGAGCGAGGCGAACGCCAGGAGCACGACCAGCGTGCGCAGGGGGACGATGATCTCCACGCGCTGCGGCGGCGGGCGCGTGTCGGCGATCGGGGGTGGTGGAGGCTCGGGCGCGGTCGGCTGGGACACGGTCGGCCTTGCTGTGCGCGGGCACGCGGCGGCGCGTCGCTGCGCAGATCATGCTGAGCGCGCCGGACGGCGCACGCCCGACGCATCTGGTGGACTCTCCCGCCATGACGATCGAAGATCCGCAAGGGCCCCTCGTGCTGTGCTTCGACGGCTCGGAGGCGGCCGAGCGCGCGATCCGCGTCGCGCCCGTGGTCGTCGGCCCGGGCCGCGCGGCGCGCGTGCTCTATGCCTACAAGCCGACCGAGCGCTCGCTGGGCGTCGCGCAGGCGGTCACCGGCGGGCGCATCGACGCGCCCGTCAGCGGCGAGGCCGACGCCCACGATGTCGTCGACCGCGGCGTGGCCATCGCCCGCGAGGCCGGGTTCGAGGCCGAGGCAATGCTCATCGCCGCCGACCGGCCCACCGGCGAGCTCATCGCGGCCACCGCGGACGAGCTCGACGCGCCCGCGATCGTGATGGGGCAGCGCGGCCACTCGGGCCTGAAGAGCGCGTTGCTCGGCAGCGTCTCGCGCGACGTCGTCAACGCGTACCACCGGCCGGTGATCCTCGTGTGAGCGAATACCTGCTCTGGCGCCAGGCGCTCGACGACGGTGAGACGACGACGGTCTACGCGGTGCGCCATCCGCTGCACGTCACCGGCGTGCGCGTGCTCTTCTTCCCGCGTGCCCGACGCCTGGACGTCTGGTGCCGGACCTCGCGGGTGGAGGAGGCGATCGTCGCCGGGTTCTTCGTGCGCGACCCCTATCGGCCTCTCGGGGAGGTCTGGGTCGAGGGCCGCGCCATCGGCCACGAGCCCGCACCTGCGCCCTTCGCGCAGCGCCGGGCGTGCGTTGTGAGCGACGGCGACGGCGTCCGGATCCTCGCGCGCGAGGACGTCGATGGGGGGCCGCACGGCGATCTGGTGCAGGCGGGTCCGCTGCTCGTCGCGGATGGGGCGGTCGCCTACGACCCGGAGACCGACCACGAGGGGTTCAGCGCGGGCGCGCAGCAGTTCGATTCGGATATCACCGCCGAGCGCCATCCGCGGGCGGCGCTTGGCGTCTGCGACGATGCGCTCGTGGTCGTGGCCTGCGACGGCCGGCGCTCGCGCGTCGATGCCGGCCTGTCGATGCTCGAGCTCGCGGGGATCATGGTCGACCTCGGCGCCCGGCGGGCGATCAACCTCGACGGCGGCGGCTCGACGACGCTGGTGCACCGCGGGCACCTGCTCAACCGCCCGTACTCCGACCAGGACCAGCCGGCGCCGCAGACGCGGCGGGTCGTCACGGCCTTGGCCTTCGAGCCGCGCTGATGCGTGGCGCGGTGCTGTCGTGGACGCTCGCCGCGCTCGCCGCGATCGCGCTCGCCATCGCCGGGCTGCTCTTCTACGCCGAGCACGCCGTCTTCAGCTCCGACGGATTTGCCGACCGCACGGCTGCGGCGCTCGAGCGCGCACCCGTGCGCGATGCCGCCGCCCGCCGACTCGCCGGTGCGGCGATCGCCGCCAAGCCAGACCTCGTCGCGCTGCGGCCGATCATCGAGCTGGGCGCCGGCGCCGTCGTGGGCACCGACGCGTTTCGCTCCCTCGCGCGGCGCGCCGTGTACGACGCGCACCGCTCGGCCTTCGACCGCGAGCACACGAGTGTGACCGTCCAGATCCGCGATGCCGGCGTGCTGCTGGCGGCGGCGGTGCGGCGCCTGCGGCCCGATGCGAGCGCCTCCTTCCCGACGAACGTGGCCGTGAGGGTCGCGCGCATCAAGGGCGGCGTGGACGGCTTCATGCTCGGTCTCGCCGAAGCCGCCGATCGCGCGCGGCCGGTGCCGTGGATCGCGCTGGGTCTCGGCGTGCTGCTGGCGCTCGGTGCGCTGCTGGCGGGCGATTCGCGCAGGGCGGCGGTCGTACGGCTCGGCCTCGCCCTCGCGGCCGTGGCCGGCGTTGTCGCGCTGGGCGCCGCGCTGCTGCCGAGCATGGCGGCGGCGCAGGTCGGCGAGCGCGATCGCGATGCCGCGCGGGCGGTGGCTCGCATCTGGACCGCCCCGATCGTGACGTGGGCGCTGGCCGCGGCGTTCGTCGGTGTGCTGGTGGCGCTCGCGGCGGCGTCCGTCGTACGTGCCGTCGCGGTGGTACCGATCGCCCGGCGCGCATGGGATTGGTTGACCGCGCCGCCGCGCAGCGGCCTGGAGCGCGCGCTGCGGATCGCGGCCGTCGCGGGCCTGGGCGCCGCGATGGTGGCCTGGCCGCGCGCCGTGCTGACGCTGGCGATCGCGGCGCTCGGCGTCGTCCTGCTGCTCGCGGCGTTCAGCGAGGTCCTCGCGATGGTCGGGGGCGAGCCGGCGGCGCCCCGCGCAGCCGCGCGCGGCGTGCCGCGCGCCGTGGGCATCGGCGCGGTCGTCGCCGTCTTCGCGCTCGGGGCGGTGGCCGCGGCGGCGGTGGTGACGGGCGGCGAGCCCGACGCCCCGCGCGTCGGGCGCTGCAACGGGCACGCCGCGCTGTGCGACCGCCGGCTCGACGAGGTCGCGTTCTTCGGGACCCACAACGCCATGGCCGGCGCCGACGAGCCCGGCTGGTTCTTCGCCGCGCAGGACACCGGGATCCCCGGCCAGCTTCAGTACGGCGTGCGCGCGTTCACGATCGACACCCACTACGCCGTGCCCAGCAGCCGCGGCGTGTGGACGGACCTCTCCGGCGAGACGAAGAGCCGTGCGAAGCTGATCGACCAGCTCGGCGACGCCTTCGTCGCGGCCGCTGAACGCGCGCGCGCCCGGATCGGCAGGCGGCCGTCGGGAGCGCGGCACGTGTTCCTCTGCCACGCGTTTTGCGAAGTCGGCGCGACCAGGGCGGTCGATGCGCTGACGTCCATCCATCGCTTCCTCGTCAGGAACCCCGAGGAGGTCGTGATCCTTTCGATCGAGGATGACACGAGCGCGGAGGCGACCGCCGCGATCATCCGCGCGAGCGGGCTCGTCGACGAGGTCTACCGCGGCGATGCCAAGCCCCCATGGCCGACGCTGCGCGAGCTCGTCGACCGTGACGAGCGCGTGATCGTCCTGGCCGAGAACCATGGTGGCGGCGAGCCCTGGATCCACCACCAGCCCGTCGTGATGCAGGAGACGCCCTTTCACTTCACGAGCGCCGCGCAGCTCGCCGCGCCCGAGAGCTGCGCCCCGAACCGCGGCGGCACCGCGGGCTCGCTCTTCCTCGTCAACCATTGGGTCGACACCTCGCCGGCCCCGCGCGTGAGCATCGCGCGCGAGGTCAACGCCCGCGACTTCATGACGCGCCGGCTGTCGATGTGCCGGCGCGATCGCCGCAAGTTCCCCAACGTCGTGGCCGTCGACTTCTACCGCCAGGGCGACACGCGTGCGGTGGTCGACGAGCTCAACGGCGTGGGCTGAGCGGTCAGGTCCCGCAGAAGCGCTGCAGATCCGGCGTCACGGCGACGGTGCCGACCAGGCGTCCGTCGCGATCGACGACGGGCACACGCCGGGCCTCGGTTCGGAGGGCGAGTTCCTCGGCGCGGCTCGCGGGCTCGTCGGGTGCGACCGTCGGGCCGTCGACCGCGATCTCGGCGGCGGGGCCCGCGGGGTCGAGGTCGTCGCCGAGCTCGTCGCGGAAGATCGAGCCCGTGTAGCGCTCGCCGTCGGCGAGGAAGGCCATCTGACGGTGGCTGCTGGCCGCGAACCACTCGCGCACATCGCCGATGGTCGCGCTCGCCGGCAGCGCGCTGAACTTGGCGTGGATGACGTCCGCGACGGTCAGGCCGGCGGCCTCGTCGAGCCTTGTGGGAGCCATGGGGTAGACGGTACTCCTGAGAGCCCATGTCGCCTGCGTCCGGCGCGATCGTGATGGGAACCGGCATCGTCTCGGTGGCGCTGCTGCTCGACGGCCGCGTGACGCTGTCGCGGCTGCTGCTCGTGTGCACGGCGGCGGCGTGGGTCGTGCTCGGCGGGCTCTTGGGCCGGCGCTGGTTCCGCGACCGCGCGCGCGTGCTCGTCGAGGCGGGCTCGCCGGTTGCGCTCACCGGCGTGGCGGGGACCGCCGTGCTCGGCACGCGGCTCGCGCTGCTGGGCTGGACGTGGGCCGCGGTCGCGCTGCTGGCGGCCACGGTCGCGTTGTGGGTCGTTCTGCTCGCTGCGGTCCTGGCGCACTGGCCGCCGCCGACCGCCGGCAGCGCCTTCATGCTCACGGTGGCGACCGAGTCGGTGGCGCTACTCGGCGTGGCGGTCGCGGTCGGCGAGCGGGCGGACTGGCTCCTCGCACTGTCGCTCGTCCCGTTCGCGCTCGGCCTGGCGTCGTATCCCGTCGTCCTGGTGCGATTCGACTTGCGTCAGCTCGCGGTCGGCCCGGGCGACCACTGGGTCAGCGGCGGCGCGCTCGCCATCTGCGCGCTCGCGGCCGCGGACGTCACGACCGGGGCGCACGCGCTCGCGATGCTGCCGCATGCCTTGCTGAGGGATGTCTCCGTGGGCCTGTGGTCGCTGGCGATGCTGTGGCTCCCGCCCCTCGTCGTCGCCGAGGCGCTGCATCCGCGCCGCGGCTACAACGTCCGCCGCTGGTCGACCGTCTTCCCGGTCGGGATGTATGCGGCGTGCAGCTTCGCGGTCGGACACGCGGCAGGCGCGCCGGCGATCACGGACTTCGCCCGGGCGTGGGTATGGGTGGCCGTGGCCGTGCTGGTCGTCGTGTCCGCGGCGATGGTCGCGCGATGACGCCTCCGGCGAACCACTTCCAGTTGCGCTTCCACCAGGACCGTGGTGGTGGTCCGGTGGCTGGGCCTGCCTGGCCGCAGGCTGAAAGGGTGCCTCTGGACCGGCTCCCACGGCGAACCTCGTTCGTTGCCTGGCCCGAACGGCGCGAGAGTCCCACACCTCCCACGGGGTGTCTAACAGGATTCGGGTTGGGGTCGGGTATCAGTCGTCCGAGAGTGGGAGGTGGACGCCCAGTGCCGCCAGGACTGCCAGTGCGGCGAACCCGATCCCGGTCAACAAATCGGTGTTGATCCTGGGGACGAAGTCGACGACGCTCGCGACTGTTCGGCCGACCTGATGCCCCGCGATGGACATCCCGAACGTGATCACCCCGAACAGGACGGGCGCCAGCCAGGGGGAGTATCCGGCCAGGCCAAGCGCGGCGCCGCCCACCACGTTGTCGACGCTCAGCGGGAGCGGCAGCCCATACCTGGCCCACTTGAGGTCCGGATCGGCGCGCTCGGGTGAGATCACGGCCCGGCCGATCAGAAACAGGCCGTATGCGCCGAGGCCGATGATTGCGATGGTGTCGGCGGTGCCGGCGATCTTGGTGCTGAGGAAGGCGCCGATGATGATGCCGATCAGGGGTGCGACGCCGTCCCAGAGCCCGAAGATCGCGGATGTCTTGACCGACTGCATGAAGGTCGGCTTGAGCCCGCCGAGCACGAGCGAGCTACGGAAGTTATCCAGGCTCAGGGTGAACCCGAGCGAGAGCAGCCCGAACATTCGATGACGATTCCTCTCCGTTGCGCGTTACCGACCACCCACCGATGGCAGGACAGCAGGCGCCGACCGCCAGCCGATGTCTCGCCGCGCTCCTCTCGTCCTCTGATTTCGCGACCCGATCTGCGAGGGCCGACAGGTCTTTTCACAGCGGGATTCGGAAGGTCACCGCTCCTTCTGACCCGCCCTGATCGTATGCGAGGAGCACAGGTCAGAAGCGCTTCTGACCGGACATGCCATTCGCTATGAACCGGGCGCCGCTCGTTTGCCGCGAGAGGCCGCTCATGCCGTCTGTCATACCGCCTTACCGGAGAACAGAAGTAACGCGCGTTGCGGAGGACTGCAGCGTCCGTCGCGAAAGGCGCTAGCCCGAGTGTGAATATCTAGCGAGGCTTGTCCGCGCTGTGCGGCTCGTTACGGTCCGGCTCGCCGTCCGTGCTGCTCGTCCGCTCGTCAGACTCGACCAAATATCCGAGACCGTTATAGCCTCGCCACGAACGGGCTTCTCCGGGCGAAGAAGGGCACTGTCTCGCACACCGTGATGAACGCCATGACGATGATGACGCCGATCCACACGATCCGCTTGTAGCGCTGCGACCTCGGGAAATCAACCGCAATGCCTGGCTAGGAGGCTCGAGGCTTGCGATGGCCGGGGCGCCGGCCCGGCGTGCCGCTGCTGGCGGAATCGGCGCGGTGCGTTAGTCGTTGGGCTGGTCGACGGCGCGCAGGCGGGGCTGTGGTTCGGAGGCAGTCTTGTCGAGCTCGGCGGATAGCGCCTCGGTCTCGAATCCGGCGAGCGCCGCCTCACACGACGCCACCGCGGCAGTGGCCTCAGCGTGTCCGGGCGCGTCGAAGTAGTCGCGCGCGCGGACCGCGGCGAGCCAGTTCTTGTAGCGGGCGAGGTCGGTGTCGGATTCCTCGAGCTCGGTGTACGTCGCTCGCCCGCGGATGCGCTCGTGCTCGAGCTCCTCGTGGAACTGGCGCGTGCTTTCGATCAGCTCGTGGTACTCGTCGGTGCGCTCGGCCTGCATGGCGTCGATGACCTTCGCTTCCTGCCTGGGGTCCTCGAGTTGGATCCGGAGCATCTCGCCCTGGCCGCCCTCGGCGCGCAGGCGCCTGACGACCTTCGTCGCGATGCGCGTCGTCGCGGGCGTGGCTGGGAGCAGGCAGACGGACTGCTGCAGGTAGTGGGCGCCGGCGCTGCGCAGGTTGCGCCACGCGTAGACGCGCAGCGTCGACGAGGCGCCGCCGGGCGTCGAGACGGTGATCAGCAACCAGTCGTGCATGACAGGCCCGGCATGATCCCACAGGAGCCGTTCCTACAGGGCGTTTGTAGCGCCCGTTTCATGGTGAGAAGAACCCGCATTTCCCCTGCTCTGAAGCCAAATTCGCACCTGTCGTTCGGGGCTTGCCAGACCGGTTGGCGATGGGAAAGTATCCGCGCAAATCGACGCCGGCGGGAGGCATCCGAGCGTGACTTCGATCTTCATTTTCATCTCCGGGGCGACTCTGCTCGTCTACAGCGCCGAGCGGTTGATCGGCTCGCTCGTCGGGATCTCGCGGGGGTTGGCGGTCTCGGTCTTCCTGCTGGCGATCATATTTACCGGGATCGAGTTCGACGACATCGTCCTCGGGATCGCGCTGAACCTCGAGGGCGACCAGGATGTGGCGCTCGGCCTGGTGATCGGCACGGCCGTGTCGTTCAGCGGCATCGTGCTGGCAATCGGCGCGATCCTCACGCCGACCACATTCAGGATCCCGCGCGAGTACATCGTCGTGTTCGCGCTTTCGCCGCTGATCATGCTCGTGTTCGCGATCCGCAAGGAGGTCACGACCGTCGACGCGATCGTGCTGATCCTCCTGTTCGTCGCCTGGATCGCCTATGTCGCCGTGCGCGAATCCCAGCGCGAAACGGCGACGTTTCGCAACCTCGAGATCATCGAAGAAGCCGAAGAGCAGGAAGAGCGCGACGCGACCGCCGATCCGGTGCGGACCCCGGCCGTCGACACGACGACCCCCGTCGAGGGGGACGGCCGCTCATCCAGCGGCGTCGAGATCGTCAGGAAGGCGGCCGAAGAGCGAGAAGTTGTACGGACCCAGATCGCCCACACGACGAGCTCGGTCCGGCCGTCGCTCCGCGACCTCGACATCGGTGGGGCAGCCCAAGGGCACGTGCATCAGGCGACGTCCGACGCGGTACACGCCCAGGCGGTCGACACGATGAGCCTGTTCAAGCGGCAGGGACGCTGGTCGGGCTGGCTCAACCTCGGCCTGGCCGTGATCGCGATCTGCGGGATCGTCATCGGCGCCGCGACCGTCAGCGAGGGAACCGATCAGATCCTCGATCGGTACACCATCGAGGGCACCGTGTTCGGCGCCACGATCGTCACCCTGGTGCTGTCCATCGAGGACCTCTTCCTCACCGCGCGGCCGATCCGCAAAGGGGTGCCCGAGATCGGCATCGGCAACGTCATCGGCAGCCTCATCTTCTCGGTGACCGGCAAGCTCGGGATTGTCGTCCTCGCCGGCGGCAGCGTCGCGATCGGCTCGAGCGTCCTGCGCTGGCACCTGCCGGTGCTCATCGCGCTGACCGGCATCGCCGCGGGATTCCTGTGGACCGGGCACCTCAAGCGCTGGCACGGCGTTGTCCTGCTCGCCCTTTACGCGGCGTACTGGATCATCAGCTACGTCGTCTACGGTGGCGCCCCGATCGACGACTGAACGCACCCGGCAGGACGCGAACAACAGCTGGCGGCGCTGCTACAGCCTCGGGCAGGGTGCGGTCAGAGTCGCCGGGAGAGCGAGAGCACGGCGCGTCCGGCGGCGGCGACAGCGACCCCGGCGGCCGCGACGCCGAGCGTGATGGCGGC
>DATBKW010000422.1:0-9795 GCA_036555665.1 Solirubrobacteraceae bacterium | reverse complement strand
GACAAGGCCAACGCCAAGTACGCCTCGGTCGAGCAGGTCAAGAAGTTCTTCATCCTCGACCACGACCTCTCCCAGGAGACCGGCGAGCTGACGCCGACGCTGAAGGTCAAGCGCAACGTCGTCTACGACAAGTACGCCGGGAACTTCGACGCCCTGTACGGCGGCGGCGACGCGTCCTGAGAGCGCCGCCGCCCGGAGGCCGAACGGGGGTCAGTCGATCGGCGCGATCGGGTGGTTGGCCCGGAACATGTCGTCCGGGTCGACCAGCGTCTTGATCGCCTGCAGGCGGCGGTAGGCCGCGGCCGAGTAGGCGCGACGGGTGTCGATCGGGCGCTCCGTGAAGTTCAGGTAGCGCCGCCCGGCATCCCACTCGCACAGCGCGGCCTTGACGAGCTCGATGTGCTCTTCGATCGCCACGGCCGTGTCGGCGTCGAGCGCCATGCCTGCGGCGAAGAAGGCGAAGTCGCCCTCCAGCGTCGCCACCGCGCCGTGGCCCTCGCCGGCCCGCGCGACCGCGCCGCCGAGGTGGCGCAGCTCGACCATCGCCAGCGGCGAGCCGGAGCCGGGGCCCGCGGCGTGCACGAGCGCGTCGATGGCCTCGGCGGGCACGACGTCGAGCAACGCGCCGTCGCCGGTGGCGGGAACCGGCCCCGGCGGGTCCATGTGGATCTCCAGCAGGCCGGCGGGCCCGATCATCGCGAACGTGTCGATCTCCGGGCCCAGCGCGCGCAGCGGCGCGAGGATTTCGGCGCCGTCGGCCTCGTCGCCGAGGTAGGCGCCGTCGATGACGACGAGCGAGCGGCCGCGCACGGGCTCGGGGATCTCGGGCAGCGGCGGGACCTGCAGGATGCGCGCCGAGGTGGTGATCTCCTCGGGCGCCGTGCGGGTCCACTCGCGCCAGGCGCGCAGGACCTCGCGCGAGCGCTCCCAGGGGAAGACCATCATGCCGGCGTAGACCTCGGAGACGGGGTACAGCTCGAGCTCGATCGCCGTCACGATGCCGAAGTTGCCACCGCCGCCGCGCAGCGCCCAGAACAGGTCGGGGTCGTGGTGGGCGTCGGTGACGACGACGCGCCCGTCGGCGGTGACAAGCTGGATCGCGGTGACGCTGTTGGCGGCCAGGCCGTGCTTGCGGGCCATCCAGCTCAGCCCGCCCGTGAGGCAGTAGCCGACGACGCCGACGTCGTGCGAGGAGCCGGCCAGCGCGGCGAGCCCGTGCTCGGAGGCGGGGATGACAACGTCGGCCCACAGCGCGCCGGCCTGGGCGCGGGCGCGGCATGCGTCGGCGTCGATCTCGACGACGCGCATGCGATGGGTCTTGACGAGGATCGTGTCGTGCAGCGAGGCGATCGCGGCCGCGTTGTGGCCGGTGCCCTGCCCGGACACGCGCAGGCCGCGCTCGCGGGCGAAGTTGACGATGGCCACGACGTCGGCGACCGTCTCGGGCTCGGCGACGGCGGCCGGCCGCTGGTCGACGGCGAGATTCCATGCCTGTCGTGCGGTGTCCCAGGCAGCGTCGCCCGGAACCGTCACCGCCCCCATCATCTTCTGACGCAGCTGGCTGAAATCCAGCGCAGTCGTGGTGGTGCTGTACATCCTCAGCCCCCTGAGTTTCGGATTGGACGGCGGCATCCTGACGTTGCGCCCGCACCGCGCCCATCTGGCAGCCTCCCGGTCCCAGGTGCGGAAAACCCCACCGGACGTACCATTCGTGGGGCGATCGCGGTGCCCTAACCTAGGCACAGCTTGCGCACCGACCCAACCGACACCGGGGGACTCTTCGTGGGTCGGCGCCCAGGCACGGCGCCGACGCGCTACCGCACGCCGCCGGAGCCCAGCAGCGCGCGCCGCCGGCGGATCGACGGCCTGGTCGCCAACGCGACGCTCGTGCTGATGATCGTTCTCAACCTGCTCTTCTGGGGGCCGTTCCCTGCGCTCGCGCTGTGGGTCGCCTCGCAGGTCCAGTACCACACCGATTCGGTGTCGTGGGGGATCTTCATCGGCTTTGCCTTCATGCTCGTCCTGCTCTTCGGCGGCCTGGCCGTGCTCAAGTGGCTCGATCGCTTCTGGATCCTCGCGCGGCGCGCCGCCGGCCGCGATCAGCGCCAGGGCGTCCTCGGCCGCGTCTTTGCCACCACGGCGATCATCGGCGCGTCGGCCTTCACGTTCTGGCTGGTGTTCATCGGCGGGCTCGGCTCGTCGGTGGCCCCGCGCTGATCGATGTTCCGCCACTACCGGCAGTTCGAGGGCATGACCGACCGCGAGGTGTCCGACGAGCTGCGCGCGGTGTCGGCCGAGCGCAAGCGCCGCGCCCTCGCGCGCGTGGAGCCGCTCGACCTCAGCGCCACGACGTGGCCCGAGTACCCGCCGTCGACGGTGGTCAACGCGATCACCTACGCGGCGCGCCGCGGGCTCCATCGCTACCTCGACCGGCACGCGACGGCGCTGCGCTCGGAGCTCGCCCAGGCGCTCGGCGTCGAGCGCGATCGGCTCGTCGTCGGCGGCGGGGCCGCGCAGCTGCTGGGCGCGGCGGCGCAGGCGCTGCTCGAGCCGCTCGACGAGCTCGTCACGCCGTGGCCGTCCTACGGCCTGTACCCGGTCATCGCCCGGCGCGCCCGTGGCCACGCGGTGCCGGTGGCCGGCTTCGGCCCGCAGGCGGTGCTCAGCGCGGTCAACGAGCGCACCCGTCTGGTCGCGCTGTGCAACCCCAACGACCCCTCCGGCGAGCTCATGCCCGTCGACGAGCTGCGCTCGCTGCTCGCCGCGCTGCCCGAGCGCGTCGTCGTGCTGCTCGACGAGGCGCTGCGCGACTTCGTCGACGCCGAGCCTCGCGACGCGGCGCTCGCGCTGCTCGACGAGTTCCCGCGCCTGCTCGTCGTTCGCACGTTCTCCAAGGCCTGGGGCCTGGCCGGGCTGCGCGTCGGCTACGCGATCGGCGGGCCCGGCGCCGAGCCGCTGCTCGAGCAGCTCGAGCCCGAGCTCGGCCTCAACGAGCTCGCCCAGGCCGGCGCCCTGGAGGCCTTACGCCACGCCCCGGCGGTCGTCGCCGGCCGCGCCGCGACGGTCGCCGCCGAGCGTGCGCGCGTGACCGAGGCCCTGCGGGGGCTCGGCCTGCACGTCGCCCCCAGTCAGGCCAACGTCCTGTGGCTGCGCGCGGACGGCATCGGCGGCGGCGACCTCGCTCACCGCCTCGAGCGCCACGGCGTCATCGTCGCACCGGGCGGCCCGCTGGGCGACGACGCCTACGTCCGGGCGGCCGTCCACCGCGCCGAGGCGGGCGACCGGCTGCAGCGCGCGCTCGAGCTCGCGCTGCGCGCCTGAGTTCGGGACAGCCGCACCCCCGATTCGGGGGATGCCCGCGCTGTGCCTAGGCGCGCCCCGACGTACCTTCGATGCATGAGCAAGATCCTTCGCCGTCTGAAGCGTCACCGTCGTTCCCAGAACCGCCGTCCGCGCTCGCGCACGCGCGCGGCCACGCTCGCCGTCGCCTTCTAGCCGATGCGCCGCTCGCGGCTCGTGCCGCGGACGTGCGCGAACGCGTCGCGAGGCAGCACGACCACGCGGTAGCGGCCGCCGCGGCGCACCGTGAAGGCGTAGCGCGAGCGCGAGCCGCGCAGCGGCTTGACGCCGGCGCGGCGCACCGTGATCCAGCGCCCGTGCGGCGAGCGTTTCTGCAGCGAGGCGCGGCCGCGCGGCACGCGCGGGCTGACCGAGCCCGACAGGCGCACGCGGTGGCGGCCGGTGCGCGTTGCCCGCAGCCCGACCCGCAGCGCGTTGCGTACCTCGACGACCGGGCTGGCCGCGACGATGGTGGTGCGGGTGCTCACCCGCAGGCGGGCCAGCGCCCACAGCGGACCCACCGTGAAGGAGAACGACCCGCTGCTCGAGGCCCGCTTGGTCCCCACGAGGTAGTACGGGCCGGTGAAGGGGAAGTCCTGGCGCTCGAGCGCGACGGTGGTGCCGCCGACGCCCTGGCCGGCGATCCGCCCGGTGAGCGTGGTGGAGCCGCTCCAGGTCACGGGGTTGGGCGACGTGGACACGCTGATCGCCCTCGGGTTGCGTAGCGTGGTGAAGGTGCGGTCGCGCCCGCGCGCCACCCCGGCCGCGTTCGTGGCGACCACGCGGAAGTGGAAGCGCGTGTTGGGCTGCAGGCCGCCGATGGTCGCGCTCACCGACGTCGCGCTCTGGCCGCTGCCCGCGCTCGCCTCGGCCGTCTGCCTGCCGTAGCCGGTCGTCGTGCCGTACTCGAAGTGGTAGGTCGTGGCGCGGGCGTTGGGATCGACGCGGGCGCGCAGCCGCGCGCCGGTCGCCGTCACGTTGCGCGCCGAGTCGGTGATCGCGGCGGGCGGGCCCGGAGCCTGGGCGGTGTGGAACGTGCGATCCGCGCCCGTACCGTTGTCGGCAACGAGGCGGTAGTGGTACGTGGTGTCGGTCGTCAGCCCGGTGAGATCGGCCTGAACGGCGACCTGACCCGCGGCCACCGGCTGGCTCGGTGTCTGCAGTCCATAGCTGCTCGAGGTGCCGTAATCGAAGTGGTAGGTCACCGCACCCGCGTCGACCGTGCCAGAGACGGTGGCGGTTGTGGGAGCCACGTTCGACGCCGGGCCGGTTGTGGCGGCTTGCGCGGCCGCGGGCACGAGCAGGGCGACGATGACGGCAGCCAGGACGCGCATCGCCCTGCAAGACACCGACGGTGAGCCGGAGTTGCGCTGCGGGTAGATCTAACCGCCGGACTGGCGCAGCAAGGTCCCCGTCGTCTGCTCGAGGATCTTGCGCCACGCGCTCGTGCGCTCCTTCTCGGCCGAGAAGTGCTTGACCACCTTGCGCACACGCGTGGCCGAGATCTCGATGCCGTGGCGCTGGCAGATGCGCCGCAGCTTGGGGTAGTCCTCGGCGAGCCTGAGGGTGACCGACTCGAAGCCGTGCCGCGCGATCTCCACCCGGCTCGTGAAGTTCATGATCGACGTCTGGAACATCAGCTCGTCGTTGGGCTCGGGCTCGATGAGCACGATGTCCACGCCGGGGTAGCGCTCCTCCCACCGGCGCGCCATCTCGTGCAGGCGCTGGTAGGCCAGCAGCTTGAACGACTGGTAGCCGATCTGCGGGAAGCCCCCGTCGCTGACGCGGCGCACACGCCCGCCCGAGGTGGTCTGCGTGACGTCGTTGACGTACGGCACGAGCGGGTTGACGACGACGATGAACTTCGCGCCGGCCTCGACGGCGATGTCGACGTTCGTCGTCGAGACGATGCCGCCGTCGACGAGCTCGCGATCCTTGACCTTGACCGGCTTGTAGACCATCGGCAGCGCGGTCGAGGCGTGGACGGCCGTCGAGATCGGCACGTCGTCCCAGTCGTTGGCGCCGAAGACGATGCGCTCACAGCTGTCGAGATCGGTCGCGGCGATGTAGAGCTCGGGGTCGAGCAGCCGGAAGTCGTCGGTGCGGTCGACGTCGGTGAGAACGTCGTGGACGTATTCCTCGATGCCCGCGCCCGAGTACATGCCGCTCGGCATCGCCTCGGCCAGGCCGAGCACGATGTCCATTGCCGAGATCGCGCCGAGCTGCCCGGAAAGGTCGCGCACCATGCGCGCCAGCGCCAACGGCAGCTTGACGCCCTTGCGGACGAACTCGCCGAGGTTCGGGCGCAGCAGCGTCCCGACGTCGACGTCGCGGAACGGGGTCGGCACCTGGCGGTTGACGCCCCGCATCATCTCCTCGGGCGTGATCCCGTTGGCCGCCATCGCGGCGACGAACGAGCCCGCGCTGGTGCCGACGTAGACGTCGAACTGGCTGACGGTGCGATTAACCGAAAGCAGGTCCAGCGCCCGCAGCGCGCCGATCTCGTAGACGCCCCCGGTGAAGCCGCCGCCACCGAGCACCAGCGCCGTCTTGGAGCGGGATTTGGCCGCCTTCGAACTGCCGCGGCGCGCCTTGCCCTGCTGCAAGTCGACGACCTTGCCCATGACAACACCAGGATACGGTCGGCGCGACTCTGCGTTACATGTGGTGTTCTACGCAACCGCTGCATGCCTTCTCGCTCTCTCGCCCTCGCCATCGGCCTGCTGCTGGCGCTGCCCGGCGCCGCTCAGGCGATCTCGGCGCCCACGCTCCAGGCCAAGCTCACCCACGAGATGCGCCGCGCCGGCCCGTTTTCGGGCGCGTTCGTGCGCGACCTGGACACCAAACGCGTGCTCTATGCCGCCAAGGCCGACGTGCCCCGAGCGCCGGCCTCGGTCGAGAAGCTCTACACCACCTCGACCGCGCTGCTGCGCTTCGGCCCCGACGCGACCTTCGAGACCACCGTCGCCGGAAGCGGCTTCCTCGACCCCGACGGCGTGTGGCGCGGCAACCTCTACCTGCGCGGCGGCGGCGATCCGACGCTTGACCCCGCCGACCTGCGGGGCCTGGCCGGCCAGCTCGGCGCCAACGGCATCGTGCGCGTCGACGGCTCGGTGCTCGGCGACGAGTCGCGCTTCGATGCGCTGCGCGGCTCCTACGACACCGGCGGCGCCTATGACCGGGACATGGGCGGCGTGCTCAGCGCGCTGGCCTTCAACCGCGGCTTCTCCAAGGACGGCAAGCCGGCCGCGCAGGCCGCGCGCCAGTTCGCCAAGACGCTGCGCACGGTCGGCATCCGCGTCGACGGGCGCAGCGGCACCGGCATCACGCCGGCCACCGTCAACGAGCTCGCCTCGGTCGACTCACCGCCGATGCGCGACCTCATCCGCCTGACCAACGTCCCCTCCGACAACTACATGGCCGAGATGCTCGTCAAGGACCTTGGCGCGTCGTTCGCCGAATCGGGCACGACGGCCACCGGCGTCGGCGTCATGCGCGAGCAGCTCGCGAGCTTCGGCCTGCACCCGGCAATCGTCGACGGCTCGGGGCTCTCGCGCGCCGACCAGACGACTCCGCGCCAGGTCGTGCGCCTCCTGCAGATCATGCACGACCAGGAGGTGGCCGGCGCCTTCGAGGGGTCGCTGGCCGTCGCCGGGCGTACGGGGACGATCCGCAGGCGGATGCGCGGCACGGCCGCGCAGGACCGCTGCCACGCGAAAACCGGCACGCTGATCGGCGTCAGCGCGCTGGCCGGCCTGTGCCAGGCCACCGGCGGACACACGATCGCCTTCGCAATGTTGATGACGCGCGCGAGCGTCGCACGCTCCCACCGCGTGCAGGACCACATCGCCGCCGCGATCGCGCGCTACGACGGCGCGTAATCGCAGGGCGTGGATAATCGGGTCCGTGCCCGATTCCGGAACTGTGCGGCGCCGTCAGGCGGGGGTCCTGGTGGTCGGCGCAACCGAGCGCGAGGTCCAGCCGTGGCTGCGCGCGGCGGGCCAGGCGACGCGCTCGGTGCCCGACGTGCGCGAGGCGGCCGCGGCGCTGCGAGAGGAGCCGGCCGACCTGGTCATCGTCGATCGCGAGCTCGGCGGGCGCGACGTCGCCACCGTCTGCGCCGCGCTGCGCCAAGAGGCCGGCTTCGCCGAGGCATGGCTGCTGGCCATCACCGCGAAGGGGCGCATGGCCGACGCGGCGCTGGCCGCGGGCGCCGACGACTACCTGCACCGGCCGTTCACGCGCGGCGAGCTGCTGGCGCGGGCGCGCGCCGGCCTGCGCGCCGCGCAGCAGCGCTCCGACGACCGCCTCGTGCGCGCGCTGATGGTCAACGTCCCCGGCGCGATCTACCGCTCGGCCTGGCACGACGACCACCGTCTCGAGCTCATCAGCGACGAGATCGAGCGGATCTCCGGCTATCCGCCGGCCAACTTCATCGCCAGCGAGAAGCGCACGCTGCTGAGCATCATCCACCCCGACGACTGCGACGACGTCAAGGCCAAGGTGGCCAACGTCGTCGACGACGGCCGGCCGTTCGTCCTGGAGTACCGGATCGTCCGCGCCGACGGCGGCGTGCGCTGGGTGCTCGACCGCGGCCAGCTCGTGCCCGGGCCGGGCGGCCGGCGCTGGATGGACGGCGCGATCTTCGACATCACCGACCGGCGTGCGGCCGAGGAGGCCCTGCGCGAGCGCGAGATCGAGCAGGCGCGCACCGAGGAGCTGCGCGCCTCCCGCGTGCGCATCGTCCAGGCCGCCGACGCGGCGCGCCGCAAGATCGAGCGCGACCTGCACGACGGCGCCCAGCAGCGGCTCGTCGCGCTGGCCCTCGACGTCCGCCTCGCGCGCTCCCGCGTCGAGCGCGACCCGCAGATCGCCGCGGAGTTCCTCGAGCGCCTGGGCAAGGAGCTGGCCGAGGCGTCGGCCGAGCTGCGCGAGCTGGCCCGCGGCATCCACCCCGCCGTGCTGACCGAGCGCGGGCTCGGGCCCGCCATCACCGCGCTGGCCGATCGCGCGCCTGTCCCGGTCGACATCGTCGAGCTGCCGGCCGAGCGGCTGCCGACCGCGGCCGAGACGACCGCGTACTTCACGGTCTCCGAGGCGCTGACCAACGTCGCCAAGTACGCGCAAGCCACGCAGGCCAGCGTGCGCCTTGCGACCGAGGACGGCGCGCTCGTCGTGGAGGTCCGCGACGACGGCGTCGGCGGCGCCGAGGCAAGCACGGGATCGGGCCTCAGCGGCCTGGCCGACCGCGTCGGAGCCTGCGACGGCGACCTGCGCGTCGAGAGCCCGCCCGGCGAGGGCACGCTGATCCGCGCCGTCCTCCCGCTGGCCGTGACAAGCGGCACGTGACGCTCGCGGGCGTCTTCATCACCGAGCTCGATCCCGGCGGCGACGGCGCCACGCTCGCGATCAAGGATCTCTTCGACACCGCCGGCGTGCGCACGACGTACGGCTCGGCGGTCTTCGGCGACCATGTCCCGTCGGCAAGCGCCGAGGCGGTGGTCCGCCTCGAGCGCGCCGGGTACGTAAGTGTCGGCAAGGCGAACCTCCACGAGTTCGCCTGGGGCATCACCTCCGAGAACGCTCACTACGGCGACGTGCCCAATCCGCTGGCCCCCGACAGGATCCCGGGCGGCTCCAGCGGCGGGTGCGCCGCGGCGCTCGTCGCCGGGCTCGCCGAGGCGGCGCTCGGCAGCGATTCGGCCGGCTCGATCCGCATTCCCGCCGCCTGCTGCGGCGTCGCCGGCTTCAAGCCGACCTCCGGCCTGGTGCCGCTCGCCGGCTGCTTCCCCCTGGCCCCGAGCTTCGACACCGCCGGCCCGATGGCCCGCGACGTCGCCGGCTGCGAGCGGATGGTGGCCGCGCTGGCCCCCGAGTTGGAGGCCGTCGCGGTCGAGTCGCTCGGCGACATCGAGGTCGGCGTCGCCTGGACCGACCGTGCCGACCCGCTCGTCCGCGCCCGCGTGGAGGCGGCGGCGGCCTGCTTTCCGCACCGGCGCGCACTGGACCTGCCGCTGCCGGTCGCGGTCTCGCCGGCCTTCGCCCGCGAGGCGGCCGAGGTCCACGGCGAGCTGTTCCGTGAACACCGCGAGCTGTACGGCGAGAACGTCGCCGTCAGCGTCGAGAAGGCGCTGGGCGTCAGCGACGAGCGGGTGGCCACGTCGGTGCGGGCGCGCGAGCGCTATCGCGAGCAGATGGCCGAGCTCACCGCGGACGTCGACCTCGTGCTCGCGCCGACGCTCGTGAGCGTCGCCCCGCCGACGGGAATCGGCGACGCCGCGCTGACCGACCGCATGATCCTGCTCACCTTCCCGTGGAACGCGGTGGGCGCGCCGGCGCTCGCGCTGCCCTGCGGCCCGGCCGAGCACGGACTGCCGGCGTCGGTCCAACTCGTCGGCCGCCCCGGGGATGACGCGATGGTGCTGGCCGCCGGGCGGCTGCTGGAGCGCGCCCTGC
>DATBKW010000421.1:0-4588 GCA_036555665.1 Solirubrobacteraceae bacterium | reverse complement strand
CTAGTGGGTCTCCCGTGAACGTGGAACGTTTGCGGGTGGCCCACTAGTGGGCCTTCTCGCAACGTTTCACCGGAAATCCCGGGCGCCGATCACCGCCAGGCGGCGTCCTCGACCCTCGAAATGCCTCGGCATTCCTTCGGGGCTGCGTCCTTGCCTGACGGCGCCGGCATCCCGGGGTTTCCGGCGCAACGTCACGAGAAGACCCACTAGCTCACGTGCCGATGGTAGGCCGGGCCTTGCTGGGTCAGCGCGTTGGAGATCGTGGTCGCGGTCTCGATCAGCGGCGGCAGGATCCGCCGGCGGAGGTCGTCGAGCGAGACGCGCGAGACCGCCGAGGAGACGTTGAGCGCGGCGATCGTGTCGGGACCACGGCGGATCGGCGCGGCCACCGAGCGCAGCCCGATCTCCAGCTCCTGGTCGACAAGGGCCCATCCGCGCTGGCGCGTGTCGTCGAGAACCGTGCGCAGGCGTTCGCTGTCGGTGATCGTCCGATCGGTCCATAGCTCGAGCCTGGCGCTGCCCAGGTACTCGTCGAGCTCGTCGGGCGGCAGGGCCGCGAGCAGCACCCGACCCATCGAGGTGCAGTGCGCCGGAAGCCGCGTGCCCACGCTCAGCGTGATCGACATGATCCGCCGCGTCGGGACGCGCGCGACGTAGACGACGTCGGGCAGGTCGAGCGTGGCCGCCGAGCACGACTCGTGCGTCTCTTCGACGAGCGCCTCCATGAGCGGCAACGCCAGCTCGGAGAGGTTCAGCGAGGACAGGTAGGCCCAGCCCAGGGTCAGCAGGCGTGGAGTGGGCGAGAACAGCCGCCCGTCGGAGCGCACGTGGCCGAGCTTCTCGAGGGTCAGCAGGATCCGCCGGGCGGTCGCGCGGGTGATCCCGGTGAGGTTTGCGACCTCGCTGAGGGTCAGCGCGGGGCGCTCGCGCGAGAAGACCTGGATCACGGCCATGCCGCGCTCGAGCGACTGCAGCGACTGCTGACGCTCGGCCTCGGATCCCCGCTCGGTCTCAGGCGCTTGCGCCATTCTCGAGGACTGTAACGGAGGCTCGCGCGGCAACGATGGCGTGGTAGATTCGGCCCAACGCACAGACGTTCGCTGTGCGCACACGGAGAGGTGGGGGCAAATCGACTTGAGTGGCGACCCGCGGCACGCCGTCCTGCTGAGCTTCGACAACCTCGGCGAGGCCGCCGATCTCGAGCGCTCACCCGACGAGGACGAGCCCTCGGGCGACCACCCGTCGGTCACCGAGGCCCTGCCGCGGCTGCTCGACCGGCTCGCCGCGCTCGACCTGCGCGCGACGTTCTTCGTCGAGGCGCTCAATGCCGAGGTCTATCCCGACGCCCTGCGCGCCATCGCCGCTGCGGGACACGAGGTCGGCATGCACGGCTGGCGCCACGAGCGCTGGGACGCGCTGACGAGCGCCGAGGAGGACGACCTCCTCGATCGCGGGCTGGGCGCGCTCAGGGGGCTGGGCCTGGAGATCGAAGGCTTCCGTCCTCCGGGCGGCGCGCTGGGCCCACGCTCGGCCAAGGCCCTCGAGGCGCGCGGCGTGCGCTGGTGCTCGCCGGAGGGCACATACGCCCGGCGCGCCAACGGGATCGCCTGCCTGCCGTTTCGCTGGCACCTGGTCGACGCCTACCACCGTCTGGAGTCGTTCGCCGAGCGGCGCGTGCGGCTGGGCGACGGCGCGCGACCCGCCTCCGCGCGCGAGGCGGCCGATGCCCTGCTCGAGGCGCTCGACGCGCCCGCCGACGGTCCCGTCGTCGTCATCCTGCATCCGTTCCTCATGCTCGCGCCGGGCGAGATCGCCGAGAGCGACCGCGTGCTGGCCCACCTGGCCGAGCACGTCGCGCAGGGCAGGCGCTGGCTCGCGCCCGGGCGCGAGATCGCCGCGCGCCTCGGGGCGCGTCTCAGCTCGGCGCCAGGATGAGGTCGAACTCGGTGCTCGCCCACGGACCGCTCAGCTCGCGGCCGTCGGGGGCGGTGCCGGCCTCGTGGTGCTCGAAGCTCGTCAGCAGCGAGCTGCGCACGCCGAAGACGGCATCGGTGTCGAGGTACTGGTCGCGCTCGTCGAAGACGTGGGTGATCAGCGTCTGGTAGCCGGGCGCCTTGACCATGAAGTGGATGTGCGCCGGGCGCATCGGGCTGCGCGCGGTCGCGGTGAGCAGCTCGCCGACCGGGCCGTCGGTCGGGATCGGATAGGCCTCGGGGTGGACCGACCAGAACCAGTAGCGGCCCTCGTCGTCGGAGTGCAGATGCCCGCGGCCACGCGCCTCGTCGAGGTCTGAGTACTGGACGTCGTAGAGGCCGTCCTCGTCGGCCTGCCAGACCTCGATCAGGGCACCTGGCACCGGCTCGCCGGTGACCGAGCGCACGCTGCCGCTGACGTAGCAGGGCACACCGGGGGCGCCGTTGGCGAGGTCGTCGCCGTTCTCGAAGGCGGGCGAGCCCTCGACGAAGAACGGCCCGAAGACCGTCGACTCGGTGGCGCCGTTGGGGTGGCGATGGTTGATGCCGATCGTGAGCATCGACAGGCCCATGACGTCGGAGGCCAGGACGAACTCCTGGCGCTTGTCGTTGCACATGTGGCCGGTGCGGGTGAGGAAGTCGATCGCCGCGAACCACTCGTCCTCGGTCAGTTCGACCTCGCTGACGAAGGCGTGCAGGTGGCGGGTCAGCGCCTGCATCAGCTCGCGCAGGCGCGGGTCGGGCGTGCCGTCGAAGCTCGCCTCGACGGCGCGGGTCAGGTCGGCGTCGGCGAGGTTGCGCCGCTCGGTGGTTGCAGGCTCGTCGGTCACTCATCGACCCTTGCGCGGGGCACGAGCGCTGTCAAGTGCTGCTGGACGCCGACGGATCCGGCGCAACGTTCGCGCGCGACGGCGAGACTCACCTGAGCACATGGCTTTGCTCGTCGTCTTCGCGTTGCTCGCGGGCGCCGGCACCGCGCTGAGCCCGTGCGTGCTGCCGGTGCTGCCCGCGCTGCTCGGGGCCGGCGCCATCGGCGGGCGCCGCCGGCCGCTGGGCATCGTCCTCGGACTGGCGCTCACCTTCACGGTGACGATCGTCGGCCTTGCGAGCGTGATCGACGGCGTCGGGCTCGGCCCCGGCGCGACGCGCACGCTGGCGGTCGTCGTGCTGATCGGCTTCGGCGTGGTCGTCGCCGTGCCCGCGCTGGCCGCACGCGTCGAGGCGCCTCTGGCGCGGCTCTCGCGCTACGGCCCGCGCGGCCGCGGCGACGGTTTCGCGTCGGGCCTGCTCGTGGGCGGCGCCCTCGGCTTCGTCTATGCGCCGTGCGCGGGGCCGATCCTGGCGGCGGTGATCGCGGTCGGCGCCGCCTCGTCGCGCACCGTGCCGGTCGGCGTCGCCTTCGCGCTGGGCTCGGCGCTCGTGCTGCTGGCGCTGGCCCTCGGCGGCCGCGCGCTGGCCGGGCGCGTGCGCGCCGCCGGCCGCGGGCCCGGGCTGCAGCGCGTGCTTGCCGCCGTCCTTATTGCGACCGGCATCGCGATGGCGACCAACCTCGACGTGCGCTTCGAGTCGGCCATCGCCGACCATCTGCCCTCCGCGCTGGTCTTCCCGACCAAGAGCCTCGAGACCTCCCATGCGGTGTCCAGCCGCCTCGCCGACCTGCGCGGACGCCCGCGCTTCGCGGTGGCGAACACCGGACACCACGGCGCCGGCGGCGAGCGCCTGCCGCGCTACGGGCGCGCGCCGGACTTCACCGGCACGCAGCGCTGGTTCAACACGCCAGGCGACCGGCCGCTGACGCTGAACGCCTTGCGCGGGCGCGTGGTCCTGGTCGACTTCTGGACCTACACGTGCATCAACTGCCTGCGCACGCTGCCCTATCTCGAGGCCTGGGATGCGCGCTACCGCGGCGACGGGCTGACGATCGTCGGCGTGCACTCGCCCGAGTTCCCGTTCGAGCACGACGCCGGCAACGTCGCCTCCGCGATCAAGCGCGAGGGCATCCGCTACCCGGTCGCCCAGGACAACGACCTGAAGACGTGGAAGGCGTGGGGCAACGAGTTTTGGCCGGCCGAGTACCTGATCGACGCCCAGGGCCAGGTCCGCCACGTCAGCGTCGGCGAGGGCGACTACGACGGCACCGAGGCGGCGATCCGCTCGCTGCTCGTCGAGGCCGGCCACGCCAACCCGGGGGCGATGGCCGCGCCGAAGGACGTCGTGCACCCGACGATGAGCGCGACGCCCGAGACCTACCTCGGCCTCGCGCGCGCCGAGAGCTTCGATCCGCCGCCGGGCTCCGGCACCCGCACGTACGCCGAGCCCGGCAAGCTGGCGACGAGCCACTTCGCGTTCTCGGGCACCTGGAGCGAGAGCGCCGAGGCGGCGACCGCCGGCAGCGGCGCCGCGATCCACGCGTCGGTGGTGGGCAAGAACGTCTATCTGGTGCTGAGCCCGCCCGCCGGCGGCACGGGCACGGTGGCCGTCGAGGTCGACGGCAAGCCGATCGCGCCCGACCGCGAGGGCGCCGACGTCCACGCCGGCGTCGTGCGGGTCGATCGCCAGCGCCTTTACCACCTGGTCTCCGCGCCGCGCGTCGAGCACCACGCGCTGACGCTGCG
>DATBKW010000420.1:0-3297 GCA_036555665.1 Solirubrobacteraceae bacterium | reverse complement strand
CCGTCCCGCGGCGCCGGATCGTCACCCCCGATCCTTGCCAATGGCGCCGCCATTGGCTGCGGATTGGGGTGCCGCCCGGCATCCACGGATCCGGCGCAACCCGGCCGCGGGGGATTCGGAATCAACCATCTAGTGGGTCTTCTCGTGACGTTGCGCCGGAAACCCCGGGATGCCGGCGTCGTCAGGCAAGGACGCAGACCCGAAGGAATGCCGAGGCATTTCGAGGGTCGAGGACGCCGCTTGGCGGTGATCGGCGCCCGGGGTTTCCGGTGAAACGTTGCGAGAAGGCCCACTAGAACCCCGGCGCGAAGGCGCGCGCCACGTCCGGCGGGCGCTTGGTGATGCCGAAGCGCGCCTCCCACCGGGCCCACGCGCGCAGCTCGGTGGGGTCCAGCTCGCCGTACTTGGAGGCGCCTTCGGTGAAGGCGGGCGACACGGCGTCGAGCTCGCGCTCGGTCTCGGCGCGGTCGACGTGGGCGCGGTCGACGAGTGCCTCGACGGCGGACTCGGGATCGTCGATCGCCTCCTCGTAGCCGCGGCGCAGCGCGCTGACGGTGGCGGCGACCAGCGGACGGTCGTCGCGCAGCGTCTCGCGGCTCACGCACAGGACGAGCTCGGGGTAGGGCGGCGCGCCGTAGTCGTCGAGCTTGAACTCGCGGATGCCGGGTCGCTTGGCCTGCAGCGCCACGCCCTCGGCGTTCCAGAACGCCGTCGCGCCGTCGACGCGCCGCGCCAGCAGCGCGGCCACGGCCTGGAAGCCGATCGTCACCGTGTGGACCTTGGCCGGGTCGCCGCCGTCGCCGTGCACGATCGAGCTGAGCACGGCGTCGTCGGAGGGCAGCCCGGTGACGCCGACCTTCCGGCCCTCGAGGTCGCGCGGGCGCGCGATCCCGGGCTGGGCCATGACGGCGGCCAGCGGGACCTGGACGAGCGCCATCACACCGACGATGTCGCGGCCCTTCTCGCGCGCCAGGGCGAGGTCGTGGATGTCGAGGATCGCGAACTGGGTGCGCCCGGAGAGCAGCAGCTTGATGCTGTCGGTCGACGACGACGGCGCCGCCACGCTCAGCGTCACGCCCTCGGCGTCGTCGAAGTCGCGCTCGAGCGCGAGGTAGATCCCGGCGTGCACCGCGTTGGGCTGGAAGTCCAGGACGAGCCGGGCCCGTTCGTTGGGCCGGTCCTCCGAGCCGCGCGAGCAGCCGGCCAGCGCGAGCGCGGCCACGAGCGCGAGGACGAGCACGGAGCGAGGGCTGGCCATCGGCGTCGGTAGGGTGTCAGACGTCGATGCGCCGTCGCGTCACCTTCTCGCGCAACGTCACGCTCTCGTTGTCGCGCACCTGCCGGTGCT
Source organism: Solirubrobacteraceae bacterium (assembly GCA_036555665.1). Taxonomy (GTDB): domain Bacteria; phylum Actinomycetota; class Thermoleophilia; order Solirubrobacterales; family Solirubrobacteraceae; genus JAOPZW01. Next base: position 1,949 of record DATBKW010000420.1, on the reverse strand, counting down.
TCTGCAAGTACTGCGCGTTTGCGACCCACCGGCCGCACCTGCATGCGCCCGACGAGGTCGAGCGGCTGCTCGACGATGCGGCGCGGCGGCGGGTGAAGGAGCTGCTCGTGCTCACCGGCGAGGCGCCCGACCATCACCCCGGCGTGCGCGACAGCCTGGTGCAGTGGGGCCACGAGGACTTCACCGCGTACGTGGTGTGGGCGTGCCAGCGGGCGCTCGAGCGCGGGCTGCTGCCGCACACCAACCTCGGCGTCCTCGACGCGCGCGATCTCGCGCGTCTGCGCGAGGTCACCGCGTCGCAGGGGCTGATGCTCGAGTCGGTCAACCCCGACCTCGTCGCCCACCAGGGCTCGCCGACCAAGCACCCCGAGCAGCGGCTGCAGACGATCCGCGCCGCCGGAGAGCTGCGCATCCCGTTCACGAGCGGCATCCTCGTCGGCATCGGCGAGAGCGAGGACGACCGGATGGCCTCGCTGGAGGCGCTGGCCGCGGTCCACGCCGAGCACGGCCACCTGCAGGAGGTGATCCTGCAGAACTTCGTGCCCCACCGCCGCTACTACGGCGAGGAGCCCGCGGAGATCGCCGGCGACGCGGCCGCGGCGTTCTGGCGCACCGGCCTGTCCGACGCTCCGCACCGCGAGCTGCCTTCGTGGGCGACGCCGATCGGCATCGAGGACATGAAGCGTTTGGTCGCCGAGACGCGCCGGCTGATGCCCGACATCGGCATCCAGGTGCCGCCCAACCTGGCCGACTGGTGGCCCGAGCTGGTGGCCGCGGGCGCGACGGACCTCGGCGGCCTGAGCGCCAACGGCGACCACATCTCGCCCGAGCACCCGTTCCCGTCGCCGCACCAGGTCCGCAAGCGCCTGGCTGCCGACGGTGTGGCGCTGACCGAGCGCCTGTGTGTCTATCCGCGCTACATCGACGCCGACTGGGTCGCGCAGGGCGTGCTCGACGTCATCAAGGCCCGCTACTGGAGCTTCATCCCGCGCCGCGGTTCGGGGCGCACCGAGGCGCGGGCCATCCGCACCGATCTTGTGGCCGGCGCGATCGCGCGCGGGCGCGACGGCGAGCGCCTGACCGAGGACGAGCTGACCGCGCTGTTCGCCGAGACGCGGCCGGAGGCGATCGCAGATCTGCGCCAGGCCGCCGACGAGCTGCGCGCCGAGCTGGCCGGCGACACGGTGACCTTCGTCGTCAACCGCAACATCAACGTCTCGAACATCTGCATCGTCGGCTGCGCGTTCTGCGGCTTCGGGCAGGGCAAGCGCTCGCCCGACGCCTACGAGCACGATCGCGAGGAGTTCGTTCGCCGCGTGCATGAGGCGGTCGACTACGGCGCCACCGAGATCTGCATGCAGTCGGGCATCCACCCCGACTGGACGCTCGAGGACTACCTGTTCTGGCTGCGGCTGGCCAAGGAGACGGCGCCGCAGCTGCATCTGCACGCCTACAGCCCGATGGAGATCGCGCACATGTGCGACATCTCGGGCCTGCCGCCCGGCGAGGTCTTCGCGCGCCTGCACGACGCCGGCCTGGGCTCGACGCCCGGCACCGCGGCCGAGGTGCTTCACGACGGCGTGCGCGAGCGCATCAGCCCCAACAAGCTGCCGGTCGCGCGGTGGGTGGAGATCATCGAGGCCTCGCACGCCGCCGGGCTGCGCTCGACGGCCACCGTGATGTTCGGCCACATCGAGGAGCCGTGGGAGCTGGCCGAGCACATGCGCGTGGTGCGCGAGCTGCAGGAGCGCACCGGCGGAATCACGGAGTTCGTGCCGCTGTCGTTCATCCCGTTCCACACGCTGCTGGGGCGCACCCACGGCGTCGAGGAGATCTCGCGCGAGGAGAACCTCAAGCACACGGCCGTGTTCCGCCTGGCGCTGGGCAGGACGATCCCGAGCCTGCAGGCGTCGTGGGTGAAGATGGGCCTCGACGTGGCGACCGAATCG
>DATBKW010000419.1:0-16915 GCA_036555665.1 Solirubrobacteraceae bacterium | reverse complement strand
GTTCTCCTCGGCGACGACGATGTAGAGCGCCAGCAGCCACGCCGCCGTCGCGTTGATCGTCATCGACGTGTTCATCTCGCCCAGCGGGATGCCGTCCATCAAGGCGTGCATGTCGCCCTTGTGGGCGATCGGGACGCCGACCTTGCCGACCTCGCCGCGCGCGAGCTCATGGTCGGGGTCATAGCCCGTCTGGGTCGGCAGGTCGAAGGCGATCGACAGCCCTGTCTGCCCCTTGGCGAGATTCGACCGGTACAGCTCGTTGCTCCGCTTGGCGGTCGAATGGCCGGCGTAGGTCCGCATCATCCATGGCCGGTCGGGCTGCGGGAGACGGTGCTCCATGGTGCGATTGTATGGTCCGCCCCCCGTGTCGGCACCCCGCCCGATCGACGTACTGCACCTCGGCACCCCGCTCGTCATCTGCTGCTTCGAGCTCGACGGCGTGATCGTCGACCCCGGCCCGGAGTCGTCGCATCGCACGCTGCTCGAGGCCCTCGACGCGCCGCCCGAGCGCATCCTGCTCACCCACATCCACCTCGACCACGCGGGCGCGACCGGTGCGCTCGTGCGCCGGTGGCCCGACGTCGAGGTGTGGGTCCACGAGCGCGGCGCGCCGCATCTGGTCGATCCGTCCAAGCTCGTCGCCAGCGCCACGCGCCTCTACGGCGACGACATGCAGCGGCTGTGGGGCGAGATCGTGCCGGTGCCCGAGAGCAACCTGCGCGTGCTCGCCGGCGGCGAGCGCATCGGCCCCTGGCGGGTCGAGTACACACCAGGCCACGCGTCCCACCACGTCTCCTACCTGCACGAGCCGAGCGGCACCGCGTTCGTCGGCGACGTCGGCGGCGTGCGCATCGACGGCGGGCCGGTCCTCCCGCCCACGCCGCCGCCCGACATCGACCTCGTGCTGTGGCACGCGTCGCTGGAGACGGTCGCCGCGTGGAACCCCGCGCGCCTGGCCATCACGCACTTCGGCAGCTACGACGACCCCGGCCACGAGATCGCCGGCATGCACGAGGCGCTCGATCGCTGGGCAGCGATCGCGCGCGAGACCGACAACGCCGGCTACGTCGAGGCGATGACGGCCGAGATGCGCCGCGCGCACGATGCGACGGCCACCGAGGCCTTCCTTCAGGCCATGCCGCCGGACACGTTGTGGGCCGGACTTCATCGCTACTGGTCCAAGCAGAACCGGTAAATTTCGAGGCCGTGGGACAGACAATCGAGCTTCCGCGCACGCAGGACCCGGGGTCGGGCCTCGGCGGCGAATGGCGCGTGATCGTCCGCAACGACGACCACAACACCTTCGATCATGTCGCGCACACGCTGGCGCGCTACGTGCCCGGGATCACCGTCGACGTCGGCTACTCGATCGCCGAGCGGATCCACAACAGCGGCCTGGCGATCGTCTGGAGCGGCCATCAGGAGCCCGCCGAGCTGTACTGGGAGCAGCTCAGGGACGCGGGCCTGACGATGGCCCCGCTCGAGCAGGGGTAGGCCCCCTCGAACGGGTGGCCGCAGCGGCGGTCGCGGCGCCCTACGGCGAGTATGCTCGCGCGGTCGCATGGACCAGGGTGAGGCCATCACCACCGCTGCACGGGCCTTGCGAGAGCAGGAGCTCCTTCGCCGCATCCACGAGGACGGCGACGCTCGCGCGCGCGATCAGCTCGCCGAGGAGATGCTGCCGCTTGCCCGCGCGCTCGCCGGACGCTACGCCAACCGCGGCGAGCCGCTCGACGACCTCGTGCAGGTCGCCTGCGTCGGGATCATGAAGGCGATCGACGGCTTCGACATCTCGCGCGAAGTGCGCTTCTCGTCCTACGCCACGCCGACCGTCCTCGGCGAGATCAAGCGCCACTTCCGCGACAAGACGTGGGCGATGCGCGTGCCGCGCGGCCTGCAGGAGCTACAGCTCCAGGTCGCCAAGGCCCGCGACAAGCTGACCAACGAGCTCGGCCGCTCTCCCACCGTGCAGGAGATCGCCGAGGCGGTCGATGCCCCGTTCGAGGAGGTCCTGGCCACCATCCAGAGCGTCAGCGCGCGGCGCACGCGGTCGCTCGACGAGCCCACCGGCGAGGACGTCACGCTGGCCGACTCGCTCGGCGCCAGCGATCCCGAGATCGAGCGCGCCGAGATGCGCGCGCTGCTCGACGGCGCCTTCGACGTCCTCTCCGACCGCGATCAGGAGGTTCTGCGGCTGCGCTTCGAGCACGACATGACGCAGACCGAGATCGCCGAGCGCATCGGCGTCAGCCAGATGCAGGTCTCGCGCCTGATCCGCCAGTCGCTCGCGCGGCTGCGGATGGACATCGAGCGCTCGCCGGAGCGGCGGGCGCGGATAGGCGGCTGACCCGGGTTAGCCGGCGAGGTCGCCGCCGGTCTCGGCGCCCGCCACGCCGCTGGTGGCGTGGGCGACCGGCTCGGGCTCGAGCGTGCCGGCGGCGACGAGGTCGGTCCAGCCGTAGACGACGGGCACCTGGTACCAGCTCGAGCACAGCACCCGGAACTCGGTGAACTCCGGCCCCAGCCAGTAGCGCTCGAACTGCGCCTTGTGCTCGAACTCGGCCGTCTGCAGGAACTTGTAGCGGTCGTCGTTGTAGCGGTAGACCGAGTACGAGCGCGCGCCGTAGCGCAGCGCGACGGACGCGATGTCGGCCAGCGCGGGCGCGAGCTTGTCGCCGCGCAGGCCGGTCGCGTACCACGGGATGTGCACGACGCCGGCCATCAGGCTCCGACCTCCGCGCGGATCGCGCCGGGGCCTTCGGCGGTGCGGCCCTGGCCCTCTTCCGTGGCGCCGACGAGGATGGCGATCTTGCCGAGGTGCTTGTTCTCGTACATGAGCTGGTGAGCCTCCGCGACCTGGTCGAAGCCCATCGTACGCCACAGCACCGGCCGGACCTGGCTCTCCTCGATCAGGCGGTTGGCGAGGTTGCACTCCCACGCGTTGGCGAAGTGCGAGCCGATGATCTCCTTCTGGCGCATCCACAGGTAACGCACGTCGAACTCGAGGTCGTAGCCCGACGTCGCGCCGCAGATGACGACCTTGCCGAACGGCTTGACCATGTACACGGAGGTCGGGAACGTCGCCTTGCCGACGTGCTCGAAGACGACGTCCGGGGCGTCGCCGAGCAGGTGGCGCACGCGCTTGGAGAAGTCGCGCGAGACTGCGAAGCGCGCCTTCTCCTCCTCGGGCGTCTCGCTGCCGCGGCGCATCATGCCCGCGAACTCCGAGCGGTCGATGAAGCCCTTGGCCCCGAGCTGCTGCACGAGCGCGCCCTTCTCGGGGCTGGAGACCACGCCGACGCTCTCGGCGCCCGCGGCGCGGCACAGCTGGGTGGCGAACACGCCCAGGCCGCCCGCGGCGCCCCAGATCAGCACGCGCTGGCCGGCCTGCAGCTTGGCGCGGTCGAACAGCATGCGGTAGGCGGTGAAGTACGTCAGGCCGTACGAGGCGGCCTCCTCCCAGGCCAGGTTCGCGGGCTTGGGCAACAGCTGCTGGGCCTGTACCTTGGTGAACTGCGCGAACGACCCCCAGCTCGTCTCGTAGCCCCAGATGCGCTGCGACGGCGCGGCCAGCGGGTCGAAGCCGTGGACCTCGGGATCCTCGTAGGAGGCCTGGTTGCAGTGCATGACGACCTCGTCGCCGGGCTGCCAGCGCGTGACCCCGGGGCCGACCTTCCACACCACGCCCGAGGCATCCGAGCCGCCGATGTGGTGATCCTCGTCGGGGTGGTAGCGAAAGACCGACACCGGCTGGCCCAGCGCCGCCCACACGTTGTTGAAGTTCACCCCCGCGGCCATCACCCGCACGACGACCTCGAATGCGCCCGGCTCGGGCACCTCGATCTCCTCGACCTGGAACGCGTCCACGGGCTCGCCCTCGCGCTCCTGCCGGATGACCCATGCCGCCATCGTGGACGGAAGGTCGCCCGGCTGGGTGTCGACGTTGGCGACCTGCGACAGATCAACCGCCATGTTCAATTCCGCTCCCTAGCATGTACGCCCGCGTTCACCGGGGCATGGAACCCTAGCGGGAGATCGACTAGCGCCGACCCACGTATCCGGCGCGCACCAGCAGCACGGCGGCGACGATCAAGGGCACGACCATGCCACCGACGCCGAGCACGAAGAAGGTCCCGGCCGAGTCGATATGCCGCACCAGCCAGCCGAAGTTCATGCCGAAGAAGCCCGTGGCGAAGGTCAGCGGCAGGAAGATCGTCGCGACAAGGGCCAGGCGGCCGGCCATCTGGTTGAGCAGCACGGTGACCGCCTCGGCCAGCAGCTCGCGCAGGTAGTCGACCTCGTTGGCGGTGAGCACGAGGTCGTCGTGGACGTCGCGGAAGCGGTGGCGCGCGACGTCGCGCTCGAGGCCGGGCAGGCGCTCGAGCACGTCGCCGCCGCGGGCGAGCATCTCGCGCTGCGGCGTGACGATCTGCTGCAGGCGGAACAGCTCGGAGCGCAGCTGGCTCATCCGCCGGCGCTGGTCGGGCGTGGGCCGCTGGAAGGCGATCTCCTCGAGCCTTTCGACCTCGCCGCCACAGGTCTCGACCAGTGCGCGCAGCGACTCGGCCAGCGCGTCGAGGATGCGATAGACGAGCTCTTGCTCGGTGCGCACCTCCTTGGCCAGCAGGCGCTGCTTCGCTGAGACGAGATGCCCGCAGTGGTCGCGGCGCACCGTCACGACCTCCTCGCCGGAGACGTGCACGTGGACCTCGACGAGCTCACCCTCGTGCGCGCCGTAGAAGACGATCAGGACGCGCGTCTCGTAGTCGTCGAGCTTGGGGCGCTGGCCGAACTCCTTGGTGTCCTCGACCGCGAGGTCGGGGATGTCGAGCAGCCCGCCGAGGGCGTCGAGCTGCGCGCCGCTGGGCATGTGCAGGTCGAGCCAGAAGAACTCGCCGCGCTCGTGCAGCGCGCGGATCGCTTCGGCGTCGACGGTGTCGAGGACTTGCATCCGGCGCCGCCACGCTAGCGGCGGCGCCGGATGCGCTCAGGCGGCTTCGACGAGCTCCGGCTCGGCCTCGGCGGGGCCGGGACCGGCGCCCTGCGCGCCCGCCTCCGACGGCGCCGTCGCGCGGTCGCCGATGAGCAGCCACGCCACCACCGCGCTGATGAGGGTCACGGCGGCGGCGATGCGCAGGCCGTCGTTGAGGGCATAGACGAAGGCCTGCTGGACGGCGTCACCGATCCGTCCGCCGACGTGGGCGCCACCGGCGCCCAGCCCCTCGGCCAGGTCCTGACGCCGGCCGTTGGGCACCGCGGGCAGCAGGTCGTCGAGCTTGGACTTGCCCACGCCGGTGATGAGCGCGCCCATCACCGCCACGCCGAAGGTGCCGCCGACCATGCGCCACATGGAGAGGATGCCGCTGGCCACGCCGGCCTTGGTCGGCTCGACGGCGTTCATGGCGGCGGTGCTCATCGGCGACATCACCAGGCCGATGCCCAGGCCCATGAGCATGAACGCGCCGACGAGGAACCCATAGCTCGTGTCGACGGCGAGGTGGCCCTGCCAGAACATCGCTCCGGAGATCATGACCAGGCCGGCGACCATCAGCGGCCGGGGGCCGATGCGGTCCGACAGGCGCCCGGAGATCGGGCCGGCGACCGCGACGAGCAGGGTCGAGGGCAGGAAGCGCACGCCGGCCTGAAGCGGCGAATAGCCCTTGATGTTCTGCATGTAGAGCGCCAGGAAGAAGAACATCGCGAGCATCGCGAAGCTCACGATGAAGGCGACGATGTTGGCGCCGAGGAACGACTTGGAGCGGAAGAAGCTGAAGTCGACCATCGGCTCGTCGACGCGCAGCTCGGCGATCACGAAGGCCGTGAGGGCGACCGCGGCGACGGCGAACAGCGCCAGGATCCGGGGGGAGCCCCAGCCCCACGAGTTGCCCTCGACGAGCGCCAGCACCAGCGCACCCAGCCCGGTCGAGATCGTCGCGACGCCGAAGAAGTCGACGTGGTGCGTCGAGGTCTCATCGCGCGACTCGCGCGTGGCGGCCAGCGTCACGAACACCGCGAGCGCGGCGACGGGCACGTTGAGGAAGAAGATCGACTGCCAGGAGACGTTCTCGGTCAAGAAGCCGCCGACGACGGGGCCGATCGCCAGCGCCAGCGCGCTGACGCCCGCCCACGTGCCGATCGCCTTGCCGCGCTCGTTGGCCGGGAAGGCGTTGGTGATGATCGAGAGCGTCGCGGGCATCATGAACGCGGCGCCGATGCCTTGGATGGCGCGGCCGGTGACCAGCCACGCTTCAGTCTGCGAGAAGCCGATGAAGGCGCTGGAGAGGCCGAAGACGGCGACGCCGAAGAGGAACATCCGGCGCCGGCCGAAGATGTCGCCGAGCCGGCCGCCGGTGACGAGCAGGACGGCGAAGCTCAGCGTGTAGGCGTTGACGGTCCATTCGAGGCCGCTGATCGAGGAGTGGAGGTCCTTCTGGATCGACGGCAGTGCGACGTTCACGACCGTGTTGTCGAGCATGATCATGAACAGCGCGAAGCACATCGCGCCGAGGGTCCACCAACGGCGGTTGTCGTCGGTGATGGCGGAGCGGATTCGGGTCATGAGCGGTGGGGGAGGTCGGAGAGGGCACGGGAGAGGGTCGCGCGCTGGTCGGGGGTCAGACCGGCGGCGTACTGCTCGAGGCCGACGAGGCGGGCGGTCTCGATGCGATCGACGACCGCCCGGCCGGCCTCGGTGATGGCGACGCGCTTGACCCGGCGATCATGCGGGTCCTCGCGGCGCTCGAGCCAGCCGCGGCGCATCAGGGCGTCGACGGTGCGGCTGGCGCCGGGCAGCGAGAGCGCGAGGCGGTCGGACAGCTCTTTGACGGAGATCTCGTGGGAGGACTCGGTGAGGGCATGCAGCGTCTTCATCTGCGTGATGGAGATATCGAGCTCGTCGATCACCGCGTAGAGGTTCCGACTGCTTCCACGCATGAGGTGATGCCACAGCTCGAGCAGTTCGCCGGCGAGCTGTGTGGGGGAGATCTGCGTGGGTGCACTACTTGCTTGCACGCACGCAAGTGTTTCAGAGGCGCCTTGTCGCCCGGGTTCGGCTAGCCCCACATTGCCGGCTACGGACCGGTCGCGGGACGGCGCTCGACAGCGACGGTGCGCATCGCCGTGCGCCGGAACGCCTTGGTGCCGGGGTCCCAGACGTAGTCGCGCTCGGTGGCCTGGCGCGCGCAGCAGACGTCGTCGCCACGGGCGTAGAGCGGCGTCACCACCGTGAGCGTCGCCCCGCTCACGCGCACCTGGCCCTGGTAGAGCGACTGGCTGCGGTAGATGACACGCAATGCGCCGCCCGAGGAACCCTCGGCGCTGAGCACGTAGGCAGCCACCGCGCCGGCCGCGCCGCCGTTCTGGACGGTCGCGACCGCGTCCTCCTTGCCGTCGCCGGTGAGATCGGCGAAGAGCGGCTTGGCCGAGACGAAGCCGGCGTTGGTGCGCAGCAGTCGCTGCACGCCATCGGCCGTCTTGGGGTCCTTGAGCAGCACGTCGCGGAACAGCGCTTGCGCGCTCTGGTCCTGCTGGCCGACGGCGGCCGGGACCGCGCCGCAGACGAGCGCGGCGGCGACCAGGGCGGCGACGGCCCGGACCGGCATCGCCGCGATGGTGTCAGACCGCCGCGGTCGGGGTCTACGGTTGCAAGAGGTCGTTCTGGGCACTGGCGCGCTCGGGGCCGACGCGCAACCGCGCCGCGGCGATGCCGTCGCCGCGGACGTGGACGGTGTAGCGGCCGGGGCTGACGTCGGCCTTCAGGGTCGCGGTGTCCTGCGGGCTGATCGGCGCCGTCTGCTGCCTGATGCCGGGTCCGCTGCCGGCCTTGTCGGCGCTCTCGAGCGTCACGCTCTGCGCGGTGTTGGTCTGGTTGGTGACGATCAGCGAGATCGGGCCCGCGCCGAAGCGCTGCGGCGAGACGGAGACGCGCTGGTCGTCGATGGAGCCGGTGAGGACGATGGGACCCGGGGGCCGCGGGTCGTTCTTGTAGTCCGTACTGCTGCCGCAGCCCACGATCGCGACCCCTGCCGCGATCACGAGCAGCGTGGCCGCCACCGTGCGCCTCATGTTCATCCGTCTCCACTCGACCGAGCCGCCCGCGCGGCTTGTCGCGATCCTACTCGAACAGAGCCGTTCACTCGGCTCCGTCGCGCACCTCCAGCTCGTGCAGCGCGCGCTGCAGGCGCTCCCACGAGAGGCGCTCGGCCTCCTCGTACTCGGTGCCCTCCAGGTCGCGCAGGCTGTCGCGATAGGCGTCCCAAGCTTCGCGCTCGGCAAGCGTTCGATCGGACCCCTGCCGTGTGGCCGACGTCGTCATGCGCCGCCTCCTTCCAGACCGGGTGCTCCTCGAGGGTACCCGGGCGGGCGGCGGTAGCGACGCGACCGTTGTGCACGCCGACGTTCGTTCCGTCGGGCGCGAGGCGTATAGAGCACGGTCCGGATGGATCTTGATCAGCCCGTCGCCACCACCGAGTTCCTCGTCGTCGACACCGAGACGAACGGGCTGGCCGGCGACGCCTGCGAGCTCACCGAGATCGGCGCGGTGCTCGTCGGCGGCGGCGAGCTCCATGACCGCTGGGAGACGCTCGTCGCGGTCCGCGCCCCGCTCTCGCGCGGGATCCAGCGCTTCACCGGCATCACCCAGGCGATGGTCGACGAGGCACCGCCGGCCGAGCTGCGCCTGCCCGAGCTCGCGGCCCAGCTGCGCGGGCGCGTGCTCGTGGCCCACAGCGCGTCGTTCGACCGGCGCGTGCTGCGTCAGGCCTTCGAACGCGCGGGCATCCGCTGGCCCAACCCGCCGCAGCTGTGCACCGTCGCGCTGGCCCGGCGCCTGCATCCACTCGGGCGCCAGCGGCGGCTGCGCTCGTTGGCGGAGTCGCTGGGGATCGAGGTCGAGGTCTCCCACCGCGCGCTGGCCGACGCGGAGACCTGCGCGCGCGTCTTCTGTGCGCTGTTCCCGCGCCTGTGCGCGCACGCGGCCACCGTGCGCGACGCGCTCGAGCTGCTGCGCCCCGCGCGCCCTCGCCGCCCGCGCGCGGCCGCGACCGACGGCGGGTCGCGCACCCGCGGCGCACGCCGGCGGCTGCCCGACCTCGCCCACCTGACCGACGATCCCGGCGTCTACATCGTCCGCAACGCCTCGGGCCAGGTCGTCTACGTCGGCAAGTCGATCAGCGTGCGGGCGCGGGCGCGGGCGCATTTCCAGCCGTCGGCCAACGAGGGCGCGTGGGTGACGCAGGCCGAGACCGTCGAGCACGAGCAGACGAACTCCGAGCTCGGTGCGCTGCTGCTCGAGAGCCGGCTCATCAAGCACCTGCGACCACCGGGCAACGCGCGCCTGAAGCACGTCGACCGCTACGTCTACCTGCGTTGCCGCCTGGACATCCCCTTCCCGGTGCTCGAGGTCGCGCCGGCGCCCGCCACCGGCCGAGGCGTCAGCGTCGGCCCGCTGCGAGGCCGCGCGACGGCGGTCGAGCTGCTCGAGCAGCTCAACTCGCTCTTCGGTCTGCGCCACTGCGCGCGCAAGCTGCCGCACCGCTACTGGCCGAGCGCGTACGGGCAGATGGGCCGCTGCCTGTCGCCGTGCCTCGGCGACCTCGATCCCAACCTCTATCGCCGCCGGCTCGACGAGGCGCTTGCGCTGTTCACCGGTGACGGCGACGGCGGCGCGGCACTTCTGGCCCACGTCGACGAGCAGATGCGCGCGGCGGCGGCCGCGCAGCGCTTCGAGCGCGCGGCCTGGCTGCGCCGCCGCCGCGAGCGCCTGCGCTGGCTGCTCGAGCGCCTCGGCGGCGTCCTCGCGGCGACGCACGCCAGGCCGCGGCTCGTCCTGGCCGAGCACCCGCGCGGCGCGCGCTTCGACGCCTTCTGGCTCGTCGGCGGCCGGGTCGTCGACTGGGGCGCCCTCGGCGATCTCGACGACGTCGTCGAGCGTACGGCGCGCGCCCTGCGCGGCGGCGACGGCACGGGGGCGACCGCGTGCCTGGCGCCCGACGAGGTCGACGAGGCGCGGATCGTGGCGACGTGGCTCGATGGCCACGACGCGCCCGTGCTCGACCTCCATCGCGGCGCCGACCGCGGGGCGCTGGAGCGCTTTGTGGGCTCAGCGGACGACGACGGTCATGCCCATGCCGGGCGAGTGCAGCGTGCAGACGAACCGGTAGACGCCGGGCTCCGACAGGCGGTGCCGGAACAGGCCGCGTGAGCGGGTGGTCGCGCGGAAGCGCTCGGGGCCGCTGCGCACCGTCACGTTGTGCGAGGACTGGCTGCGCCAGCGCCACGTGACCGTCGTGCCCGGGCGCACCGTGAGCCGTGGCTGCTCGTGGCCGCGCACGAACGCGTTGTCGACGATGCCGACCACCGGCGCGGCGGCGGTGCCGATGGCGGCGCGCCTGGTGGCGGCGGGTCGCGCGGGAGCTGCCGGCTGATGGCTCGGCGGGCTGACGAGCGTCGTCGCGCCCGAGCGCAGGTCGCGCACGAAGACCCCGCGCGTGCGGTCGCGCTTCGCTGCGCTCAGATCGGGTGCGTCGGAGGTGAAGGCCACGACCGTCCCGTCCGCCGACAGCGACGGGTCGGTGACCGAGCCGCGGGGGCTGGCGACCTCTGCGGTGGCGCCGCTGTCCAGGCGGGTGATCTCGACGCGGCTGTGCCCGCCGCGCACCAGCGTGTAGGCGACGGCGCGGCCGTCGGCCGAGAGCTGCGGGTCGACCACCGCGCCGGCGGCCGGCTCGGTGAGCGCGCGCGTGGTGGCGGCCCTGACGTCGCGCAGGTACAGCCGCGGCGTCGCGCTGCCGGCGGTGAAGGCGACGAGGCGGCCGTCGCCGGAGACGCTCGCGTCCGACGCGAAGCCCGGCACGCCGGTGCTGACCACCGTCGTCGTGCGGGCCGCGAGGTCGCGCAGCAGCACCCGCGACGACGTCGCGCCCGCAGCGCCGGTGGCGCGGCTCGTCACCGCCGTGAAGGCGACGAAGCGCCCGTCGGCCGAGACGCGCGGCTCGTAGATCGAGGTCACGGTGCCGCGCGGCGAGCGCGGCAGCCCGCCGCTGGCCAGCGTGCGCGCACCGCTGTGCAGGTCGCAGACGAAGACCTGCGCCGTCCCGGCGCCGCGCACGGCCTGGAAGGCGACGTGACGGCCGTCGGCGGCGAGCTGCGGGTTGTAGGCCGATTGCGAGAGGGCCTCGCCGCGCGGCGGATGGTCGATGCGGGTGGTGCGCCCGCGGGCGGCGTCGGTGAGCTCCACGCCGATGCGCCCGTAGCGCTTGGCGAAGTTCACGTTGCCCGGCGAGGACTCGTAGGCGACGAGCCGCCCGTCGCCCGAGACGGTCGCGTTGTAGGCCGAGCGGGGGTCCAGCGGCTCGCCGGCGCGCGGCGCCGCGGGCTTGCTGATCAGCGCGCTGCGGCCGCTGCGCAGGTCGCGCGAGACCACGGCGATCTCGCCCAGGCGCAGCGCGACCGGCAGCTTCTGGCGGTACTGCTCGTAGACGACGTGGCTGCCGTCGGCCGACAGCGAAGGGTTGGTCGCGTAGTCGTGGGGCAGCGCGACGAGCTGACCCAGATGCGTCTTGGGCGGGCCGTTGTAGCGCGCCTGGCCGAGCCAGCGCGGCAGCTGGGTGATCTGGCGGCGCAACAGGATGCGCGCCTGGCGCGCGGTCATCGCCCGGCCCGCGACGCCCGCATGGGCGCGCTCGCGCAGGGCCGCGACGCTCAGCGCCTCGACACGCGCCGGCGAGCGCCCGTGCAGCCGCGCGATCGTCAGCGGGCTCAGCTCGAGCGTGCGGCGCGTGTCGCGGAACGCGGCGTCGCTGAGGCCGAAGATCGCGGGCGCCCGCGACGGGATCGCGAACTGGTGCAGCGAGTGGAAGAACAGGTGCTGGGCGAGGTGGCCCTGGGTGATCGTGCGCAGCGCGCGGCCGCGCAGCAGCGCCAGGCGGGCGGCGCTCACGTGGCCGCGCCAGGGCGCGACGAGTGCGCCGGCCAGCCGCTGCGGGTCGCGCCAGCCGTGGCGCGCGGCGAGCTGGGCGAGATTGCGGCGGTCGTCGCGCAGCTGTTGCCAGAGCTGTTCGCGCGTGATGTGCAGCAGGCGATACAGGCGTCCCTCGTCGTAGGGCAGCCAGTGGTTGTAGACCCATGCCTCGGGCGGCAGCCAGTGCGGCGGGGCGTCGGCCGGCGCGAGGGAGTCGTTGGACTTCGCCGCGGCCGCGGACGGCAGCAGCGCGAGGACGACGACGGTGGAGAGGGCGAGCCGGCGCGTGGGCGCGCTTCTACCGGTCCGCGCCGGGGCGGGTCAAGCCGCGAACGGGAGATCGCAGACGAGTGCGGTCGCCTCGCCCGCGATCAGCGCATCGCCCGAGGCGGCCTCGCGCCGCACCAACGCCAGGGCGATCGGCCCGTGGCGGGGGGAGACCACGCTCGATCCGATGCGGCCGACCTCGCGCTCGCCGAGCAGCAGCGCCGTGCCGGAGGGCACGGGCGCCGACAGGCGCAGGCCGCGCAGGAAGCGGTTGGGCTTGCCGCGGTAGTGCAGTCGCGCGACGGTCTCCTGGCCCACGTAGCAGCCCTTGGTGAAGCTGACCGCGCGCTCGTTGAGGCCGGCCTCCTGGGGGATCGTCGTGTCGTCGAGGTCGATGCCGTAGCGCGGACGGCCGGACTCGACGCGCACGACCTCCGCCGCCGCCTCGGGAACCTCGGGTACGTCCAGCGCGCCGCGCACGCGCTCGGCATCCTCGGCGGCGCAGACGACGTCGACGCCGAGGTCGGTGGCGATCAGCAGCACGGGCGCGCCGCCGAGTTCGGAGGCGCGGTTGGCGTGCTCGGACGCGGCCTCGAAGGCGGCAGCCTGACCGGCGCGCGGGCCGACGAGCGACAGCAGCGCCTGCTGCAGCGTTCGCTTGTGCAGCTCCACCTGCCAGCCGACGCTTCCGCGGCGGATCGTGTCGAACAGCGCCTGCAGCGAGGCGCGCTCGGTGTCCAGCCACAGTTCAGCGCCGGTGTCGATCGCCCGGAGGTCGCCGAGCATCTTGCCCTTGTTGGACAGCAAGGCCGCGTAACAGCCGGTGCCCGGCTCGAGCGCTTCGATCTCGTTGCTGACCTGGCCGTTGAGGAACGCCTTGGCCTCCGCGCCGGTGAGCGCCAGCTTGCCGCGCTCGGAGCGGTCGACGAGGGCGACGTCCTCGGTGATCAGGCGGTCTGCGGCGGCGGCCTCGGCGACGGTGGCGGCCATGTCGTCCAGGGTAGTCCACGGACCGGCTTGACCCCGATTTAGGCATGCCATAATCTATTGTTGATGATCCGGTCACCCGCAGTTGAGGACTACGCGAAAGCGATCTACGCGATCGCCCATCGCGGCGACTGCCCGGTGACCACCAACGCCCTCGCCGAGCGGCTCGGCGTCACCGCCGCGTCGGCCTCGGGCATGTGCAGGAAGCTCGGCGAGCTCGGCCTCGTGACCCACGTGCCCTACAAAGGCGTCGAGCTCACCGGCGACGGCGAGCGCGTCGCGCTCGAGGTCATCCGCCACCATCGCCTGCTCGAGCTCTACCTCGCCGAATCGCTCGACGTGCCGTGGGATCGCGTGCACGCCGAGGCCGAGGTCCTCGAGCACGTGCTCTCCGAGGAGCTCGAGGCGCGCATCGCCGCCAAGCTCGGCAACCCGACCGTCGATCCGCACGGCGACCCGATTCCCAGCGTCGACCTCGAGATCGAGGAGATCGCCACCGCCTCGCTCGCCGACCTCGAGCCCGGCGCGCGTGCGACCTTCGCGCGCATCTCGGACGCCGATCCGGAGATGCTGCGCTATCTGGCCGACCGCGGCATCGCGCCCGGCGACAGGTTCGAGGTCATCGAGAAGCAGCCGTTCGACGGCCCGACCTTCGCCCGCTTCGGCGACCAGGTCCACGTCCTGGGCGGCGCGCTGGCGCGGGCGATGCGCGTGGAGGTCTCGGCGTGACCGACCAGGCCGTCGCACTCCGCACGCCGAGCGCCCTGCAGCAGCTGCGCTCGCGCGGGCGCCTGCGCGAGACGCTGGCCATCCTCGGCCCGGCCTTCGTCGCCTGCATCGCCTACGTCGATCCCGGCAACTTCGCCACGAACATCGCCGGCGGCGCGAAGTACGGCTACCTGCTGCTGTGGGTGCTGCTCAGCGCGAACCTCATGGCGATGCTGATCCAGAACCTGTCCGCGAAGATCGGCATCGCGACGGGGCGCAACCTGCCCGAGCTGTGCCGCGAGCACTTCCCGCGGCCGGTGTCATGGGGGCTGTGGGTGCAGGCGGAGCTGATCGCCATGGCCACCGATCTGGCCGAGTTCGTCGGCGCGGCGATCGCCCTCAACCTCCTCTTCGGCGTGCCGCTCTTCCACGCCGGCCTCATCACCGCGGTGGTCGCGTTCGGGATCCTCGGGCTGCAGACCAAGGGCTACCGGCGCTTCGAGGTGGTCATCGCCGGCCTCCTCGGTGTGATCATCCTCGGCTTCCTCTACGACACGCTGCGCATCGGCTTCGACGCCGGCGCCGCCGCGAAGGGCTTCATCCCGGGCTTCCAGGGCACCGATTCCGTGCTGCTGGCCACCGGCATCCTCGGCGCCACGGTGATGCCGCACGTCATCTACCTGCACTCGGCGCTCACGCAGGACCGCATCCCGCCGCGCGACGACGCCGAGCGCCACCGGCTGCTGCGCTTCCAGCGCATCGACGTCAGCGTCGCGATGGGCATCGCCGGCCTGGTGAACATGTCGATGCTCGTCATCGCCGCGTCGCTGTTCCACGACAACGGCCTGGCGGGGCTCGACTCGATCGAGGAGGCGCACACGCAGTTCGGCGCGATGGTCGGGGGCGGCGCCGCGCTGGCCTTCGCCCTGGCGCTGCTGGCCTCGGGCCTGGCCTCCTCGAGCGTCGGGACCTACGCCGGGCAGGTCGTGATGCAGGGCTTCATCGCCCGCACGATCCCGCTCGTGCTGCGGCGGCTCGCGACGATGCTGCCCGCGCTGATCGTCCTGGCCGTCGGCCTGGACCCGTCGCGCTCGCTGGTCATCTCGCAGGTGGTGCTGAGCTTCGGGATCCCGTTCGCATTGGTCCCGCTCGTCCTGCTCACGCGCAAGCGCGAGGTGATGGGCACGCTGGTCAACCGCCGCGTGACGACGGTCGTCGCCTCGATCGTGGCGGCGCTCATCATCGCGCTGAACCTCTTCCTGCTCGCCGACACGCTGCTGGGCTAAGCGACGCGCCGGCGAACGGTAGGCTGCCTGGAGATGGGCCTTGCCGACACCTTCCAGCAGGTCGTCGACTCCCTGCCGGACGACTGGACCGACCTCGAGCTCGACCTGCGCATCGACGACGAGTCGCGCTACATCGATGCTGCGGTGTACCTCGTCACCTGCAACGCACAGCCGTACTCCAAGCACGACTGGCACTGGCGGCTGCTGGTGGCGCACCGCTTCGGTCACGCGGCGGCGGTGCCGGCCGTCCACGGCGCGCTGAAGCTTCTCGACGACGCGGGCATCAACGGCGAGCTGGCGGTGCGCGAGGCGCGCAGCGGGCGTGTCGAGGTCGTGCAGATGTGGGGTCGGCCCGAGTCCGTGCGCCAGGAGTTCAAGCGCATGCGCGCGCAGTGATGGCGCGCGTCGCGGCGCTGATCCCCGACCTGCTCTTCGGCTCGAAGGTTCAGGCGGCTTTGGAGAACGCCGGCCACGAGGTCGATCTGATCGCCGGCGACGTCGAGGCGTGGGACGAGATCGCCGGCGTCGACGTCCTCGTCGTCGATCTCACCACCGACGACACGGATGGCATCACGCTGGTCGAGACGCTGGCCGCGGGCGGCGAGCTGCACGGGGTGCGCACGCTCGGCTTCTTCGCCCATGTGCAACCCGAGGTCCGCGAGCGCGCGCTGGCCGCGGGATTCGATCTGGTGGTCCCGCGTTCGCGCATGGCGCGGGAAAGTACGGAGTTGGTCAGCCGTCTGACCGCCGAGGAAAGCGGTTGAGCGGCCGTGCGCCGGGGAACACAATGCCCCTGACGCCTGCCCGCGAGCTACACACGGACAGAGGGCATATGACGTCGCAACGGTCCACCATCAATCTCCTGCAGGTCGATCCCGAGCTGGGCGAGGGTCTCAATCCCCAGGAGCGCTCGGGTGCCGAGCGCGTTCTCTCCGTGCCCGTGCGCGCGCTGGATCCCGGGCCGTGGGAGCCGCTCGAGGACTTCGAGGACGTCACGCCGGTGGTCGGCGTGCTGGTCGTCGACGGCGTGCTCACGCGCGACGTCGTCTTCGCCGGTCGCACGACGACCGAGCTGCTCGGCGCCGGCGACCTGCTGCGCCCGTGGGACGACGACGTCCAGTTCGAGCCGCTGCCCTTCGGCGTTGCCTGGCACGTGCACGCACCGGCGCGCATCGCCATCCTCGACACGCGCGTGGCGATGGCCGCCGGCCGCTGGCCGGCGATCGCGACGGCGCTCGGCAACCGTTACATCCGCCGTTCGCGCTCCCTCGCCTTCCAGCGCGCGATCGCGCAGCTCCCGCGCGTCGACGATCGGCTGATCGTGCTGCTGTGGGCGCTGGCCGAGCGCTGGGGCCGCGTGGGCCCCGAGGGCGTGCGCCTGCCGCTCGACCTCCCGCACCGCACGCTGGCCACCCTCGTCGGCGCCCGGCGCCCGTCGGTGACGACCGCGCTCACGGGCCTGGCCCGCGAAGGGCTCGTCGAGCGCGTCCGCGACGGCTGGCTGCTGCACGGCGATCCGGCGGAGGTGCTGCCGCGGCGGTTGCACGCCGACGGCGCGCTGAGCCATTAGATGGTTGATTCCGAATCCCTCACGACCGTCTTGCACCGTCCCGCGGCGCCGGATCGTCACCCCCGATCCTTGCCAATGGCGCCGCCATTGGCTGCGGATTGGGGTGCCGCCCGGCATCCACGGATCCGGCGCAACCCG
>DATBKW010000418.1:0-1955 GCA_036555665.1 Solirubrobacteraceae bacterium | reverse complement strand
ACGGCGGACGCGTGCGCGCGACCAACGCCGAGGGCGGCGGCGCGAGCTTCGTCGTCACGCTCCCAGCGACCTCTCAGGCGGCTCCCACCGGACCCTGACGGCGCGGGCCGATGCTCGGTGCATGACCGAGCAGCTGCTCCTCCCGCGCGCCCATCGCAACGGCCGGCCCGTCCCCGCCGGGCCGGCCGTCGACGTCGTCGTCCCCGTCTACAACGAGCAGGGCGCGCTGGAGCGCAGCATCCGCGGCCTGCACCGCTACCTCGGGGCCGAGTTCCCCTTCAGCTGGCGGATCGTGATCGCCGACAACGCGAGCACCGATGCCACGCCGGCGATCGCCGCGGCGCTGGCGAGCGAGCTGCCCGGCGTCGAGGTCCTGCGCCTGGATCGAAAGGGGCGCGGGCGCGCCCTGCGCGAGGCGTGGCTGCGCAGCGACGCGCGGGTCGTCGCCTACATGGACGTCGACCTGTCGACCGATCTGCGCGCCCTGCTGCCGCTCGTCGCGCCGCTGCTCTCCGGCCACAGCGAGGTGGCCATCGGCAGCCGCCTGGCACGCGGCGCGCGCGTCGTGCGCGGGCCCAAGCGCGAGCTCATCTCGCGCGGCTACAACCGCATCCTGCGCACGGTCCTGCGCGCCCGCTTCTCCGACGCGCAGTGCGGCTTCAAGGCGATGACGGCGGTCGCGGCCCGGCGCCTGCTCGCCGACGTCCGCGACGACGGCTGGTTCTTCGACACCGAGCTGCTCGTGCTGGCCCAGCGCCGCGGGCTGCGCATCCACGAGGTGCCGGTCGACTGGGTCGACGACCCCGATTCGCGCGTGGAGATCGTCCGCACCGCCATCGAGGACCTGCGCGGCGTGGCGCGCCTGGCCATGGCCGGGCCGGTGCTGCGCTTCATGGCCGTCGGCGTCCTGAGCACGATCGCCTACGCGCTGCTCTACCTGCTCCTGCACGGGCCGCTGGGCGCCGCGGGCGCCAACGCCCTGGCGCTGGCCATCACCGCGGTGGCCAACACGGCGGCCAACCGCAGGCTGACCTTCGGCGTGCGCGGGCGCGACGGCCTGGCCCGTCATCATGCCCGCGGGGCGCTCGTCTACGTGCTCACGCTCGGGCTGACGACGCTCGCCCTGGCGACTCTGCATCACGTCGACGCGACGCCGCCGCGGGCGATCGAGCTCGTCGTCCTGCTTCTGGCGGGCGCGGCGGCGACGGTCACCCGCTACATCGCGCTGCGCACGTGGGTGTTCGCGGCGCGCCGCCGCCGGCGGCGGTCGGACGGTGCGGCCGTCAGCGCGTCTTCGGCGTAGGGCGCGGCGCTTGGCGGCGGCGCTTGGCAGTGAGGAAGTGAGGTCCGGCGGACGGCGCGTCGCCCGCGGTCGTCCTCGTGGGCGACGGCCGCGAACTTCGCCGGGTTCGGTGCGGTTTTCCGCACCCGATCGGACAAGGTTCGCCTGACTCGCTGCTTCCGACAAATGAGACTGTCTTGACAAATTAAGTTTTCCGTGGCAAGGTGGCTGCCATGCTCGACGTGGCAGTCATCGAGGATCCCGCCGCCGCCGAGGCGTCGCTCGATCCGGTGCGGTCGCGGCTGTTGTCGGCGCTGGCCGAGCCCGGCTCGGCCACCACGCTGGCTGCCCGCGCGGGGCTCTCGCGTCAGCAGGCCAACTATCACCTGCGGGCGCTCGAGCGCCACGGCCTCGTCGAGCTCGTCGAGGAGCGCCGGAAGGGCAACTGCACCGAGCGCGTGCTGCGGGCCACCGCGGCGTCGTTCGTCATCTCGCCCACCGCGCTCGCCGATGTGGCGCCTGACCCCGAGCGCTCGCCCGATCAGCTCTCGGCCCGGTGGCTGCTCGCGCTGGCCGCCAGGCTGGTGCGCGAGGTCGGCGAGCTGATCACCCGCGCGACCGCAGCCCGCAAGCCGCTGGCCACCTTCGCCATCGACAGCGAGATCCGCTTCGC
>DATBKW010000417.1:0-4996 GCA_036555665.1 Solirubrobacteraceae bacterium | reverse complement strand
GGAAACGACAGCCGTCGATCCCCGACCGGCGGCGTCCTCGAACCTCGAAATACCTCCGGTATTCCTTCGGTTCTGCGTCCTTGCCGGATCGGCGCCGCCGGCCGCCGTTACCGGTCAAACGTTACGAGAAGGCCCACTAGTAGCGACCGATCCTGGCGGTCCCCTTGGACGCCACGACGTACCACCTGGCGCCGAAGGCGTCGAGGCCCTGGCCCGCGGTGCTGCCGGGCTTGCCGTTGTCGCCTACGAACGTGTAGAGCGGGTGCTTGTTGTAGGTCACCTGGGTCGTGCCGTCCGAGCGCATGGTCGTGCCGAGCAGCGAGGACTTGGCGCCCGTGCCCGCCTTGGGCGCGCCCTTTGTGAGCAGCGGCGGCCAGCTCCGGGCGCAGGCACCTGAGCAGGCGCTCTTGCCGTGCCGGTCCTTCTGGAAGAGGTACAGCGTGTGGGACTTGCCGTCGACGACGATCCTGCCGAGCGCGCTGGTGCCGGTCTTAACGGTGGCGGGCTTGCTGGTTGCCGATGAGGCGATCGCGGTCAGGCCCGCGAGCATCGCAGCGGTGAGCACGAGGACGGCGATCAGGGCGATGGGCCGTTTCATATGGTCCTTCCTGTCTGTGCCGGACCTAAGGAGCGGTGGTCCGGGTGTTCGCCTAATGACGCCGTCCATGGGGCGATCCTTCGCGGTGGACTGTGACCTTCGTCACGTAGCGAGCAGCCGGTGCCATTCGTGACGCATCGCACAGGGAGGTTGGTCGCCGGGTTGACGTCCGTTCACACGGAACATCAATGACGGACGGAGGTCCCGATGAAGTGCCTGGTGTCGATGGCGGTCGTCCTGGCGGTTGCCGTAGGCGGTGTCGCGTCTCCGACGATCGCTGCAGCCCATGTCGGGACCACCCCCGCGGGCGGCGACGCACCGCAGGCCGGTGACGGGGTGACTGTCGCGAGACGGCCGGCCGCGAAGGTCCGCGGCCGCTTTCAGCTGAAGCTGGCGGACGCGAGCCGACTCATCGTCAAGTGATCGAGCAACGCCCGGCGCTGACTGCCGCCGGCGCGAATGCCGCACGTGTGGTCCTCCAAGCCGCCGCGTGGCGCCAGGGGGGCGACCTTGCCGCCGTCGAACGGGCTGTTGGCGTGGTCCGGCCTGGGGCCTAGACTGCCGCGAATGCCGCTGACTGGGCCGCACGCCGGGTCGGCCTCAGAGCTGAAGGAGCGCATGGAAGCCGAACGCGAGGGCTTCCCGTTCCTCGTGTTGCGAGATCAAGCGGGCGTCCAGCAGATCGTTCGCCTGCGTGCCGACGTCAAGGCGCTGACCATCGGGCGCAGCGAGGACTGCGACCTGGCCCTGCCGTGGGACGAGCACGTCTCGCGGGTGCATGCAGAGCTGGTGCACGTCGGCGGCGTGGATTGGGCGATCTCCGACGGAGGGCTGTCGCGCAACGGCACCTTCGTGAACGGCGACCGAGTCGGGGAGCGCCGGCGCCTGTCCGACGGCGACACGATCCGTTTCGGGAACACGTCGGTGCTGTTTCGCGGCCCGGCGCGCTCCGGCGGGCCGGCAGCGACCGTCATGGCTCAGGAGGGGCCGATCCCACGCGATCTGTCCTCCGCGCAACGGGCGGTGCTGAGGGCGCTGTGCCGCCCGTTCGCCGACGCCTCGGCGTGGGCGCGGCCGGCCACCAACCCGGAGATCGCCGCGGAGCTGCATCTCTCCCTGGAGGCGGTCAAGGGCCACCTTCGCCTGCTGTTCGCCAAGTTCGACGTGGCCGACCTGCCACAGAACGAGAAGCGCCTGCGCCTTGCCGAGCGGGCGCTGGCCATCGGCGCCGTGACCGTCGCCGACCTGCGCAACGAGCAGGCGTAGGCCGCAAGCCTGCCCAGGGTGTTGTGAACGCGGCACCATGGGTTGCTAGTCGCTGCCGCCTCCTCGCCCGACACTCCTTGCCGTCATCGACCTCAGCAAGGAGACACCGTGCGTCACTTCCATCAGGCCTCGCCCGCAACCCAGCTCATGCTGGTTCGCGACGTCGCCGAGCAGGACCGCCACACCGCGACGGCCACGACGACTCGCCGCGGCCGTCGTCGCCGCGCCATGCGTGCCGGCGTGCTGCGCGTCGCCGCCGCGGTCGCAGCGCCCGCGCGCTCCTGAAGGCCATTCCCGGGCTCATGCGCTTGTGTCGCGCAACCGCCCGACGGCGCTGAGCGTCCTCCCCGCCCACCAGACCACGCGCGGGTCCGGCGCGCACCCCGTTTGACGCTGCCGCGGCGCCCCCCGCGTGTGCTTTGCTGCGCCCTCGATGATCGATCGGGGGCTGCGCAGCGTGGCGCTTCTGGTTGCCGCGTGCTTCTTCATGGAGAACCTCGACGGCACGATCGTCGTGACCGCGATTCCCCAGATGAGCGCCTCGCTCGACGCGACGCCGGGCGCCACGGCGCTGGTGATCACCACCTATCTGCTGACGCTCGCGATCCTCATCCCGCTCAGCGCCTGGATGACCGCGCGCTTCGGGCCGCGACGAGTGTTCCTGTCGGCGATCGTGGTCTTCACGCTGGCCTCGCTGGGCTGCGCGCTGAGCACGACGCTCCCGGAGCTGGTGGCGCTGCGCATCGTGCAGGGGGCCGGCGGGGCGATGATGGTGCCGGTCGGGCGGATCGTCGTCTTCGGGCAGGCGGAGCGGGGCCAGATCATGCGGCTGATGGGCTACATCGTCTGGCCGGGGCTGGTCGCGCCGGTCATCGCGCCGCTGGCCGGCGGCGTGATCACGACCTACGCGAGCTGGCAATGGATGTTCATCATCAACGTGCCCCTCGGGATCGTCGCCTTCTGCTTCGCGTGGCGACTGATCGCCGAGACCGCGACGGGCTCTCCGCCGCCGCTGGACAAGCTGGGCGTCCTCTTCACCTGCGGTGCGCTGGGTGCCGTGACCTACGCCGGGCAGGTTGTGTCCGACGGCACTCCGGACTGGACGCTTGCGATCGTCCTCGTGCTCGCCTCTGTCGCGCTGTTCGTCGGCGCCACGCTGCATCTGCTGCGCGCGCCAGCGCCGCTGATCAACCTGCGCACGCTGCGCATCCCGACCTTCGGCGCGGCCATGAGCGGCAGCTCGCTGTTCTGGCTCGTCGTCGGGGCGATCCCGTTCCTGCTGCCGCTGCTCTTCCAGACCGTCTTCGGGTGGAGCGCGATCAAGTCGGGCAGCGTCGTGCTCTTCGTCTTCGTCGGCAACATCACGATCAAGCCCGCCACGACGTGGCTGTTCAACCGCTTCGGCTTTCGCACGATGCTGCTGGCCTCGACCGTCGGCCTGGCGGCGACCGCGTTCGCCGCGGGGCTGCTCACGGCCGACACGCCGGTGGCCGTCATCGTGCTGCTTTGCCTGCTGAGCGGCGTCGCGCGCTCGGTCGGGCTGACGGGCTATACGACGCTGGGCCTCGGCGACGTCCCACCCGATCAGATGCGCGACGCGAACGCGCTGGCCTCGACCGTGCAGCAGCTCTTCTCCGGCCTCGGCGTGGCGGCGGCCACGGTGGCCCTGCGGGTGGGCGCCGAGCTCGGCGACCTGCTGCCGGGCCGCGCCGGCGCGGGGACGGCCTTCACTGTCGCCTTCGCGCTCCTCGGACTGATCGCGCTGGGCAGCACGATCGACGCACTGCGCCTGCACCCGAGCGCCGGCGAGGCACTCGTCCAGGCGCCGGCCCGCTGAGCTACGCCTTGGCCTGGGCCTTCTGCCACTCGGCCTTGTGCGCGCGCTTGGCCGCCTGGTAGTCGGCCAGCGCCTCGAGCGAGTCGACGTCGCCGAGCGTCGGGTGCCAGGGGACGAGGTCGTTGGCCGCCTCGACGCCGAAGCGCTTGGCCAGGACGGCGCCGAGCGCCTTGACCTTCATCTCGCCGAAGCCCGGCAGCGCCGCGAGGTTGGCGCGCAGCTCGCCGGAGTCCGCCGCGTCGTTCCACACGCGCGCGGCGTCGCCGTCGTAGGTGTCGCGCACGTGGACCGCGAGGTCGTGCACGCGCTGGGCCATCGCGCCGGGGAAGCGATGGATGGCCGGCGGCGTGCGGAACAGCGGTTCGAGGTCGGCGTCGGCGATCGCGGCGGCGTCGAGGGTGCCGAGGCGCTCGCGCAGCACGAGCGGCCCGGAGAACGCCTTCTGGACGGTGACCTGCTGGTCGAGCGCGAAGCCGATGAGCAGCGCCATCGGGTCCGAGGCGTTCAGCGCGTTGGCCTCGTCGGATTCGGTGAAGTAGAGGCGGTCGGGCACGTTGCCGATTGTAGGCAGGGGCCGTCACCGGGCGGCCGTCGTTAGCCTCGCTGCCGTGACCGAGCGTCGCCTGCCCAGATGGTCGGAGGTGCGCCCGCTGCTCGCGCCGCGCGCGCCCGAGCTCGACCGGACCGCGCGGCGCCTGGCGCGCGCGGCGAGCATTCCCGACCTGCGCGCGATCGCCCGGCGGCGCACGCCGCGCCCCGTCTTCGACTACGCCGACGGCGCCGCCGAGCGCGAGATCGGCCTGCGCCGCTCGCGCCAGGCGTTCGAGCGCGTCGAGCTCATTCCGCGCGCGCTCGAGGACGTCTCGGCGGTCGACACCGCGACCGAGATCCTCGGCCGCCGTGCCGAGCTGCCGCTCGCCTTCGCGCCCACCGGCTACACGCGCCTGTTCCACCACGAGGGCGAGCGCGCCGTCGCGCGGGTCGCCGAGCGCGGCGGTATCCCGACCGGCTTGTCGACCGTCGGCACGACGACGATCGAAGCTCTCGCCGCCGCGGCGCCCGGAGCGCGCAAGTGGTTTCAGGTCTACGTCCTCTTCGACCGCGACGCGGTGGCCGACCTCGTCGCCCGTGCCCAGGCCGCCGGGTTCGAGGCCCTGATCCTCACCGTCGACGTCTCCGTCGCCGGCTCGCGCCTGCGCGACGTCCACAACCAGCTCACCTTCCCGCCCAACTTCAAGGCGCTGGCCGACATCGCCCTGCGCCCCGCGTGGTGGGCGAACATGCTGACCACCGAG
>DATBKW010000416.1:0-11891 GCA_036555665.1 Solirubrobacteraceae bacterium | reverse complement strand
TACGGGCAAGGAGCCGCCGTGGCCGGGCTTCGAGGCGGTCGACATCGCCGCGATGGCACACGCGCTCGGCTGTCCGGCGCGGCGCATCGAGACGTTCGACGAGCTGATCGCGTGCTTCGACGAGGTCATCCCTGCGCTCGCCGACCGCGACGAGCCGCTCGTACTCGAGATCGTCGTCAGCCCGTGAGCGCGGCTCTGGCCACGTCGGCCGCGAACAGGCCGGCGTGGTCGCGCGCGAAGGCGGCGAAGGTTCGCGGGTCGCGGCCGGTCAGCATCCGCACCGCGTCGGTCGTGTGCGCCAGCTCGCCGCGGCGGACCAACTCGTAGGCCCCGTCGAGATGCTCGATCAGCCAGGGCGGCATGCCGGCCGCGACGAGGCTCTCGTGCGCGGCGTGCGCGGGGACGTCGACGTACTCGATGCGGCGTCCGCCGGCGGCCGAGAGCGCCTCGGCGATGTCGCGATAGGTGAGCGCCTCCGGCCCGGTCAGCTCATACGTCCGCCCGTCGTGGCCGTCGCTCGTGAGGACCGCGGCGGCGACGGCCCCGACGTCGCGCGGATCGATCAGCGCGATGGCTCCGTCGCCCGCGGGCGCGAAGGGCCTGCCGGCCTCCCGAACCTGCTCGGCCGCCGCGAGCACGCTGATCATGTACGAGCGCCCGGCGAATGGATGCCCCGTTTGGCGAAGTCGCCGATGGCCGGTTCGACGCCGTCGCCCCGGCGCTTGCGGGCGCGGTCTCGATCACGGACGAAGGCCCGCACGCGCACGCCGCGCGCCATCAGCTCATGCACACCTGCGGAGCCGACGTTCCCGGTCGCGCCGGTCACCAGGACGGTCATCGCGCGCCTCCCGTGCTCGGGGGGATGTTGGCGTTCATCGAGAAAAGGTTGGCCGGGTCGTAGCGGTCCTTGAGCGCGGTGAGCCGGGCCACGCGTTCGCCGTAGGCGGCGGCGACTCCGGCGGCGCCCTCGTCGGAGATGAAGTTCGCGTAGACGCCCGTGCTGTGCGGGCGCAGCAGGTCCCAGCTCTCGCGGATCCAGGCCTTGAGCGCTTCGCCGTCGCTCCCCGACGGCCAGGCGCCGACGAAGCTGACGTCGAGGCCGATCGCGCGCGCGCCGACGGCGCTCGCGGCGGGGTCGACGCGGCTGACCGCGCCACCCATCGCCCAGCCATGGATCTGAGCACCGGGCGACAGCAGCGCCGCGCGCGCCATCAGCGACTCGATGACCTCGTCGGAGAAGCCTTCGAGCCGATGGGACTTCCAGTAGTAGCCGAGGCCGTGCGGGGCGCCGCCGTCGAGCATCGACTGCAGCGCGACATAGGGCACCGGACGGACGAGATCGGCTACAGGGGTGCCGATCGCGCGCAGCGGGGCAATCGCTTGCTCGCCGTCGGCGACGTCGCCCGACCATGAGACCACGAGGCCGATGACCGGCCTGCCGAGCTGATCGGCCGGTAGGAAGGGCAGCGGCGGAGCCAGTGTGATCGTCATCGTGACCCCGAGCTCGTCGGGTGCGTCAGGCAGGAAGTCGCATAGGAACGCAAGCAGTGCCGGGGCGTCGGCCAGCGCCCAGAACATCGGGCCGGCCAGCAGGAGCGGGGCGATCGGGTGCAGGCGGTACTCGAGCGCGGTCGCGATGCCGAAGTTGCCGCCGCCGCCACGCAGGCCCCAGAACAGCTCGGCGTCGTTCTCGGCATCGATGCGCAGGCGCTCGCCCGCGGCGGTGACGAGGTCGACGGCGACCAGGTTGTCCACGGTCAGGCCGTGCTTGCGCATGAGGTGACCGAGCCCGCCGCCGAGCGTCAGCCCCCCGATCCCCGTGTGGCTGACGATGCCGCCGGTCGTGGCCAGTCCCGCCTGCGTGGTGGCGCCGTCGAGGTCGGCCCACAACGCTCCGCCGGCGGCGCGCGCGCGGCGCGCCTCCGCGTCCACGCTCACGGCTCGCATCAGCGAGAGATCGATCATGAGCCCGTCATCGCAGACGGCATGACCCGCGACCGCGTGGCCGCCGCCCCGGACCGAGACGCGCAGGCCGCGCTCGCGCGCGAAGCCGACCGCCTCGACCACGTCGTCGGCGCCGACGCAGCGCGCGATCAGAGCGGGATGGCGATCGATCTCGCCGTTCCAGACCCGCCGGGCCTCGTCGTAGCCCTCCTCTCCCGGCCGCACCAGGGCGCCGCGAAAGCGCGTGCGCAGCTCTTCGATCTCGATGGACGGAGTGTGGATCTCGGTGAGCATCGTCATGTCGCGGGACCTTGCAGGGTGGTGCGTTCCGCGAGCGTTCCTCGCACCTTGGCCTCGAGCGCAAGCGCGCCCTGTTGGGCCACGACGCGCAGGGCGAGCGCCAGCTCGCGCTCGATCTCGCGCTCGGGGCCGCCGAGTGCCGCGAGGAACTCGGCCCGGCGCCGGCGCATCTCGGCCTCCCACAGCCGCGCGCCGCCGATCGTCGCGAGCGCCTCGTCGGCCGCCGCCAGCCCCGCGCGGGCGTCGTCGGCGACGGCGCAGGCGTCGATCAGCACCCGGGCCGTGGACGCATACGACCCGGGCGCGTGCTGCACGCCGCGCGCGTCGTCGAGCGCGGCGCGGATGCGCGCGAGGCCGTGCTCGTGGTCTCCGTCGAGGACGTCGACGTACCCGTCGAAGCTCGCGGCGGCGACCACGGCCGCCCGCGAATGGCCCGCGGGCCCGGCGGCGCGCAGCGCATCGGCGTGGCCGCGGAGGCTGACGGGGTCTTCGAGGTCGATCGCCAGGAGCGCGGCGAAGACCAGCGCGGTGGCCGTCGTCGCGGGCTGCGCGATCTCCTCGGCGAGCGCCAGCGCGGCGTCGCGGGCCCGCGTAGCGGCGCCGGGATCTCCGAGGAAGCACAGCGTGTTGGCCAGGCGGCTGAGGCAGATGACCTTCGGGTCGAGCCCATAGCGCTCGAGATGTGTCGCCCGGTGGTCCGGGCGCGCCTGATCCACGGCCGCCTCGAAATGCTCGCGGGCGCTTCGGAACTCGCCCGGCCAGAACGACGCGATCCCGAGCACGTAGTGGCCCTCGACGATCATCACGGCGTCTGCGTCGCGCTCGCCGCGGGCCAGCAGCTCGCCGCCAACTCGACGTGCCTGCGCGAAGCGCCCCCCGGACAGGCTGGTCACGGCGACGGAGCGCAGCAGCGGCGGCGAGGGCGTCCGCGCGAGCTCCGAGGCACGGCGCTGGGCCTCGATCAGCCGCTCGGACCCCGCTCCCTGCACGGCGCCGAGGGGGACGAGGAGCGCCGTGAGCAGCGCGAGCTCCTGCTCGTCGCGCTCGGACCCGGGCGGGAGCGCGGCGGTGAGCGCCAGGCCGCGCTCGAGCAGGCGGATCGCCTCGCTGTAGGCATACACCCGCTGCGCCTCGCCCGCGGCGCGCCCGTACCACGGGATGGCTTGCGCTGCCGCGCCGGCGCGCTCGTAGTGGGCGGCGACTTGTGCGCTGAGGGCCGCGTCGCCCTCGTCCTCCAGTGCCCGCGCTAGGTGCAAATGCTGGTGACGGCGCAGGGCCGGGCTGAGCGCGGCGTAGGCCGCCTCGCGCAGCTTGTCGTGGCTGAAGTCATAGGCGTCGGCCCCCTGTTCGCGCACGATCCGCCGGCGCCATAGCTCGTCGAGCCCGCGGACGAGCGCCTTCTCGTCCGTCTCGCCGGCCGCCGCGAGCTGTCGCGAGGTGAACTCGCGGCCGATCGTCGCCGCGACGCCGACGAGGTCGCGGGCCGCCGACGAGAGCTGGGCCAGGCGCGATTCGAGCACCGCCTGCAGTCGCGGGCTCTCCGGCCCGGCGCGCAAGGTCTCGACGACGAAGAGCGGGTTGCCCTCGGTCTGCTCGAAGAGCCGGTCGGCCTCGGGCTCGTCGAGCGCGCGGCCGGCCAGCCGGTCGGCGAGGACTGCGGTCTCCTGTCTCGTCAGGCGCGGCAGCTCGATCTCGGTGACCCGGTCGAGCGCCTGCAGGCTGCGCACGAGATCGCCGAGCGCGGCGCGGTCGTCCATGTCTTCGCGGCGCGCCGTGGCGAGGACGAGCAGCGGGGCCTCGGGCGCAACGCGGATGAGGTAGTGCAGGAACTGCAGGGTCTCGTCGTCGGCCCAGTGCAGGTCGTCGGCGACGAGGAGCAGCGGCTCGGCGCCGGCCAGGACCGCCTGGGCAAGGGCGTCGAACAGGCGCTGGCGCTCCTCGCCGCCGGGCGGCGGCTGCGGCTCGCCGGCGAGCTCGGGCAACACGCGGGCCAGGGCAGCGCGGCGGCCCTGGTCCAGGCGCGCGTGACGCCCGGCGAGCGCATCGCTTCGCAGCCACGCGGCGACCGGTCCGTAGGCGAGCTCGCCCTCCGCGGCGTACGACCGCGCCTGCGCCGTCGCCACGCCGCGGTGCATGCACCACGCGCGCAGCTCCTCGACCAGCCGCGTCTTGCCGATCCCCGGCTCGCCGGTCACCAGCGCGAGCTGGGCACGCCCGCCCTCGGCCGCGCGCCACAGCTCGGTGAGCCGGGCGCGCTCGGTCGATCGCCCGATGAGGGCCGCCGGCGGAGCGGGCTCGGGCGCGGGCGCCTCCTGGTCGGAGGGCAACAGCCCCTCGTAGAGCTCGCGGGTGGCGGCCGACGGCTCGACGCCCAGCTCGCGTTCGAGCGCGCCGGTGCAGGCGTGATAGACGCGCATGGCGCGGGCGCGGTCGCCGAGGGCGTCATGCAGGCGCATGACCCGCCGGCACGTCGCCTCGCGGAGCGGATCGTGCGCCAGCAGGCGCTCGGCGTACCGCAGCGCCTCGGCGTGATCGCCGCCGTCCTCCAACAGCGTGACGACGCGTTCCAGCGCGTCGAGGTAGAGGTCGCGCACGCGCTCGCGCTCCTCCATGAGCCACTCGTCGTAGGAGGCTTCGACGAGGTCGCCGGTGTAGGCATCGACCGCCTCGCGCAGCGCGCCGAGCTCGCCGGGGCCCTCCCGCGCGCGGGCGAGCGCCTCGTCGAAGGCGGCGAGGTCAAGCCAACAGGGGGCGTCCGGCCGCCACTGCAGCGTGCGCGGCGTGATCTCCAGATAGCGGTCGGCGTCGGGCAGCGCGTGGCGCAGGTTGTGCAGCACATGGCGCAGGTTCGTCCGCGCCTGGGCCTCGGTCGAGTCGGGCCACAGCAGGAAGGCCAGGCGCTGTCGCGGCTGAGGCGCGTCGCGGTGGATCAGCAGGTAGGCCAGCAGCGATTCGGCACGCGCTGATTCGAGCGCGGGCACCACGATGTCACCGCGGCGGATGTCGACCTCCCCGAGCAGACGGATGCGCAGCGTCGCCGGCTCCACAGGTGCGATAGTCGCGTGCGTGCGTGGGACGTTTCAAGGCGTGCTGTTAAGAGTCACTGAACGGTGGCTCTGTTAGCCTGACGGCGCACCAGGAGCTGGAAGGGGGACGAGCGCTGTCAGCACCCAAAGTCACGGCCGACGAGCTTGCCTTCCGCGAGGCGATCGCCCACTTCGCCACCGGAGTGACCATCGTCACGACGACCTTCGAGGGCCGTCCGGCGGGGATGACCGCAAGCGCCGTCTGCTCGCTGTCGCTGGACCCGATCCTGCTGCTGGTCTGCATCGACAACCGCCTGCCCACACACCACGCGATCGAGGCCAGCCGCCGCTTCGCGGTCAACGTCCTCGGCGAGGGCGACGCCGACCTCGCGCAGCGCTTCGCGCGGCCGGCCGAGGACAAGTTCGCGGGCGTCGAGCTGATCGAGCAATCCGATCCGCCGCTGCTTGCGCGCGCCATCGCGAGCTTCGTCTGCGAGGTGCAGGAGCGCGTGCCGGGCGGCGATCACTCGATCTTCGTGGGGCGCGTGCTCAGCTGCACGGCGATCCCGGGCCGCAGGCCGCTGCTGTACTTCCGCAGCTCCTTCGGCTCGCTGCGCGACCCGCAGGCCGACTTCCTCGACGAGGCGGCCGGCTGGGACGCGGGCTCGGTGGGCGGCCTCGGCCACGTTCACGTCCGCCCGGAGTGACCGAGGCAACGGCGATCCGCGGCGACGCGCTCAGGACGGGGCGAGCTGCTGCTGTATGGCACCCATGTCGAACCAGGCGCTCTCGCGGCTGATCAGGCCGTCGTCGAACTCGAACAGGTGCAGGAGGCGCACCTTCACGCGCCGGCCGTGCCCCTCGAGACCGAAGGGGCGCCCTTCGGCCGTGGCGTGCAGGATCGCCTCGTCGACGGCGTGGTCGGCGCCGTACTTGCGGCGCACGCGACCGAGGAGGGCCACCGGCGGGTCGCGGCGGCGCGCCCGGCGGTGCAGGCGCTCGAGGACAGGATCGAGGAGGGCTTCAGCGCCGACGAGGTCGCGGTCATCAAGGCCTGGCTCGTGGTCGCGGCGCGGCGACTGGATCGAGTGGGCCGCGAGCCCTGAGCGGCGCGCCCGAGAACGGCCGCTCGGCGCGGCGCCGCCGCCCAGCCCGGCGCGGCTCAGCCCCGAGCCCGCCGCTCACCGCGGCGCGGCTCGGCCCTTCCCGGTGACCAGGTTGATGTCGTCGGGGTTGACGAGGTCGTCGACCGTCCAGCCGTCGAGGTCGTACTCGGCCATGCACTGCTCGGCCAGGCCCTTCATCGCATCGACGGTGCCGTTCTCGCGGGCCATGAAGAACGCCTCGAGCCGCGTCAGCTCGTGGCTGCCCGAGTACGTGCGCTCGTACAGCTCGTGGCGGCCGCCGAACTCGCTTCCGACCGAGTCCCACAACAGCTTGATGAGCTTGATCTTGTCGACCGCCGCGTAGCCGTTGGAGCCGCGGTAGAACTGGTCGAGCAGGGGTCGCAGCTCCTCGTTCTTCCAGTCCACGGCGTGCGAGGGCTGCACGATCATCGCCCCCGCGACCTGGTTCTCGATGATCTCCTTGATCTTCGGGATCGCGATGTTCGACAGGATCCGGTAGGCCGAGCCGGCCTCGTGGTTGGGGATGACACTGCCCTCGGCCGAGGGAACGGGGCTGTAACACATGGCGTCGGTGAGGGCCCAGAACGTGTTGCGCCACGCGAGGATCTCGCCGATGCTGGCCTGGATGCCACGGAAGGCGATCGTCCCGGTCGCCTCGAGCGCCTTGATGAACACGCCGGCCAGGAAGTCGAGCTTGACCGCCAGTCGCGTGCAGCCCTGGAGCATCGCGCGCCAGATGAACCCGGTCAGGTGATATGTGCTCGCGATCTCCAGGTTGCGGTAGATGAGGAAGTTCTCCCAGGGGATCAGGGCGTCGTCGAACATCAGCACGGCGTCGTTCTCGTCGAACCGGCTCGAGAGCGGGTAGTCGAACGGGCTGCCGACCGCGGCGGCCATGAACTCGTAGGACGGCCGGCACAGCAGCTTGATGTCCGGGTGGTCCATCGGTGCGAAGAAGGAGAGCGCGTACTCCTCCTTCTTGATCGGCACGTTCCCGTGGTAGGAGACGAAGTTGTAGTTCGACAGCGCGGAGCCGGTGGCCACCATCTTCGCGCCGCGGACGACGACGCCCTCGTCGGTCTCCTTGACCGCGTGGATGAAGACGTCGGAGACCTCGTGGATCTCCTTGTCGCGATCGACGGGCGGATTCACGAGCGTGTGGTTCATGAAGTACACGCGCTCTTGGGACTCCTTGTACCAGCGGCGCGCGTTGTCGTCGTAGGGCGCGTAGTAGTCCGCGTTCGGGCCATAGGTGGCGAGGAAGGCCGCCTTGTAGTCGGGGCTGCGGCCCATCCAGCCGTAGGTCAGGCGCTGCCACGCGGCGATCGCGTCGCGCCCGGCGACGAGGTCCTCGGCCGAGTGCGGCGCTCTGAAGAACGCGTGCGTGTAGCTGCCGTTGCCGGTGTCGGTCTCGGTGGTCAGCGCCGGCTTGTGCTCCGGGTCGTGCAACGCGTCGTAGAGGCGCGCGATCATGCGCACCGCGTTGCGGAAGGCCGGGTGCGTCGTGACGTCGTCGACGCGATCGCCGTGGATGTAGATCTGCCGATCGTCCTTGAGACTCGCCACGTACTCCGCCCCGTTCATCGGGCGGGCCACCCCCTCGGTGCCGCGCGACCCGTCGCCCTGGACGTCTACCGACATGCCGGAACCCTCCTCATGCGTCATTCCAGGTGAAGAGCGTCCGGTGTGCGTTGCCACTGGACACTCGGCCAGCCACCTTACGCCGGTGCGCGCCGCGCTGTCAACGTGGCGACACCGCGAACGGGTGAGCCGCGCTTGGGAGAGCCGGGCGCCGCCGCGCGGCTCAGGCGAGCCCGGCCACGGACTCGCCGTCCAGCGCACGCTTGCGCACGTCGCTCAGCGAGCGCCCCGCGACGAACCAGATCGCCTCAACGGGCTCGTCGCCGGCGTTCTCGAGCCGATGGGGTCGCGAGGACTCGAAGGCGATCGAGTCGCCCGGGCCGAGCTCGTACTCCTCCTCGTCGAAGCCGATCGTCACCCGCAGGCGTCCCGACAGCACGACCCCGTACTCGCGGCCCATGTGGCGCATGTGCGTGCCCTCGCGGCTGGAGGCACCACCGACCTCGTAGCGGACAAGGAGGAAGTCGGCGTCGGGTTCGGCGGTCGGCGTCAGGCGCTCCCAGCGCACCCCGGACTCGAGGTCGAGCTGCTTGCGCGAGTCTCTCCGCTGGACCAGGCTCGCCCCGGACACGCCCGCCGCGCCCGACTCCGGCGCGGCGGCCGCTGCCGCGCGCGGTGAGCCGAACAGCTCGTCGAGCGAGATCCCGAGCTCGGTGACGATCGCGTACAGCGTTCCGACCGAGGGACGCGAGCGGCCGGTCTCGATCTGCGACAGCGCGCTGGGCGAGATCGCGAGGCGCCGGGCGAGCTCGCGCAGGCTCAGGCCGCGGCGTTCGCGCTCCGAGCGCAGCCGCTGGCCGACACCGTCCTGGAAGTCGGCCGTCAGGTCGCGCAGGCGCTTGGCCCCGGTGGGCTCGGCGGGCATGGCACGACCACTCTAGTCCTCGTACCTCGGGCCTGTCCAGCCCTACTGCACAGCGCGCAGGACAGGATCACGCGGGCGAGCGGGGCCGAGTTCGTCCGCGAACGCGCGCCGGACCCGGCCCCGCCGGCCGGAAGGATGACGCGGCGGGTGGCGTCCTGCAGGAAAAGGTCGGATCCGTTCCCGCTCGCACCGACCTCAACAGAAGGGATGCAACCCATGAGACGCCTCCTCGCAGTCGTCCTCGCCACCGCGCTCGTCGTTTCAGCGTTCGCCGCGGTCGCCGCAATCGCCGCAGCACCCACGAAACCGGCGACGGTCAAGCTCCGCAGCACCAAGCTCGGCAAGGTCCTGGTCGACGGCCATTCCGTGACGATGTACCTGTTCGAGAAGGACAAGCACGGCAAGAGCGCGTGCTCCGGCGCCTGCGCCACGGCATGGCCCCCGTTGCTGACAAAGGGCAAGCCCAAGGCGGGGTCCGGCGTCAAGGCTTCGCTACTCGGCACGACCAAGCGCTCTGACGGCACCACCCAGGTGACCTACAACAAGCACCCGCTGTACGGGTTCATTCAGGACAACAAGAAGCCCGGCAGCACCAAGGGCGAGGGCGTCGATGCCTTCGGGGCCGAGTGGTACGTGGTCGGGGCCAACGGCAAGAAGATCGAGAAGGAAGGGTCCTGAGGGGGAGGTGCACGGGCCGCGACGCGGCCCCGCGTTCGCACTCTCGGCGGGCGTAAGCCCCGCCGCGACAGCCGTGAGGGGCGGAGCTGGAGGCTCCGCCCCTTCGGTGTCCGCCCGTAGCTGCGTGCGGCAGCCGGCAGCGGCGCACGCTCGGCGGCATGCCGGCAGCGGCGCGCGCTCGGCGGTAGCCGGCGACGGCGCCCGCCCGGCTACACCCGCGCCATCGCCGCCGCTTCGGCGATCACCTTCGACAGCTGCCCGCCCTGCCACGCAAGCGGCGAGCGTCCGGGCTCCTCGACCACGAGCCGCGCGCCCGGGATGACGCGCGCGTAGTCCTCCCCCACGCTGAGCGGATGCGTGGGATCGACCTCGTCGCGGTCGGCCACGATGACCGTCGGCGCCTCGATGGCGGCCAGGTCGTGCAACGTGTCGAACGGCCGCGAGCGAGGCACCGCGCGCAGGGCGTCGGCGAGCGCGTCGGGATGCTCGTGCGCGCTCAGGCGCTGGTGCAGGACGGTGAGCACGGTGTCGCGCCACGCCTCCGGCACGCGCGGCTCGCCATAGGCCCGCACGAACCCCTCGACGCCGCCGTCGCGCAGCCCTTCGGACAGCGCGTCCCAGCGCGCCAGACGCGGCGGATCGTGGTGGTCGACCGGGTCATATGCGGGCGTGATCACGACCAGCGCCGCCGCCCGCTCGGGGCGCTCCAGGGCGAAGCGCAGCAGCGTGTGCGCCCCCATCGACGCCCCGGCCAGCACCGCGCGTTCGACGCCGCGCTCGTCCATCACGCGCTCGAGGTCCTCGGCGAGCACGTCGTAGCCGTAGGCATCGGGCGTCGGTGCCGGATCGCTGCGCCCGTGCGCCCGCGCGTCGTAGGCGATGACGCGATGCCCGGAGCGCTCGAGCGCCTTGGAGCCCATGACGACGTAGCGATGCGTCGCCGTCAGGCCGTGGAGCAGCACGACGGGAATGCCCTCGCCCGTTTCCTCGACGTGGAGGTCCATCGACCATGTGGTAGCACGGCGCACGATCGTGGGCCCGCGTCGTCGGCCCACTACCATCGATCCCATGGCTGTAATCGACGTCACCGAGCAGGACTTCGAGCGCGAGGTCATCGAGCGCTCCCGGACGACCCCGGTGGTCGTCGACTTCTGGGCCGAGTGGTGTGGCCCGTGCCGCGCGTTGGGCCCGATCCTCGAGCAGGCCGCGGCCGATCGCGAAGGTCAGGTCGTGCTCGCCAAGCTCGACACCGACGCCAATCCGTATCTCGCGCAGGCCTTCGGCATCCAGGGGATCCCCGCGGTCAAGGCATTCAAGGACGGGCGCATCGTCGACGAATTCGTCGGCGTGCAGCCGCCCGCCAACGTCGCGCGCTTCTTCGACGGGCTGCTGCCCAGCGAGGCGGACGGCCTCGTGACCCAGGGCGACGAGGAGGCATTGCGCCGAGCCCTGGAGCTCGAGCCGGGCCGCGCCGATGCGGCGGTGGCGCTCGCGGGCCTGCTGCATCGCCGCGGCGAGGCCGACGAGGCCCTCGAGGTCCTCGCCAACGTCGGCGGCTCGTTCGCGGCTGACGGCCTCGCCGCGCGGATCCGACTGGAGCAGGCCGACGACGTCGACCTGAGCGAGGCGTTCCGCGCTCTCGACGACGGCGACGACGAGCGCGCCGTCGATCTGCTGCTCGAAGCGCTGCCGTCGGCCGACGGTCACAAGGACGACCTGCGCCGGGTCGTCGTCGGCATTCTCGACGCGCTCGGCGTCGAGCACCCGCTGGCGCGCGACGCGCGGCGCCGGCTTGCCGCCGCGCTCTATTGAACGACGTGTGAGCGCACCAGCTCCGCGGCGCGCTGCGGCTGCTCCCACCAGAACATGTGGCCGAGGCCCTCGAGCAGCTCGAGCCGCGAGTTCGGAATCAGGCGCGCGATCAGCTCGCCGTTGATCACCGGGAGCATGCGGTCCTCGGTGCCGTGGATGACGAGCGTGGGCTTGTCGATGGCCATCAGGCGCGCGCTGGCATCGTGGCCGAGGACCGCCTGCATCTGGGCCATGATCACCGGGATGGGCACCGGCAGCTCACTCGCCATCGCCTGGAAGGACGCGTAGTTGGCCTCGTCGCCGGCGTAGGTGGCCGACAGGTTCGCGTTGTACCCCGCCCGCACCGCGCGCTCGCGGTCGCCGGACATGAGCGCCCCGCCGAGGTCCTGGACGACATCCTCGTCGGCGAGGCGCGCGCCTGCGCCGCCGGGGTAGGTGCACGCGAGCACGAGCCTGCGGATCCGCTCGGGATGGCTGAGCGCAAGCTCCTGGGCCACC
>DATBKW010000415.1:0-6033 GCA_036555665.1 Solirubrobacteraceae bacterium | reverse complement strand
GATGAAGTGGCGCAGCATCTCCTCGGTGACGTCGAAGTCGGCGATGACGCCGTCCTTCAGCGGCCGGATGGCCTGGATCGTCCCCGGCGTGCGCCCCAGCATCCGCTTGGCCTCGATGCCGACGGCGTGGACCTCACCGGTACGCGAGTCGATCGCCACCACGCTCGGCTCGGAGAGCACGATGCCGCGGCCGCGGACATAGACGAGCGTGTTTGCCGTGCCGAGGTCGACCGCCATGTCGCGGCCACCGAAGCCGGTGAGATAACTGAAAAAGCCCATGTGAGAGAGGCGACGCGGACGCAGATCAACGAGCGCCCCCGCGTGGAGGGCACCGGCGGCCGCGGTGGGGCCAGTGTATCGGACGCTTGGCCGCCGACCCCCCGCGCCAGAGCCGGAAAATGCGCTGCAAAGCGCACTTGGAGGCGAGCGGTCAGCGGCGGGTGCGGAGCGGCCGCGGCCGGGGTCAGCGGCGCAGGTCGAGCAACCATGGCCAGTGCTCGACGAGCACCGCGACCGGCAGCCCGACCACGTTGAGGTAGTCGCCTTCGATCCGCGCGACCAGCGCGGCGCCGCGGCCCTGGATGGCGTAGCCGCCGGCGCGGCCCTCCCACTCGCCGGTGGCGACGTACCAGCCCACGAGCCGGTCCGTGAGCGCGCGGAACGTCACCTCGGTCGTCGCCGTGGCGGGCTCGACGGCCCCGTCCGCGTAGGCCAGCGCGACGCCGCTGACCACCATGTGCGTGTGGCCCGAGAGGCGGCGGAGCGCCGCTTCGGCCCCGGCCGCGTCGGACGGCTTGCCCCAGATCTCGCCGTCGATGACGACGATCGTGTCGACGCCGAGAACGACCTCGCCTTCTCGCGCTCCCGCGGCCAGCGCTTTGCTCCGCGCGTTCTCGAGCGCGACTGCTGTCGGATCGCCCGCCTCCTCCTCGGAAACGTCGACCGGTCGCTCGATGAACGGGACGCCGAGCTGCTCGAGAATCGCCCGCCGCTGCGGGGAGCGGCTGGCGAGGACCAGCCTCACAGATCTGGGAAGAAGAGCGCGGCCTCGCGCGCCGCCGACTCGTTGGAGTCCGACCCGTGGACCATGTTCTGGCCGATCTCCAGCGCGAAGTCGCCGCGGATCGAGCCGGGCGCCGCCTCCAGCGGGTTCGTGGCGCCGATGACCTGGCGCGCCGCGGTGACGGCCTCGTAGCCCTCGAGCACGAAGGCCAGGAGCGGCCCGGAGGTGATGAAGTCGACGAGCTCGCCGAAGAACGGCTTGCCCTCGTGCTCGGCGTAGTGGCGCTGGGCCGTCGACTCGTCGAGGTGCAGCTGCTGGAGCGCGACGATGCGCAGCCCCTTGCGCTCGAAGCGCGCGATGATCTCGCCGGACAGCCCGCGCGCGAACGCGTCCGGCTTGACCAGGATGAGGGTCCGGTCCATGGGGAGAGAGCCTTCCGTCGGGGGTTACTGAGGTGGCGCCTCGAAGGACGCCGTCGCCTCGGCCTCGATCTCCTCGGCGCCCGACCGCCGCCGGCGCCGGCGGCGCGGGGCCGGGGTGACGCCGGCGATCTCCGCCTCGCAGTACGGGCAGATGCGCCACGTCGGATCCAGCGGCTTGCCGCAGCTCACGCACGGGTCCTTGAGCTTGCGCATGCAGTTGGGGCAGCGCAGGAAGTCCTTCTCGACCTCGCTGTCGCAGTGCGGGCAGAGGATGTAGTTGAGCGAGTGCAGCCGCGCCTCGGCGGCCTGCATCTCGAGCTCGCGCTCGCGCACGTCCTCGAGGTACTCGGGTGGTCGCACGATCATGTAGACGACGGTGCCCACGAACGGGAACAGCGAGGCCGCCGTGGCACAGGCGACGAGCATCGGATCGGCGATGCGCCGCCGCGCATCGGCGTACGTGTAGTAGACGAGCGCCAGCCACACGACCACGAGGACGAGGATCAGGAGCTTGACGGCCGTGTCGAGGCCTTCGTTGTCGATGCCGAAGAGGCCTAGAGGCAACATAAACGGGGGGAAGGCTAGACGACGCGGCGGCTGGTATAGCCGAACGGCCCCCCGATGGCCCCCGGCAGCTACAGAAACAACCGCCCAAATCCGTAGCCGAGCGCGAAGAAGACGAGGATCACCAGGGCGACGATCACCGCGACGGCGGCGATCATCGCGGGCACGGACGGGCCGTCGTCGCTCACAGCGTGCTCCGGCGCGCGGCGCCCTCCGGCCGC
Source organism: Solirubrobacteraceae bacterium (assembly GCA_036555665.1). Lineage (GTDB taxonomy): Bacteria > Actinomycetota > Thermoleophilia > Solirubrobacterales > Solirubrobacteraceae > JAOPZW01. The sequence goes on along the minus strand of DATBKW010000415.1, from coordinate 3,823 downwards.
AGCAGGTCGGCGATCAGGTAGATCGAACCGGTGACGACGACCACGCCGCCGGCCCCGGCTGCCGCGCGCGCCTCGTCGAGCGCCCGGCGCGGGTCCGGGACGGTCCGCGCCGGCGGCCCACCGAGCTGGCGGCACAGCGACTGCAGCGTCGCGGGCGTCAGGGCGCGCGGATTGGCGTTGGCGGTGCAGATGACCTCCGAGCACAGCGGCAGCAGCTCGCGCAGCATCCCCGCCGCGTCCTTGTCGTCGAGGATCGACAGGCACGCGACGAGCCGGCGGCCTTCGAGGAAGCCGCGCAGCGCCTCGGCCAGCGCCGCCATGCCGCCCGGGTTGTGGGCGCCGTCGAAGACGGTGTCGGGCTCGTGGTCGACCAGCTCGAAGCGCCCCGGCACGAGGGTCGACGCGGCAGCGGCGCGCACCGCATCGGCGTCCAGCTCGCCGAGATACGCCTGCGCCGCGGCGCGAGCCAGCGCGAAGTTGCGCCGCTGGTAGGACCCGCGCGCGAGAACCTCGACACCGGGGTCCGCGCCCGCCACGACCAGCCGCGCGCCGCGCGCCGCGCACGTCTCACGCGCGAGGGCCAGCGCGTCGGGGTGCAGGCCGTCGCCGACGACGAGCGTCCCTCGCGGCCGCACGACGTCGAGCTTCTCGGCGGCGATGTCGGCCACGGTCGGTCCGAGCCAGCGCGTGTGCTCGAGGCCGACGTTGGTCAGCACCTGCACGCGGGAGGGGATGACGTTGGTCGCGTCGTAGCGCCCGCCCAGGCCGGCCTCGATCACGGCGACCTGCACGCCGGCGGCAGCCAGCTCGTCGTAGGCGGCGGCCGTCAGCGCCTCGAACTGCGTGACGCGGTCGTCCTCCTCCAGCGTGCGATTGACCTTCTCCGCGGCGCGCCGCGCGCGCTCGACGGCGGCCGCGAAGCGCTCGGGGCTCGAGTCCTCGTCGTCGATGCGCACGCGCTCGGTGAAGGAGACCAGGTGCGGCGACAGGTACGTGCCGGTGCGCAGGCCGTGGCGGCGCAGGATCGCGGCCGCCATGCGCGCCGTCGACGACTTGCCGTTGGTCCCGACGACGTGAATGGTGCCGTAGCGCTCCTGCGGCGAGCCGAGCACGGTCATCAGCCGGCGCATGCGGTCCAGGCCGAACCGCATGCCGAACAGCTCGAGGCCGAGCAGGTAGCGCTCTGCCTCGGCGAGCGTCATTGCTGTTCGAGCTCCCTTCGCAGCCGCTCGAGCTTCTCGCGCTCGGCCGCGACGAGGTGCTCCGGGGCCTTCGCCACGAAGCCCTCGTTGGCGAGCTTGCTTTCGGCGCGCGCGATCTCGTTGCGCAGCCGCTCGCGCTCGGCGTCGCGCTTGCGCTGCTCCTCGGCGGGGTCGACCAGCGTGCCCGCACGGATCTCGGCCGCGCCCCCGGAGAACGTCACGACCGCGGTGAGGTCGCCGTCGCCGCCGAGATCCAGGCGCGCCATCCGCGCGGCCAGCTCGGCGTCGCCGTCGAGCCCGTCGAGCCGCGCGGCGAGGACGGCGCCCGGCTTGACTCCGGCTTCCTCGCGCCATGACCGCACCGCGGTCACCGCGGCGATGACCGCACCGACGCGGGCCTCGGCGTCGGGATCGCGCAGCGCGTCGTCGGCGCCGGTGGCCCGCTGGCCGGCCAGCAGGTCCTCTGCGCCGGGCACGTGGGACCACAGCTCCTCGGTCACGAACGGGATGATCGGGTGGGCCAGCAGCAGCGTCTCGCGCAGGACGTAGAGCATGGTGGCCGAGAGGTCGTCGTCGTACTCGCGGCCTTTGTTGAACTCCAGGTACCAGTCGCACAGCTCGCCGTAGACGAAGTCGTAGAGGCCGAGCGCGGCCTTGGCGAAGTCGAAGGTCGCGATGTTCGCGTCGAACTGCGCCTTGGCCTCCTGCAGCCGGCTGAGGATCCAGCGGTCGTGGACCGTGGCCGGCCGCGGCGCCGGATCGGTCGCGGCGCTGACGTTGAGCAGCACGTAGCGCGCGGCGTTGAACAGCTTGTTGGCCAGCGCCTGGCCCTGGCGCACCTTCTCGGCCGAGTAGCGGACGTCCTGCGAGGAGGACATCGCCAGCAGCCCGAAGCGCACGCCGTCGGCGCCGTGGGCCTCGATCTCGTCGAGCGGATCGATGCCCGTCCCCAGCGACTTGCTCATCCGCCGCCCGTCCGGGGCCTGGATGACCGAGGTGATGTAGACGTCGGTGAACGGGATGTCGCCGGGGAAGCGCAGGCCCATCATCACCATGCGCGCGACCCAGAGAAACAGGATGTCGCGCGCGGTGACCAGCACGTCGGTCGGGTAGAAGGCGCGCAGCTCCGGCGTCGCCTTCGGCCAGCCGAGGGTGGCGAAGGGCCACAGCGCCGAGGAGAACCAGGTGTCGAGCACGTCGGGATCGCGCTCCCAGCCGGCGCCCTGCGGGGGGTCGATGCCGACGTAGGTCTGCTCCTCGTCGCCGTACCAGACGGGGATCTGGTGCCCCCACCACAGCTGGCGCGAGATGCACCACGGGCGGATGTTCTCGAGCCACTCGATGTAGCGGCGCGACTGCGACTCGGGATGGATGGTGACGCGCCCCGACCGCACCGCCTCGATCGCCGGCCCGGCCAGCTCGTCCATCGCCATGAACCACTGCAACGAGATCAGCGGCTCGATGCGCTCGCCCGAGCGGTGGCTGTAGGGCACCTCGTGCGTGTAGGGCTCCTGGTGGCGGATGCGCCCCTCCGCCTCCAGCGCGGCCACGACCTTCTCGCGCGCCTCGAGGGCGGTGAAGCCGGCGTAGTCCGGGCCGGCCTCGGAGGTCATCCGGCCGTCCTCGCCGATGACGCTGACCTCGTCGAGGTCGTGGCGGCGCCCGATGTCGAAGTCGTTGGGGTCGTGGCCAGGAGTGATCTTCAGGCAGCCCGTGCCGAACTCCGGCTTGACGTAGTCGTCGGTGATGATCGGCAGGTGGCGGCCGACCAGGGGCAGCACCGCCGTCTTGCCCACGAGGTGGCGGTAGCGCTCGTCGTCGGGATGCACGGCTACGGCGGTGTCGGCGAGCATCGTCTCGGGGCGCACGGTGGCGACGACGACCTCGCCGCTTCCGTCCTCGAGCGGGTAGGCGATATGCACGAGCGTGTCGGTGACCTCGCGGTCCTCGACCTCGAGGTCCGAAATCGCCGACCGTGAGCCCGGGTCCCAGTTGACCATGTAGTGATCGCGGTAGATCAGGCCCTGGTCGTAGAGATCGACGAAGACCTTCAGGACGGCCCGGACGTAGTCGTCGTCGAGCGTGAAGCGCTCGTCGTCGTAGTCGCACGTCGCGCCGAGGCGCTTGTACTGCTCGATGATCGTGCCGCCGTACTCCTCGCGCCACTCCCAGACGCGTTGGATGAACGCCTCGCGGCCGATCTCCTCGCGGCTCGTGCCCTCCGCGATCAGCGCGCGCTCGACCTGCTTCTGTGTGGCGATCCCGGCGTGGTCGGTGCCGAGGATCCACTTCGTCCGCACGCCCTTCATGCGGTGGTAGCGGATGAGCGTGTCCTGGACCGAGCCGTTGAGGGCGTGGCCCATGTGCAGGACGCCCGTGACGTTGGGCGGCGGGACCGCGATCGAGTAGTTCTCGGCGGGCGTGCCGCCCGGCTCGGGGTGGTGCAGACCGGAGGCGAACCAGCGCTCGGCGATCCGCGGCTCGACCTCCGCCGGCTCGAATCGGGTGCGTTCCTGCAGCGTGCTCATCGAAGGGCTGAGTCTAGGGCGCGCGGCGGGGCGACACGGGTGGCGGCGCGCCGTGCCAACAGTGCCCTTGCGGCGGGCGCGCCGCGGGCCGAC
>DATBKW010000414.1:0-4353 GCA_036555665.1 Solirubrobacteraceae bacterium | reverse complement strand
TCCATGACGCCCTCGTCGAGGTCGATCATGCGCTCGCAGACCTGAGCGGGTTCGCCGTCGTCGGCATAGGCGGCAAGGAGGGCGCGCTGCACGTCCTCCGAAGGTTCGATCGGTTGGGTGACGTCGCGATCCAGCGCGGTGGGGCCGGCAGAATAGCCCTGGTTGGCGAGGTAGCGGACGAAGGAGTCAAACAGCGACGGGCGCTGCATCGCCGCGACGATGCGAGCGTGCTCGGGTGAGTCGGGGTCGTAGGCGCGGAGGACGCGGTCATCGCGGCGGCCGAGCAATGCCTCGAGCTCGCGGAACTGGGCGGACTGAAAGCCGCTGGCGGCCTCCAGGCGGTCGCGGAAGGTGAGGAACTGGCGGGGGGTCATCGTCTCAAGGACGTCGATCTGGGCGACGACGGTCTTGAGGATCGTCAGCATGCGCTTGAGGGTGTGCAGCGCGTGCGGTGTGTCGCCGTCCTCGAGGCGGCGCTGGAGCTGGGCACCCTCGTGCAGGAGCTGCTTGAACCACAGCTCGTAGACCTGGTGGATGACGATGAAGAGCAGCTCGTCGTGCTCCTCGGTCCGGGGGCGCTGGGCGCCGAGGATGTCGTCAAGGCCGAGGTACGACGAGTACGTCAGCGAGGCACGCTGGTCGGTCATGGTGCGCTCGTCACCGCGTCGAAGTGTCGTTGTGCCTTCGGCGCGAGCTTCGCGTAGAGGCGGTCGAAGAGCGCCACGGCCTTGGCGCGGTGGGCCGGCGCGTGCATGACCTCGTCGGGCAGCTCGGGGTCGAGGGCCGGGAAGCGGCGGAAGACGTGGACGAGGCGGGTGCGAAGGAGGAACGCCGAGCGCGCGTCGGGGCGGGGTGCGGGCGAGGAGAACTCGTCGATGAAGGCGCGGTATCGCGAGTCGAGCGCGTCGAGGTCCCAGGCCCGTGAGACGAGCGCGCGGAAGTCCAAACCGGTGGCGGGGCGGCCGACCATCACCCCCGCATGGTCACCGACCTGGAGTTCGTTGATCAACGCGACGACCTCCTGCTCGCGGTCGTGGGGTGAGATCCACGTGCCGTCCTGGACCGAGCCGAAGCCAAGGAACCGCAACCGCCGCGCGAGGCGGGCGCGCTCGAGCCGGCGCTCCTCGGGGATCGCGTGCCAGAGCGCCGTCCACTGCTCGGCGCGGTGAGGCTCGCGGCCGAGCGAGAAGATGCGGCGATCGCCCTCCTCGAGCAACGCGACCGTGCGGGGGGTAGGCCTGTACGACACGAGGCGGCCGCTGCGCAGGCGCTCGAGGCCACCGCGGCGGACCATGCGCGCCAACGCGACGCGTGATGCGCCCGTGGAAAAACCGAAGTCGCCGAGCAGCGTCACGAGTCCACCCGACCACACGACCCGGTCGTGGGGCATCGCGTAGGCGCCGAGGAACGTCATCACGAGATCCTGCGGCTGGGCCTCGAAGCCGTTGGCCCGCATGGCCGACACGATATTTGACGCATGACCGAAGTCAAGCGTAAAGTGTCGGCCGGCCATGGACGTGGGCATCGGCCTTCCCAACACGATCCCGGGGACGGATGGGCGGCTCGTCGTCGAGTGGGCCCGGCGGGCGGACGGCGGCCCGTTCTCGACGCTGGGCGTCCTCGACCGGCTCGCCTACGACTCGATCGATCCGTTCGCGGCGCTCGCCGCGGCGGCCGGCGTCACCGAGCGGATCGGGCTCGCGACGATGATCGCCATCGGGCCGCTGCGCAACGGGGCGCTCCTCGCCAAGCAGGCGGCCTCGGTCGATGCCCTCTCGGGGAAGCGGCTGACGCTCGGGCTCGCCGTCGGCGCGCGGCTCGACGACTACGAGGCGGCGGGGGTCGATCATCGCGGTCGCGGTCCGCGGCTGTCCGAGCAGCTCGCTGCCATCAGGGACGGCGACGGGCTCGGTGTCCGCGAGGACTTGCAGCTGCTCGTCGGCGGCACCGTCGGCCCCGCCTTCGCGCGCATGGCCCGCTACGCCGACGGCTACGCGCACGGTGGCGGGCCGCCCCGTGCGTTCGACCGCGCGGCGGCCAGCGCGCTCGCCGCCTGGAGCGATCTCGGCCGCCCTGGGTGCCCACTGCTGTGGGGCCAGGGTTACTTCGCGCTCGGCGACGAGGACCGTGGCGCGGCGTACCTGCGCGACTACTACGCCTTCACCGGCCCGTTCGCCGAGAAGATCGCCGCCGGCAACATGACCTCCGCGCGCGCCATCCGTGACTTCGTGCGCGGCTACGAGGAGGCGGGCTGCGACGAGCTGATCCTCTTCCCGACCGTCGCCGACATCGTGCAGCTGGAGCGGTTGGCGGAGGTGCTTGCGTGAAGGTCCGCATCGTCGGCGCCGGCCCCGCGGGCCTCTACCTCGCGATCCTGCTCAAGAAGGCGGACCCGACGCACGACATCGCGATCGTCGAGCGCAACCCGCCCGACGCGACGTTCGGGTTTGGCGTCGTCTTCTCCGAAGAGACTCTCGGCGCGCTGCGCGACGCCGATCCCGAAAGCCACCTCGAGATCACCGACACCTTTGCACGCTGGCCGGCGATCGACATCCACTACATGGGCCGCGTGCTGCGTTCGCGTGGCCACTCCTTCTCGGCCATCCCGCGCAAGCTGCTGCTGCAGATCCTGCAGCGGCGGGCGCACGGGCTGGGCGTCGACCTGCGCTTCGAAACCGAGGTGAGCGAGCTCCCGCATGCCGACCTCGTCGTGGGGGCGGATGGCGTGAAGAGCCTCGTGCGGGCGGCGTTTGCGGGCGACTTCGGCGAGCGCGTCGCGCCGCAGGGCTGCAAGTACGTCTGGTTCGGCACCGACCTCGTCCTCGACGCCTTCACCTTCATCTTCAAGGAGACCGACGCCGGACTCGTCCAGGTGCACGCCTACCCCTTCGACGAGCACACGAGTACGTGGATCGTCGAGTGCCCCGAGCACACGTGGCGCGCGCTCGGATTCGACGCGATGGACGAGGACGAATCGCTCAAGGCGTGCGAGGCGCTGTTCGTCGACGAGCTGCGAGGCCATCGCCTCATGAGCAACCGCTCGCTGTGGCTGGACTTCCTGCTCGTGCGCAACGAGAGCTGGCACCGTGAAAACGTTGTCTTGATCGGCGACGCCGCGCACACCGCCCACTTCTCGATCGGCTCGGGTACGAAGCTCGCCATGGAGGACGCGATCGCGCTCGCGCAGGCTTTCCAGCGCCACCCGCGAGATCTCGAGCGCGCGCTCGTCGACTACGAGCTCGAGCGCCAGCCAGTCGTGGAACGTTTTCAACAGGCCGCCGGGGAGAGCGCGGGCTACTTCGCCCGCGTCGCGCGCTACACCCACATGGAGCCGATGCCGTTCGCGTTCAACCTGCTCACGCGCAGTGGCCGCATCACGCACGCGAACCTCTCGCAGCGAGATCCGCAGTTCGTTCGCGTGCTCGATGCCTCGTTCCATGGCGGCGTCGCCGGCGCGGTCGCACCGCCGCCGCTGTTCGCGCCGTGGGGCGCAATGCGCAATCGGGTGGTGCGCGCGGCGGGGCGGCCGGACGAGATGGCGGCGCTGGCCCGCAGCGGCGCAGGCCTGGTGCTCGCCGGCCCGATCGCCGTGGCGCCCGACGGACGCATCTCGCCGGACACGCCGGCGCTCGATGACGACTGGCCCGTGGAAGAGGTCCACGCCGCGGGCGCGCAGGCCGGCGTGCTGCTCACCCACGCCGGGCGCCGGGGCTCGACGCGGCCGAGTGCGCGCGGCGTCGACCTGCCGCTTCGCGAGGGCGGTTGGCCGCTCGTCGCGCCGTCAGCGATCGCGTACGCCCCCCGCATGCCGGTGCCACGCGTCATGGATGCCGAGGCGATGACGCGCGTGTGCGACGAGTTCGCGCAGGCCGCGCGCGGGGCGGCCGCGGCCGGGTTCGACGTCCTCGAGCTCGACATGGGCCACGGCTACCTGCTCGCGTCGTTCCTCTCGCCGGAGTCGAACCGCCGCGAGGACGAGTACGGCGGCGACCTCGCCGGCCGCATGCGCTTCCCGCTGCGGGTCCTCGATGCCGTCCGCGAGGAGTGGTCGGGACTGCTCGCCGTGCGGCTGAACGTCATCGACGGGACGAAGCGCGGGCTGAAGCTCGCGGAGGGCATCGCGATCGCGCGCGAGCTGGCCGAGCACGGGTGCGGGTTGGTGCACGTCGTGGCCGGCCAGACGGTGCCCGAGGCCCCACAGGCCGATTACCGCCGCGGCTTCCTCACTCCGCTCGCTGATCGGGTGCGCGCAGAGGCCCGCGTGCCGACGCTCGTCGGCGGCTACCTGACCACGCCCGACGAAGCGAACACGATCCTCGGCGCCGGCCGCGCAGACCTGTGCCTGCTCGACGT
>DATBKW010000413.1:0-5155 GCA_036555665.1 Solirubrobacteraceae bacterium | reverse complement strand
GGTGGTTCTTCACCCAAGCGCACTTCGGAAATTCGCTCACGCGGTGCAGGCGCGAGCGGCAATCACAGAGGCGTCAACCCATCGCCGCCACAGCGAGGGCCGGGGCCCGCACTCGCCCGGCGGCACGAACGCAAGGAGTCTCACCATGCGCGAACTGACCCTCCACGAGATCGACGATCAACTCGCCGAGCAGCTTCCGAGCCGCGAGCTGATGGGCTCGTCGTGCTGCCGCTCGAGCTCGTCGCACCCGAGCTTCACCTACAACCAGGGCAACGGGAACGGCAACGGCAACGCCCAGGTCGGACTGGTCAACCTCGCCGGCGTCGGCAACGGGAACAACATCATCCTGTAGGCCGACCGCTGACCTGCTCCCTTCGACGGGGCGGCCGTCTGCGGCCGCCCCGTCGCGCTTCTGCCGAACGGAGCCCATCACGTGCATCAGTCTGCCTTGCGTCTGCTGCCCGGCGTCGAGCTGCTCGGGCGCGTCGATGGCTCGGGCCTGCGCGAGCCGCCGCACTACGTGCGCCGAGCCGACGGCCAGGTCGTGCAGCTCTCGCGGCTGTTCTTCGTCATCGCCGAGCAGGCGCTGCCCGGACGGTCGCTCGACGAGATCGCGGGGCGCGCGGGAGCGCAGCTCGAGCTGCGCATTGCGCCCGAGCAGGTGCGCTACATCCTCGAGGAGAAGCTGCATCCGCTCGGGATCGTGGCCGCAGCGGACGGGTCGGCGCCGAAGCTCGACCGCCTCGATCCGCTGCTGGCGCTGAAGTTCCGGGTGGGCGTGGTGCGGCCAGGCGCGGTACGCGCGATGGCGGCGCCGCTGACGGCGCTCTTCTGCGCGCCCGTCATCGTCGGCGTGCTCACCAGCCTCGTCGCCTTCGACGTCTGGCTCTTCGCGGTCCACGGGATCGGCCGTGGGCTGTCGCACGTCATCGCGCGACCGAGCCTGGCGCTGATGCTCGTCGGCCTCGCCTACCTCTCGCTGGCCTTCCACGAGTGCGGTCATGCGGCCGCCTGCCGGCGCGGAGGGGCGCGGCCGGGCGCGATCGGCGTCGGTCTGTATCTGGTGTGGCCGGTGCTGTATACGGACGTCACCGACTCCTATCGCCTCGGCAGGCGTGGGCGTCTGCGAACCGATCTCGGGGGCGTCTACTTCAACTGCGTCTTCGCTCTGGCGCTCGCCGTTGCGTACGTGGCATCCGGCTTCGAGCCGCTGCTGCTCGCCGTCGTCTCGCAGCACCTGATCGTGATCGATCAGTTCCTCCCCTGGGTGCGCCTGGACGGCTACTACGTCGTCGCCGACCTCATCGGGGTGTCCGACCTGTTCTCGCGCATCAGGCCGATCCTGCGCAGCCTGCTGCCGGGCCGCAGGCCCGACGCGCGCGTCAGCGAGCTCAAGCCGTGGGCGCGTGCGGCGGTGACCGCGTGGGTCGTCACGACGCTCGCCGTGCTCTTGGCGATGGCGGTGGTCGTGATCGCGCACGCGCCCGCGTACCTCGCCCGGCTGTGGGCGTCGCTCTTCGTGCAGGCCGACGCCATCGGGCACGCCGTCGCGGCAGGCGACGTGGTCGCCGCGCTGGCCGGCTGTCTGGGGAACCTCTTCCTCGTGCTCTCGCCTCTCGGCCTGGCGCTCGTCTACCTCCTTCTGTGCCGTCGTCTCGGCGCCGCGCTGGCGATGGCTCGCGGCAGGGTCACGCGTTGACCCCCAGCTCCGCCGGCCGCAGCTTCTGAGCGGCGGCGACGGCCTCGGCCCGAGAGCTGACCTCGAGCTTGCGCATGATGTTCTTGACGTGCCCGTAGACGGTCGCAGGCGACAGGACGAGCTCGTCGGCGATGTCATGGGTGCCGGCGCCGGCCGCGAGCAGCTCGACGATCTCCCATTCGCGTGTCGTCAGCTGGCTGTGAAGCGGGCGCCATCCGTGATCGGGCAGACGACGCAGGCTTTCCAGCATCCGCATGGCGAGCGTGCGGGGCACCGCGGCCTCGCCTTCGGCCACCTTGGCGAGCACGCGTGGCAGCGCGGCGACACCCTGCTCCTTGCTGAGATAGCCGACCGCTCCGGCCCGCAGGACCTGCAGGCCGACCTCGTCGCCGGCGTCGGCGGACAGGACGACGACGCGCGTCTGCGGGGCGTCATGCACGATCGTGCGGATGGCCGACATGCCGTCGACGCCCGGCAGGTGCGCCTCCATCACCGCCAGCTCCGGGCGGTAGAAGCGCGCGAGGTCGACCGCGTCGCGCCCGTCGCCCGTGTCAGCGATCACGACGAAGCCCGCCGTACGCAACTGTTCGCGTATGACCTGGCGCACCAGCGGATCGGGATCGACCAGCAGCACCCGGAGGCGCATGTCGGATCGGGCCGTCACCGGACTTGCTCCTGATTGCCGATCGGCGTACGTCGGGCGCGGGCGATCTGCGAGCGCGTGTGGACGTAGCCGGCCGCGAAGGCGCCGGCGCCGAGCACGGCGATGCCGATGAGCAGAGCGTCGAACAGCCCGCGGTGCGGGAGCGCCGCGTGCGGCGGAAGGCTCGCCGGCTGCTCGAGGGTGGGTATGGCCGCGATGGCGGGGACACGGTCCGGCTTGCCCGTGTCGATGACGGCTGCCGGCGGCTCGGCTGCCGCGTGCGGACGAAGACGCACTCGCGTCTCCGGGCCGACCTCGCCGTCGACGTCGAGCCCATGGTCGGACTGAAAGCGCTCGACGGCGCGCTCGGTCAGGGGGCCGAAGCGCCCGTCCAGCGGGCCGGGTGAGTAGTGCAGCTGTCGCAGCCGGCGCTGGATCGACCGCACGGTCCGCAGGCCGTGCCGCCGGTCATAGCCCGCACCGAGGCGGGTGACCGGCGCGGCCCTCCGAAGCTCGGCGGCGGTGATCGGACCGACGTCGGCGTCCGCCGCCAGACGACGGGTGGCCTGGAAGCGCCGGACGGCGGCCGCGGTCAACGGTCCGAAGCGCCCGTCGACGGGACCCGGCGCGTAGCCGAGGGCGACGAGGCGGCGCTGGACCCAGCGCACGCGCGGCGACCCGTGCGGCTGTGCGTAGCCGGACCCGAAGGCGACGGGTTCGACGGTGGATCTGTGTTCAGCGTTCGCGGAGGCGCCGGAGGGCGCGACGAGGATGGCGAGCACCATTGCCGCCACGATCGCGAGCCTTCCGCACGCTCCCGACGCGTAACGCGTACGAAGCATGTTCGGTTTCACTGCTCCTGTTGTGGATGAGCGGAACGTGCCGGGCGGTGGGACGCGCGCCCGGCAGCGCGCTAGCGACCGACGCGGTCGCTAGCCGGGCCGCTCAAGCAGCGAGACAAGGCAGGTAGATCGCCAGGTCGGTCCGGCGACGAGGAGCTTCCAGAGCACCAATCCGGCGAGGCCGAGCTCCATCAGCAGGACCATCAGCGGACCGCCGGGCGGCGAAGCCGACCCGCCGGCGCCGGCTGCCGCGCCGGACGATCCTGGTGACGCCGCGGGAGGCGCAACGGGGCGGGCAGGCCGCTGATGGATGCGCCGATCGCCGCGCCTGGCCGTCGCGCCGGTCGTCCATCGGGTGGGCCGGACCGCCATCGTCGCGAAGCTCGCCTGCGCCCCATCGGTCGCCGCGCGGGCGATGCGGGTGGTTCGCGTGGCGCTGCGTGCGTTGCGGAGCGTCCGATGGGCGGCGACCGTTGCGGAGCGGGGGTGGGGTGCCGAGGGCGGCGTGCTCTGCCGATCGAGCCTGGCGGCTCGGTCGCCCGTGGGCTGCTGGTGAGCGAAGGGCTCACGCACGGTCGGCGCGAGCGACGGTGCCGCCTGCGCACGCGCCGTGCCCCTGCTGCCGTGCGGTGCGGTCGTGTCGGGCACGGCCCCGGTCTCGGCAGCGAGCGGCCGGTTGACGGCAGGGCGCATCGAGGCCGCCGGCGCACCGGCCGGCGCGGGCGCAGCGGTCGGCGCGGGCGAAGTCGCTGCGGGGCGGGCAGGTTCGTCTGCCGCGGGCGGTGGCGCCGGCGGTGGCGTAGGGCGCGGAGTCGGCGCGAGCGCGTGGGTGGCGGCGTGGTCGACCGGTGGTGCCGGCGGCCCCCGCGCCGGCACCTGGTCGACGGTCCCAGCGGCTGTGCGAGATGCTGGGTCCGAAGCGTTCGTGACCGCATCACCGACGGCGGCGGCTTGGTCGGCGGCCTGCTCGACGACCGGCGGAACCGTGGCTGCGGCCGTGTGCTGGACCTGCCCCGCCGCTGCGGTCGCGGCGGCGGTGGTGTGCTGCACCTGAGTGGCCGCGGCCGTGGCCGTGCGCTCGACCGAGCCTGTCACGTTCGCGGCCGACGGCACGGAGGGCTCGGCTGCATGCTCGGCGGTCGTGACGGCGTGCTCGACCGGTGCGGTGGCCTGTTCGGCGGTCGTGACGGCGTGCTCGACCGGTGCGGGGGCCTGTTCGGCGGTCGTGACGGCGTGCTCGACCGGTGCGGTGGCTTGCTCGCCTGTCGCGGCGGCGTGGTCGACCGGTGGTGCCGGCGCCCCCCGGGCCGGCACCTGGTCGACGGTCCCAGCGGCGGTGCTCGATGCTGGGTCCGAAGCGTTCGTGACTGCCTTGCCGACGGCCGCCGGAGCCGGGGGCGCGGCCTGGCCGCCCGCGACCGCAGGAACGACGTCAGCGTGAGCGCTCGCGGCGAACGCGCACCAGAGTGCGCCGGTCAAAATGACCAAACCACGTCGTCTCACGGGGGGCAATCCGATCACGCAGAGCAACTCTTTCCCCCGTCGTGCATCCCGGGGTCGCCCTGATGCGTGCCCACTTGGATGGCGGCCCGAACCGCCGATTTCTCAGCCTGTCGCGGGGCCACTCATACAGTGAAAAACGCTGCGTTCAGGCCTCTTTGCGATGCGCGGATCTGAACGTGGGCGGTTTACGCAAGCGGCATGCGTACACCGATCTGAAGGATTTGAGGAGATCAGCTTCGCAACGCGGCGAGCGCGGTTGCGTCCACGGCGTAGGCCGTGTGCGCGCGATCGCGCGACGTCGCGAAGAGCACGCCGACGACCCGCCCGCGGTCATCGACGACGGCTGCACCGGAGTCTCCGGGCGCGACGTCGGCGCCGAGCTCGAGCGCGGGGCGGCGGACGGCGGGGGCCGGCTCGACGCGGACCGTCGCCGTGATCGCGCGGCGCACCGTGGCGGGTCGGGCGCCG
>DATBKW010000412.1:0-5068 GCA_036555665.1 Solirubrobacteraceae bacterium | reverse complement strand
GCGCATCGCCCGCGGCGCGCTGGCCCTGCGCCTCGTGCCAGAGCGCTACGCGCCTCCGAGCGCGCTGCGCGACCCGGCCGAGGCCGTCGGGCGGCGCGCGGGCGTGCCGATCGCGGCGGGGACGGACCTTGATCCGGCGCTGCTCACCGTGCCCGAGGAACCGCGCGAGCCCGTGCTGCGGCGGGGCGAGCGGGCGCTCGACCTCGTGGCGGTCGGCGCCGCTGCGCCCGGCGCCCGCGTCGACGTGCTCGTCACCTACGCGGGCCGCGGTGACGCACCCGGAGCCACGCGCCTGGCGCTGGCGGACGTTCAGCTGCTGGCGGCCCGCCCGGCGCAGGCCGCTGACGGCCAGGATGCGCTGCCGCGGATCGTCGCCACGCTGCGCGTGACGGTGCACCAAGCCGTCGCACTGACCGCCGCAGCGGCGGCGGCGGCGGAGGTGCGCCTGCTCGCGCGGCCCTGAGCGGCCCAGCGGCGGCGATCGGTCACCCGTCTAGTGGTGCCCCGAGGCGGTCAAGGCGCCGCGCAAGCCGCCGATAGCCCGAGCAGCATGAGACTCTCCGTTCCTCGTCTGCTTCTGCTCGCCTGCGCACTGCTTGTGGTGCTGCCCGCGGGCGCGAACGCCGCATCGTCCAAGAAGGGCGTCGGCTACCCCGTGATCAAGAAGGTGTCGCCCCTGAAGCTCAACATCGGGGGCACGCTCACGATCACCGGCAAGAACTTCCGCAAGGGCAAGGGCAAGAACACGGTCGTGTTCAAGCGCAGCGGCAAGCCCGCTGTGTTCGCCAAGAGCGCGAGCTCGACCACGACGAAGATCACGGTGGTCGTGCCCGCGAAGCTCACCTCGTTCCTGAGCAAGAAGAACGGGGCGGCTGTCGCGACGCGCTTCCAGCTTCGCGTGCTCGCCAAGCGCTTCTCCAAGAGCTTCACCTCGAACAAGCTGTCGCCGGTCATCTCGCCGAAGAAGGCGGGCGGGACGGGCGGCGCTCCGACGCCCCCGACGCCCTATCAGACCTGCCAGGCCGGCGTGAAGGCCAACCCGGGTGCCGATTCGGACGCCGACGGCCTCGTCAACGCGACCGAGACGGCGATCGGGACCGATCCGTGCAACACCGATTCCGACGGCGACGGGATGGTCGACGGCTACGAGTACGACTCGGCCCTGGACCTCAACGGCCGCGCGCTGCCGTACCCCGGCAAGCGCCCGTGGCCGAACCCGCTCGATCCGAGCGACGGCAACTCGGACTTCGACGGCGACGGGCTCAGCCTGCTGCAGGAGTACAAGCTCTGGAAGTTCGTCGGCGGCACCTTCCCCGTGACCGCGTACAGCGACGGGACGCAGAACAGCGGTGGCACGATGCCGACCGTGAGCCTGGCGCTGCAGCACCTCGACCTCGATCGCGACAACAACCTCACCGACGACGAGCGCGACGCCGACAATGACGGCCTGTCGAACGTCGTCGAGTACCAGTTCCGCGGCACGCAGGACTGGTGGACGGCTGTCTACAACAACGAGAAGCCCTTCGGAGCGCGGATGTTCGCCGGCGTCGACCCGACCGTGTGGGACAGCGACGGTGACGGCGTCGCGGACGGTGCGGACGACCAGGACCAGGACGGCTACTCCAACTACATCGAGATGGAGGTCTCCCGCGCTCAGCAGAACCTGCGCGTGCAGCCGTACAACCCCTGCCTCCCCGATCCGTACTCGCCGACCTGCCGCCGCTACGTGCCCATCAGCGAGGCCTGGCCGCCCTTCGACGGAAGCCAGGACCCGGGCGACCCGATCCCGTTCACGCTCGACGGCAACCCTCCGCCGAACTGGGACTTCAGAGTCTGGAACGGCGACAACGGCGGCCCGAAGGGCTCCTGAGACCCAAGTTTCTGGGGGCACGCGCCGCGACAGTCTGAGAGCCACCGGGCAGGAAGCCCGGTGGCTCTCGGCGTTTCGGGGGAGAGAACGGGCCGGCCTCGGCTAGTGGGTGCGTGGAGCCCGCCGCCGACCTCGATGCGCTCGCCACGGTCTTGCGCGAGCGGCTGCTCGCCGAGGCCGCGCGCGGCGGACCGGCCGATCTGCAGGCCAGCATCCGGGTGCTGGTCGAGCGCGAGGCGGCGCTGCTCGACCCGGCCTCGCGCGAGGCACTCGTGGCGCGCGTGGCCGAGCGGTCGTTCGGGCTCGGAGTGCTCGAGCCGCTGCTGCGCGACCCGGCCGTCGACGAGGTCATGGTCAACGGCGCGGGGCCCGTGTGGGTGGAGCGCGCCGGGCGCCTGGAGCGCACCGACGTGCGTCTGGCCTCGACGGCAGC
Organism: Solirubrobacteraceae bacterium; assembly: GCA_036555665.1. Taxonomy (GTDB): domain Bacteria; phylum Actinomycetota; class Thermoleophilia; order Solirubrobacterales; family Solirubrobacteraceae; genus JAOPZW01. The sequence goes on along the minus strand of DATBKW010000412.1, from coordinate 2,765 downwards.
ACTGCGCGACGTGATCGAGCGCATCCTCGCGCCGCTCGGACGCCGCGTCGACGAGGCCGAACCGCTGTGCGACGCGCGGCTGCCCGACGGCTCGCGCGTCAACGTCGTCATCCCGCCGCTTGCCCCCGACGGGCCGATCCTCACCGTGCGCCGCTTCCGCGCGCGCGGCCTGACCGCCGACGACCTGGTGGCGGCGGGCACGTGGGAGCCGCCGCTGCGCGAGCTGCTCGCCCGCGCGGTTCGCGCGCGGCTGAGCGTGCTGGTCAGCGGCGGAACGGGCTCGGGCAAGACCACCACGCTCAACGCGCTGTCGTCGTTCGTGCCGGCCGACGAGCGCATCGTCACGGTCGAGGACACGCTCGAGCTGCGCCTGCAGCAGCCTCACGTGGTGCGCCTGGAGGCGCGGCCGGCGAACGTCGAGGGCCGCGGCGAGGTGACGATCCGGCGCTTGGTGCGCAACGCGCTGCGGATGCGGCCTGACCGCATCGTCGTTGGCGAGGTCCGTGGCGGCGAGGCCCTCGACATGCTCGCCGCGATGACCACCGGCCACGACGGCTCGCTGTCGACGATCCACGCCGGGTCACCCGAGGAAGCGCTGCGCCGGCTCGAGACCCTTGCGCTGATGGCCGGCGTCGGCCTGCCGCACGCCGCGATCCGCGAGCAGGTGGCCGATGCGCTGGACCTCGTCGTCCACCAGGCGCGCCTGGCCGACGGTACGCGGCGCGTCGTGGCCGTCGCCGAGGTCGCGCGGGTGGCCGCCGGGGCCGCGACGCGCGAGCTGTTCGCCTGGCGCGACGGACGCCCGCGCTGGCGCGCCGCGCTCAGCGACCGCCTGGCGGAACGACTTGGCTCGGTGGCGCCGAGTGAGGCGGCGTGACGTTGACGGTCGGCCTCGCCAAGCGGCTGGCCTCGGTGGCGCCGAGTGAGGCGGCGTGAGCCTCGCGGCCGTTCTCGCAGGCCTGGCAGGCGCCTTGGCGGTCGTCGGGGCGTGGGAGGCGCTCGCCGCCGTCGAACAGGCCGCACTGGCGCGCGCGATCGGCCGCTGGACCGCGCCGCTGGGTGCGGCGCGCCGCGAAGGCCGAGCGCCGACCGCGCCGGAGCGCCGGCGTCTCGCCCTCGTCGGCGCGGGCGCGCTGCTGGCGGGCGGCTGGCTGGTGGCCGGGCCGCTGGCGGGCGCCGCGTGTGCGGCGGCAGGGCCCGCCGGCGTCCGCAGGCTCGTACGCGCACGGCGTGAGCGCTGGCGGGCCGACCTCGCGCGCGGCGCCCCGCACGCCGCGCGGGCGCTGGCCGACGCGCTGTCCGGCGGCCATTCCGTGCGCGCCGCGCCGGCCGTGGCCGCCGACGGCGGGGTGCCAGGCGCAGCGGGCCGCGAGCTCGCCTCCGCGGGGCGCGCGCTGGCGCTCGGAGCGGGAACAGAGGCCGTGTTCGAAAGGCTGCGCCGTCGCGCGGCCGACCCGGCGTGGGACACGATCGTCGCGGCGATCCTGCTGCAGCGCGAGGCCGGCGGCGACCTCGCCGGCCTGCTGCGATCGATCGCCGGCGGGCTGGAGGAGGCCGCGCGCGTGGAGGCCGACGCGCGCAGCGCCACGGCCCAGGCACGCTTCACCGCCTGGCTGGTCGTGCTGCTGCCGGTCGGCGCGGCCGCGCTGGCCGAGCTCGCGCGGCCGGGGTACGTCGGCGGGCTCGTGCGGGCGCCGCTGGCGCCGTGGCTGCTGGGCGCGGCGGCGGTGTGCCAGCTGTTGGCGTGCCTGATGATCCGGCGGATCGCGAGAGTGGGGGACGGGCGGTGAGCCGCGCGCTTGTGCTCGCCCTCTGCGCCGCGGCGCTCGCGGCGGCCGGCATCGTCGAGCTTGCGGCCGCCGGCATGCGGGCGCCCCGGCGTCCTACCGAGCGCGGGCGGCTGACGGCGATGCTCGCGGGCCTCGGCCGCCGCCTCGGCGTGACCGCAGCGCCCGACGACCTCGCTCGGCGGCTCGATGCGGCGGGCGTCGGGTTCTCGGCGCCCGAGGCGATGGCGGTCAAATGGGGCGCAGCGGTCGTGGCCGCGGTCGCCGCGTTGCCGGCTGCGACGCTGTTGCCGGGCCGCCTCGGGCCGGTCGTCGTCGCCGCGGCCCCCGCCGGCGCGTTCCTCGCGCCCGACCTGTGGGTTGCGCGGCGCACGCGCCGGCGGCGAGCGGCGATGGCGGCCGAGCTCGCCGACGTCCTTGATCTGCTGCACGTCGCCGTCGCCGCGGGGCTCGCACCGCTCCGCGCGGTCGGCGAGGTCGGGCGCCGGCGGGGAGGCCCGCTGGCCGCCGAGCTGCGCGCGACGGCGGCCCACGCTGCGCTCGGCGTTCCGCGAGGGCAGGCGCTCGCCGGCCTCGCGCGCCGCTGTCCGCTGGAGGGGGTCGCGGCGCTCGTGTCGGCGATCGGGCGCGCCGAGCGCCACGGCGCGCCGCTCGGGCCGGCGCTGCTGGCCCTGGCAGCCGACGCGCGGGCACAGCGCGCGCAGCAGCTACGCGAGCGAGCCGGCCGGGCCGCGCCCAAGATCCAGCTCGTCGTCGCGCTGCTGCTCGTCCCCGCGGTGATGCTGCTCGTCGGTGCCTGTCTGGCGGCGGCGCTGCTCTAGTGGGCCTTGAGGCAACGTTGGACGCGAAACGGCGGGCGTCGATCGCCGCCAGGCGGCGTCCTCGACCCTCGAAATACCTCCGGTATTCCTTCGGGTCTGCGTCCTTGCCTGGCGGCGTCGCCACTCCGCCGTTTCACGCACAACGTCACCTCAAGAC
>DATBKW010000411.1:0-7800 GCA_036555665.1 Solirubrobacteraceae bacterium | reverse complement strand
GCCACGACGCGCGACCTCGGGCCCGGGGCAAAGTCGCGCTACTACGGCACGGGGCTGCTCGACGCAGCGGCCGCGCTGCGCGGCACGAAGACGCCGCCCGCTTAGCTTCTCTAGTGGGCCTTCTCGTAACGTTTGACCGGTGACGGCTGTCGTTTCCGGTCGAACGTTGCGGGAAGACCCACTAGCTCGTCCGGATGATCAGCACGCTGCAGGGCGCGTGGTGGCTGACCTTGTTGGGCACCGAGCCCAGCAGGAAGCGCTTGGCGCCGGTCATGCCCTTGTTGCCCACGACGATGAGATCGGCGCTGCGCTCTTCGGCGACGTCGAGGATCGCATCGGCGGGATCGCCCTGGCGCGCGTAGGTCTCGCTCGCGACCCCGGCGGCCTGCGCCTCGGCGGACGCGGCGCGCAGCGTCGCCTCGACGTCCTCGCGCGGGTTGATCATCCACTGCAGGTCGCTGGGCACCTGCTGGGCCTCCTCGCGCAGGCGCGCGGCCGGGACCGGCTCGTAGGCGCTGACGATGTCCAGGCGCGCATCGTGTGCCTTGGCCAGGGCGACGGCCTGGCGAACGGCCTCGTTCGCCGTTTGCGATCCGTCGGTCCCCACGACGATCGTGGCGAACATGGCGCGGATCCTAGGCGAGCTTCACGATCGCGATGACGATGCCCGCCAGGACGAAGCCGCAGATCAGCACCTGCGTCCAGATCCAGAAGGGCGACATGTGGCCAAGCTAGCATCGCGTCCGTGAGCCCAGACGCCCACACGCCCGCCGAGCGCGCCGATGCCGTCCTGCGCGCGGCCGAGGCCGCCGCCGCCGCGGCCCAGGCGGCCGCGGCAGCGGCACACGCCGCGTCGCTCCCGCCGCCGGTCGCGGCCGCCGCGCCGTTGCCGACCGCTCCGGCCGCAGAGGCGCCTCCTGAACCGGCAGCGGAGCCGGCCCCAGCTGCCGCGCCGGTCGCAGAGGCCGCACCGACGGCCGAGCCCGCGCCGACCGGAGAGCCGACTCCGGCCGCCGTGCCCGCCCCAGCGGCCGAGGTCGCGCCGACCGGAGAGTCGACTCCGGCCGCCGAGCCCGCCCCAGCCGCCGAGCCCGCCCCAGCCGCCGAGCCCGCCCCGGCCGCGGAGCCCGAGCCCCCCGCGGAGCCCCAGCCGCCCACTCCGCCCGTCCACGAGGCGGGCGCCCCGGCGCGGCTGCTCGCCGCCGCCGGCGAGCTCGATGCACAGGTCGCTCAGGCTCGCGCGCAGCTCGACGCTCTCGAGGCCGCGCTCGCGCGGGTCGAGCGTCCCGACGAAGACGCCGAATAGAGTTCCCGCCCGCATGGCGTTCGGCCCGACCGGCTTCTCCATCTCTACGTCCGAGCGTGGCGGCCGCGTCGTCGTGCTCGTCCGCGGCGAGCTCGACCTCGCGACCGCGCCCGAGCTCGAAACGGCGGTCGGCGAGAGCCTCGACGCCGGCCGCGACGTCGTCGTCGACCTGCGTGAGCTGGAGTTCATGGACTCAAGCGGCCTGCGCGTCCTCGTCAGCGCGCACAAGCGGGCGCAGAGCGGCCCGCGCTTTGAGATCGTGCGCCCGCCCGCCGGGGGGCCCATCGCCAAGATCCTCGCCATCGCCGGCGTGGAGAGCGAGCTCGATCTCATCGACGACGTGTAAGCCGGGCCGCGGACGGTAGCGTCCAGGCCATGAGCACGAGCACGGACGTCGCCTTCGACCCGGCCACCCTCGAGCGGTTCGCCGATCTGGCCATCGGTTTCGCCGCCAACGTGCAGAAGGGCCAGGTCGTGGCGATCGGGTCGGAGCTCGGCAAGGAGGCGATGGTCCGGGCGCTGGCCGCGAGCGCCTACAGGCACGGCGCCCAGTTCGTCGACGTGCAGTACTTCGACATGCACGTCAAGCGCGCCCGCATCCTCTATGCCGACGAGGACTCGCTGGACTTCGTGCCGTCGTGGTACGGGCAGCGCCTGCTGGAGCTCGGGCGCCAGCGCTGCGCGCGCGTCGCGCTCTCGGGGCCGGCGACGCCCGGCCTCCTCGACGACCTCGATCCGCGGCGCACCGGCCGCGACCAGCTCCCCTTCATCCGCGAGGCCGGCATCGTGGTCAACGAGCGCACGACGAACTGGACCATCGTGCCCTACCCGACCGTTGGCTGGGCGCGCCAGGTGCACTCGGGCCTGCCCGACGACGAGGCGCTCGCCCGCCTCTCCGAGCAGATCCTGCACGTCTGCCGCCTCGACGACGCCGACCCGGTCGCCGCGTGGAAGGAGCGCTCGGACTTCCTGGTCGCGACCGCCGACCGGGTGACCGAGCGGCGCTTCGACGCGCTGCGCTTCGAGGGCCCGGGGACGAACCTGACCGTCGGGCTGCTGCCGACGACGAAGTTCATGGCCGCGCGCTTTCAGACCGTCGACGGCATCGACCACATGCCCAACCTGCCCTCGGAGGAGATCTTCGGCGCGCCGGATCCGAAGCGCACGGACGGCGTCGTGCGCGCGACCAAGCCGCTGGTCATCGCCGGCTCGATCATCAAGGGGCTCGAGGTGGAGTTCAAGGCCGGGGAGGCGGTGCGTATCGACGCCGACGAGGGCGCCGACGTCCTGCGCAGCTACGCGGCGCGCGACGAGGGCTCATCGCGCCTCGGCGAGGTTGCGCTGGTCGACGGCGAGGGACGCATCGGCCGGCTCGACACCGTCTTCTTCGACACGCTGCTCGACGAGAACGCCGCGTCGCACATCGCGCTGGGCGAGAGCTACCGGTTCACGGCCGGCGAAGAGGACCATCCGCGCCTGAACCACTCGTCGATTCACGTCGACTTCATGATCGGCGGCGACGACGTCGCCGTCACCGGCGTCACGCGCGAGGGCGAAGACCTGCCCGTGCTGCGCGACGGCGCCTGGCAGCTGTAGCCGCCCCCGCTCGCGACGAACGTCCCGGATGTAACAACAGGGTTGGTACGTCACGGACGTTCGTCGCGCGGGGGGTCGTTCGCTTGTTGAGAAACATTGTAAAATTATATATACTTACAATGTGACTTCAGCGACGACCACCGCCCGGGCCACGGCGATCGACGAGATCGCGGCGTCGCTCATCCCGAGCGCCTCGCTGGCGACGCGCCTGCTCCTGCAGCACACGCGCCGCCGCGTTTCGCGCTCGGAGGCGAGCGTGCTGGCCGCACTCGACGGCGGGCCACAGCGGATCACCGCGCTGGCTGGGCGAGAAGGCCTCGCCCAGCCGACGACGACGCTCATGGTCAAGCGGATGGAGGAGCGCGGCTGGGTCACTCGCGAGCGCGATACGGCCGACGGCCGCGTCGTCCTCGTCTCGCTGACAGCGGCGGGACGCGAGGCGCTGGCGGAGGTGCGCGCGGACTACCGCGGCGCCCTGCGCGATCACATGCTCGCGATGTCCGACGAAGAGGTCGCCGATCTGCTGACGGCGACGCACGCGCTGCAGGCGCTCATCGAGGGCCTGCAGCAGGGAGATGCACGATGACTTCACGCGCGCACGCGCACACTGAGACGGGCGGCGGGTTCTTCTCGCAGCCCAAGGCGGTCTGGGCGGTGGCCTTCGCGGCCGTCGTCTCGTTCATGGGCCTCGGCCTGGTCGACCCGATCCTGCCCGCCATCGCCAAGGACCTCGACGCCTCGCCCAGCCAGGTCGAGCTGCTGTTCACGAGCTACTTCGCGTTCACCGGCATCTCGATGCTGGTCACCAGCGCGGTCGCCAGCCGTATCGGCGCCAAGCGCACCCTGCTCGCCGGCCTCGTGCTCATCGTCGCCTTCAGTGCGCTGGCCGGCGCGTCGGACAGCATCGGCGCCATCGTCGGCCTGCGCGCCGGCTGGGGCCTCGGCAACGCGCTCTTCATCGCCACAGCGCTGTCGGTGATCATCGGCTCGGCCAGCGGCGGCGTCGCCGGCGCGGTGATGCTCTACGAGGCCGCCCTCGGCCTCGGCATCTCGGTCGGCCCGCTGCTGGGCGGCGAGCTCGGGGCGATCAGCTGGCGCGGCCCGTTCTTCGGCGTCGCGGTGCTGATGACGATCGCGCTCGTGGCGATCGCGGTCCTGCTCGACCGCACGCCCGCGCCGCCCGCGCGCGAGCGGGTGTCGGTGCTCGAACCGCTGCGCGCCCTGCGCCACCGCGCGAGCCGCGGCAGCGGCCTGATCGCGGTCTTCTACAACTTCGGCTTCTTCACGCTGCTGGCGTACACGCCGTTCCCTCTCGGTCTCGGCATCCACCAGCTCGGCTACGTCTTCTGCGGGTGGGGCGTGATGCTGGCGGTTTTCGCGGTCTTCGTGGCGCCGCGCGTCTCGCGTCGCTTCGGCGACGTCCCCGGCCTTGCCGCCTCGATGGCCGGTATGGCGGGCCTGCTGCTCGCGATGGGCGCGCTACACGCGTCGCAGACCGCGCTGATCGTCTGCGTCGTCCTGGCCGGCACCTTCCTGGGTGTCATCAACACGCTGATGACGCAGGTCGTCATGGAGTCGGCGCCTGTGGCGCGCCCCGTCGCCTCGGCCGCCTACAGCTTCGTGCGCTTCTGTGGCGGTGCGATCGCGCCATTCGTGGCCGGCAAGCTCGCCGAGCACGTCAGCATCGGCTCGCCCTTCTACCTCGGCGCGGGCATGACCACGATCGCCATCGGCCTGCTGTGGGTCTACCGCGACGCGCTCGTTCCGGCCGCCGAGGCGCCCGCGGTCGCCGCCCCGGTTGCGCCCGCGCCGGCTGCGCCCGCACCGATGGTCGTAGCGGTGGCCGGCGCCACGGCGCTCCAGGTCAGCGCGATGGCCGTCCCGCTGGCCCGCGCCCGCGGCGGCGCCGTACACGTGCTGCACGTCCTCGAGAGCGACGTGATCGCCGGCGAAGATGCCGTCGACCTGGAGACCGCCGACGAGGCGCGCGCCGTGCTCGACGGCGCCGTGGCCGAGCTGCGCGAGTCGGGCGCGCGCGTCACCGGCGAGACGCTGCACAGCTTCGGCACACACGCCGACGTCGCCGAGCGCATCCTGCGCCGCGCGGCCGAGCTGGCCGCCGGGCTGATCGTCATCGGGCCGGAGAACGAGCACGCGACGCTGGGCGCGGGCGTCGCGGCGCGGATCGCCGCCCACGCGCCGACCCACGTGATCGTTCTCAACCCGCGCGCCGGCGCCCTCGGACGCCCGGTCGCGGCCGCCGCGAGCGACGTCGACCCCGAGCGCCTCTGGGCCGCCGCGCCGCGCGGGTGAGCGGCTACGCTTCCGGAGCCTGGAGAGGTGCCGGAGCGGTTGAACGGGCGCGACTGGAAATCGCGTAACGGGGGTCAACCTCGTTCGAGGGTTCGAATCCCTCCCTCTCCGCTGAGAAACGGCCCGGCGGATGCTGCCGGCGCGGCTTTGTCGCGGCCGGCAGGCAGGTAAACGTGTGGGCCAACTGGCAGATCCTGTGCGGGCGGGACCTGCACGCCCGGATCGACGTGGATTTCCTGCGTCATGACCCGGACTTCAACCCACTCGACCCGGGCCCAGACGAGGCGTCGCAGCTGAGCTTCAGCATGGCTGCTGCGTTGAGGCAGAAGCCAGCAGCGCCATCGCGCCGTGCGTCGCGGTCGCAACGGACGACGAGCGGGCGTGCGGGTCGACACTCCTCCTCGACGAAGTCAACAGCCGTGGCGGCGTACTCGCGGGGTGCAGGCTGCTCATCGCCGGCAAGCAAGCGACCGGCCCCAGCGTACCCCGCCTCTTCGCTGGTCCGCCCACGGGACTCAGCAGCCCATGTGGCGGATCGGGTCGCAGGGGCCACCGTCCCTCATGATGATTCCCTGCGACGCGGCGCCGGCCGCGGGGCGGACATCGTTCGGCTGGCCGGGGTTGGTGCCGGCAAGACCGGCGGCGCCGGCCGGTACGGCGGCCGCGAGCAGTCCTGCCACGACGCCGAAGGTTGCGACTGGCCGCTTGAGGGTGCTGCTGAACATGCCGTGCCCCTTTCTGGGGTGGGTTGCTTGTCGGCGGGATGACCGCTGCGGCTCCCACACCCCATCCCAGACGCCAGGCGCGTACCCCGTCCTTCCACGACCTCGCTCTCTGTGTCGAATGTCACGCGGTCCGTGCGCGTACAACACCGCCGGCGCGTCGGCCGGGCGTCCTTATGGTGCAAGGGATGCGGTTGTCCGTGCTAACGCTCGTCGTGATGTGCCTCGCCGGCGCGCTGCTGTGGCTGCGCGGCGCGCCGGGGGAAGGCGTGGTCTTGATCGCCGCCGCCGTTCCGCTGGCCTGGTGGAGCGCCAGGCGCCGCTGCGTCACGCCGCCGGAAACGTGAACGCGGATCAGTCGACGATCTTCCAGAAGGAGTCCTTGCGGCTGATCTTCCCGTCGGTGAACTCGAACAGGTCGCAGCCGCGCACCTCGATGGGCTCCCCCGTCGTCTGCGTGCCGCGGATCGTCCACTCCGATACGCCGCGGTCGCCGCACGTCCAATGGCGGTCATCGCCGTACTGGATGTCGGGAATCCCGTCGAAGCGCGACTGAATCCCTGCCCGGACCTGCTGCTTGCCGGTCAGGCGCCGCCCGCCGGGGGCGGGTCCTCGCGGCATGTCGAAGACACAGTCGTCGGTGAAGAACGACATGATCGCGTCGACGTCGTGGGCGTTGAATGCGTCGAGCAACGCCTGCAGCGCGGGCGTCGCTACGTTGGTGTCGGCCATGCCTTCGCCTCCTTGTCGGCGGAGGCGCGAGCCTTTCGCACCGGTGCAGCGCGCGCAAGCACCTGGCGTTCGTGGGACGATCACGCCGTGGGCGATCGGGCTGTCCACACGACGGAGGCGTATCCCGCGCAGCTCGTGGTGGAGAACGAGCGGCTCCAAAATGCCCTGCGCGCCCGTCTGAAGGAGGAAGAGGCGCTGCGCCGCGTGGCGACGCTCATCGCGCGAGAGCATGCGCCCGGAGACGTGCTCGCGCTCGTCACCGAGGAGGTCGGACGCCACCTGGAAGCGGACACGGTGGTGACGGCGCGTCACGACGCTCCGGGCCGCGCGACCTTTGTCGCGACGTGGACAGCACCGGACATCGACCCATCCCCCTTCAGGGTGGGTAGGCAGTTCGAGCCCGTCCCGCAGGGCGCGATGGCCCGCGCGCTGGAGACCGTGGCGCCCGCGCGGGTCGACTCCTACGAGAGCTTGCCGGGGAGCTTTGCCGGGGAGGTTCGAGCGAGCGGGGTGCGAGCGACCGTGGCCGCGCCGATCCTCGTGGACGGCCGTCTGTGGGGTGCGTTTGCGGCAGGCTCCAAGACCGACCCGTTCGGCGCCGACGCGGAGGCGCGCCTCGGTGCGTTCGCCGAGCTTGTCGCGCAGGCGATCGCCAACGTCGATGCGCGGATCAAGCTCCAAGAGTCGCGCGCGCGCATCGTCGCGGCCGCCGATGACGCTCGCCGGCGGATCGAGCGCGACCTCCACGACGGCGCCCAGCAGCGTCTTGTCGCCCTTGCGGTGTCGCTGCAGCTCGTGGCGAGGTCGGCCGAGCCTTCCACCGCGATGGCGCTTCAGGGCTGCATCGAGGACCTGCAGACGGCGCTCGCCGAGCTGCGCGAGCTGGCGCGCGGGCTCCATCCGGCGGTGCTCACGGAGCGCGGCGTGCCGGCGGCCCTCCAGGCGCTCGCCGCGCGGTCACCGGTGCCGGTCGAGCTCGATGCCGACCTCGACAGGCGCCTGCCTGCCGCTCACGAGGCGGCGCTGTACTTCGTCGCCGCCGAGGCGCTGACGAACGTCGCCAAGTACGCCAAGGCGAGCGCCGTGGAGGTGACGCTGCGCGGCGACGACCAATGGGCTGAGATCGCCATC
>DATBKW010000410.1:0-20403 GCA_036555665.1 Solirubrobacteraceae bacterium | reverse complement strand
CTCATGCCGCCCGGCAATGTCTCGATCGACGGGGCGTCGATGCTCGCCGTCGCGACGTCGCTGGCGACACATGGCTCCATCGCCGTGCCTTGCGACGTGGGGATCCCGGGCGAAGGCGGCCGGTGCTTCAGCACGTTCTATCCCCTGCAGTCGATCCTCGCGGCGCCACTCGTCGGCGTGGGCCGCGCCGCGGCGGCGGCGGTCGGGCAGTCGCAGGAGTACATCGGCGAGTTTGCTGCACAGCTGGTCCCAACGCTGGCGGCGGCCGGCGTCGCGACCTTCACGGTGCTGTTCGCGCGCGAGTTCGGCGCGTCCCGCAACCGCGCGATCCTCGCCGGTCTCACCAGCGCGTTCGCGACCGAGGTGGCGGTGTACTACAGGTCGTTCTTCGCCGACGTCCTCGCCGCCGCCCTCGTCCTCGTCGTCGTCTGGGGCTTCTACCGCGGCAGCAGACTCTGGGCCGGGGTCGGGATCGCCCTGCTGATCCTGGCCAAGCCGCAGATGGTCCTGATTGGGGTGCTGCTGGGCGCCGTCTTCGCCTTGTCTCGTCGCGAGCGCCAACCGCTGGTCATGGCAGTCGCCGCCACCGCGATCGGGTCGGCTGCCTACGTCGCGTACAACGTCGCGCGCTTCGGGGATCCGTGGAACTTCGGCGGCGAAGCGCGCGAAATCCACGGGTCGGCGCTCAGCCCCGCCAGCCTCGTCAAGGCGTTCGGTCTCTTGACCATCAGCCCCGGGCGCGGAGTGCTCCTCTACTCGCCGATCGCGATCCTCGGGATCTACGCCCTGGTACGCAGGCGCTGCGAACTGGCCTGGGCAGCGCTGGCGGTCTTCGTCGGAGCGCTCGCGCTGCACCTCGCCAATCCCGGCCGCGGCTACAACTGGGGCTCGAGATACCTCGTCGCCGCAGTCCCACTCACCGTCGCCGCGGCATGGAGCCTGAAGGGCCGCGTCGGCCGGCTGGCCCCCGTGCTTGCGCTGCTCGGCGTCCTGCTCGTTGCGCCGACGTTCCCGGGCTTCTACCAGCGGGCATTCGCGGAACACGAGGACCGCGGCGGGCGGGCGTCGGACATGTACTGGAGTCTCAGCGACAACCCCGGCATCGCCGTCTGGGGCTCGACGCGCCGCCAGATCGATGACGCCCGCCGCCAGGACGTCCGCGAGATCGTCAACCGCCCGAACGTCGCCACTGCACACCAGACCGTGGCCGACCAGAAGTTCTATTCGGTCGTGGCGCAGTGGTGGTGGATGACGCCGGCCGCGCGCATCCCACGCGTCCTCGGTGCCCTCGCGGCACTGGCGATGCTCGCGCTGGGGGCGGTGCTGCTCATGCGGGCGGGCACGGACCGTCGCGAGCCTCGCGGCGCATGGTCTGCATCATCCGGGCAGCCCGGTCGCGCAGCGCGATCCTCAACCACACCGCGCGCGCTGCCCAGCGATCCAGGCCCCCGATCTGGCGGTAGTTCGGGATCATGAAGATGCGCGTCGCCGACCCGGCGATAGGCAGCTCTTTCACCTCCCAGACGCGCCGGTCGACATACGACCACGGGTCAGCGAGCGCCTCGTCGTAGGTCGTGCGCGCGGCCCGCGGGCAGATCACGAGCTTGTTGAACCCGAGCACCACCGGCACAAGGTCAGCGTGCTCGTCGAGGAAGCGGACGATCGCCTCGGTCACGCCGGGCCATTCGGGTTTGAAGGGGTCGTCGACGACGAGGACGCCACGGTCGTGCAGCACCGAGGCACCGAGTCGGAGATCGCCGAGCGCTTCTTCCACCAGATGTCCTCCGTCGACGTGGAAGAAGCGACAGGGCGAGGCGATCTCCTCGGGCGTCAGCTGATCACTGGACGTCTCGAAGACGTCGACCTCGCGCCCGGGTGGCGCGAACGCCGCCATGTTGCGCTCGAAGATGGCGCGGTCACCCTGCCCTGATCGCGACGGGTTCGCCTCCTGCTCGCCAAACACGTCGCAGACCTTCACGCGCTCGGACTCCTGCGCCATGTGGGCGAGGAGCACCGTGCTGCGGCCATGGTGGACGCCGATCTCGAACAGGTCGCCCGTGATGCCCGCCCGGCGCTGGGCCTCGTCCAGCAGGCCGAACAGCTGCGCAGCGTCGGGCAGGAACCAGCCGTCGATTTGCCGGGAGCTGCGCACGACCGCTCTGACCTCGTCGGACTTCAACGCACAAGCTCGAGGTAGCGGCGGGCGACGGCATCGGGCGAGAGCTCCGGCGGCGGGTCGGCACCGCGACCGTTGGCCTCTGCGCCGACCTCTCGCACTGCCGTGGCCAGCCGCTCCGGCGTCGGTTGGGCGACGAGTCGCACGCGCTTGCCGACGTGCTGCTGCTGGTCGCGGAAGGCCTGCAGATCGGTGGCCACGATCGGTCGGCCCGAGGCGATCAGCGTCGCGAACGAGCCCGATGCCGAGGCGTCCGTGTACGGGCACAGGCCGACGTCGAGCGCAGCCAGCCGCGCATCGAGGTCGTCGTCGGACAGGTAGCCGGTGATCTCGAACCTGTCGCCGACACCGAGATCGTCGGCCAGTCGCCGCAGCTCCCGCGCGTACCACTCGTGGTCGGCTGCGGCGGCTCCGATGAGCCACAGTCGAGCCGACGGGCCGAGGAGGGCCAGCGTCTCGACGGCGGCGCGCTGGTTCTTGCGCGCGTGGATCCAGCCCACCATCCCCAGCAGCATGTCGTCCGGCCGAGCATCGAAGCGATGTCGCGCTGCCTCACGGTCGGGCAGGCGCCGAGCTTCGACGAAGTGCGGGATCGTGGCGACCCGTCGCGTCGGGCCACGGTGCGCGAGGCGGTCGCGCTCATGGGTCGTGTGCACGACGACATGGCGCGCCATGCGCAGGTTCAGGCCGAGTGCCCATTCCTCGACGCGACCGCTGGTACCGGGCTCGGAGACGTCGTGCAACACGACGATCGATCGGCGCCGCAGGTACAGATGCGTCAACAGCAGCTGCAGGAGACGGACCCGCCCCGGCGCCCACGTGTGGTGCCGGCTGTACTGGACGACGGCCACATCGGCCCGCCGCAATGGCGCAATCGCCCCGGCGAGTGCAAAGGGTGCTCCGTCGGCGGAGCGTTCGACGACCTCGACTCCGGGCTGCCGGCGCATGGCATCGGCCAGCAGCTTCCCGTAGCGATGCACGCCGCCGCGCGGGTCGCCGAGGTGCAGGAAGCCGATACGAAGAGGAGTTGGCGGCATCAGACGTTGCGAACGTCGCTGGCGCGCAGAAGAAGCTCGGGCGGCGGGCCCCAGCGCCGGCGCAGGAAGTCGCCCACACCGAGCAGCCGCGCCAGGAGCGCCTCGTAGCCGGCACGGCGCTGCTGTGAGTCGCGAAAGCGGCGTCCTCCTGGCTTGGGAACGTCGACTGCCGCACGCCGAAGCTCGTGCGCCAGATACCTCAGAGCCGCTCCCCGCCCCTGGTGTCGCCAGGCCCAATCCAGCCCGTTGCGGACGTACAGGTACTGAAACGCGGCGCGGCGGTGCCGGATCCCCGAGACCGAGGTTGCGGCGGCATCGAGAGCGGTCCCCACCCCCCATCCGCGGCGCCGGACGTTCGAGCAGAGCTCCGCTTCCTCGAAGTACATGAAGTAGCGCTCGGGCAGCGGCGACGGCCCGCAGGCGTTCACCCGCACGAACATTGCCGAACCGTCGACGAACATGCTGTCCGCCACGCCCTCGCCGTCGGGACGCCGCGTGACGTGCTCGACGATCCCGTCCCCACGTAGGAACGAGCCGTACGACGTCTCTACCCCTCCGGCGCCGCGCACGGCAAGACCGAGAACGCCATAGCCCGGGGCCGCGTTTGCCGCCGCGACGAGGGCCCGCAACGTCGTTCTCTGAACGCGGACGTCGTGGGTGAGGAGCAAAACGGCGTTCAGGCCCCGCGCGGCAAACGCGTCGATGGCCCGGTTCATGCCGGCGGCGTAGCCGACGTTGCGCTCCAGCGCGATGACGGTCGCGCCATCCGGGGACACCGGACGCCAGCCGTCGGTCGGACGATCCGGGTTGTGCACGACGATGAGATGCTCGTCCTCCAGGCCTGCGGCGCGGAGGTCCTCGATCAGCTCGACGTGCCCGTTGGACTGCCCGTAGACCAGGACGGCAACGCCGAGCTCCTCGAGCCGCAGCTCGTCGGTCAACCGGTCGACGACGGCGCCGTCGCCTTGCGGCCCTCTGCCACGATCGAGCAGCGGTCCACCACCTCCTTCCAGCCCTCGGTGTGACGATCCGTCACGGTCTCCGTGAGGTCGGCCACGTCGACGAATCCCGCCTCGCCGAGACTGGCGAGAAGCAGTTCGCGGTCGAACAGGATCTGGTGGTCGGCGTCGGTCGGCAGGTCTTCGGGGCCGCGAACGTGGGGCCCGCCGTACATCCCGAGCACCGCTCCGGCGAGCATCCACTTCTCGCGGGTCCCCTCGGCCGCCAGCCACGCCTGCATCAGGGCCGGCGAGTTGGGCACGTGGACGCGGACCACGCCGCCGGGACGCAGCACCCGATGCCACTCGCGCAGCGTCGTCTGCAGGCGGCGCGGGTGCACGTGCTCGAGCACGTGCACCGAGGAGATCTCGTTCGCCCACCCATCCGGGAACGGCAGATCCCAGGCCAGCGCCTCCGCCTCGAGGTGGCGGGCGTTCGGGTCGGCGTCGACGTGCACGTAGCCGGGACGCGGGTACGGCCCGGCGCCGATCTCGATGCGGCGGGTCAACCGCGCGCTCTCGTCGTCGAGCCCCAACCCCTCGCGGATCGCGTCCGGGAGACGGTCGACGAGCGCCGCCCCGCTGCCGTCCGCGTAGTAGCGACGCCGAAAGGCCATCAGGGGCCGGTGGGCAACGCGCCGCGCGACTCGCTGCGTCGGCACGGTGAGACCGCTTCGCCGCAACACGCCCGGAACGGTAGCGACCGGCGTCATCGCGGCAGGCGAAGGGTCGTGAACCACGGATAGACACGCGCGTTCAGCCTCGGGTCGTCGACGAGCGGCGCGAAGCGGCGCCGCGCGGCGCGGCGACCGGACTGCGGCGGCGGCCACGAGTACGCCGCCCACCGCAGATGGAAGAGCGGGGCGATCACGACATCGACGTCGCCGGACTCGAGGGCGCGGACGACGTCGCCGGCGTCGACCTGCGGTCGGGAAACCGCGGCGATCGGCCGCGGCCACGCGTCGCGCGTCAGCAACGCGTTCTTGTCGCCGCCCGCGTTGAACGACGTCAAGCGAGCCGTCGGGACGAGGAAATTGGCGAGATAGTCGTTGTAGATGCCATCCGGGCTGAGGAAGAACACCGACTCACCCGGCCGCGTCGCTGCCTGCAGATCCCCCACGACCGACGCGCGCATCGCGCCACGGCTGTCGTAGAAGTCGCGGTGCTCCGAGACCAGCAGCGGCACGTTCGGGGCCGTCTCGACCAGCGCCAAGACCGCGAGCGCACCCGCTGCCATCCGCCAACGCGTCCTGCGCATCAACCGGTCGACCGCGAGGGCCGCCAGCACGACGAGCGCGAAGCGCGTGACGGCGCTCCAGCGATACGTCGCCCGCATGTTCGCTACGCCGGGCACGCGGTAGACCCGGTACCACGGGAAGTCGACGGTCGCGCGGCCCGTCGGCATCATGTAGGACTGTGACGTCGGCTGGGTTTGCGCCGGGCCGCGAACGTCGTCGATCTTCAGCGACGGCCCGAGTGACAAGCCGAAGGCGATCGCTCCGGCCGCCGCAAGCGCCACGACCTGCGGCCGGCGGCGAAGCATCACGAGCCCCACGCCCGCCAGCCCCAAACCGACAACGCCGACGTAGTTGTACGCCGAGTTCGTACCGTCGCCCCACAGGGTGGTGTGGTCGGACGTCGCGCCCACGAGGTCGAACACCCAGACGTAGTGCGTGGGCAGCACAAGCGTCGACAGGTCGAGCCCCATCGATCGAAAGACGTCCATCGGGCTCGCGTCGGCCACCGCCGGCACGTAGAGCCAATAGGACGCCACCGCGACCGCCGAGGCGCCGACCACCGTCCCGGCTTGGACGATCCGTCGACGCATCGCGACCCCGGGCCGCAGGACCGGCCACGCCCACAGCGCGGCGCTGATGAGCGCCCAGAACACGAACGAGTAGCCATCCATGAACAGCGCGCAGGTCTTGGCGGCCACATAGCCGGCCGCGACCATCGCGATGACCGTGCGATCGCCGCGCTCGAAGGCGCGGATCAGCCACAGGTCGAGCAGCGCATAGGCCGGCAGCAACGCGACCCCGCTGAACGTCCCGCCGAACCCGCCCATCCCCACGACCGTCGGCGACAACAGATAGGCCAACGCTCCGATCAGCGCGACGACCCGTCCGGTGCCGAGCGTCCGCAGCAGGCCGTAGCCGCCGGCGAGCGCGGTCGCGTCGAACAGCGCCCCCGCGAACAGGTACCCCGCATACGACCCCAGCCCGGTCACCTCCATGAAGGCCCAGCCGGCGAACGCAAGCGGCCCGCTGCTGAGGAACGGATAACCGAGCGGCTGCCCGTAGGCGTGGCACCACGAGGTCAGGGCGTGGGCGCCGAGCTGGTCGAGGCAGCGCATGTCGCCCTCGAGCAGGTAGTCCCACGGCCCATCGGTGATCAGCCCGGGCACGAACCCGTGAACGAGCAGCACGACCGCGAGCGCCACGGCGCCCGCCACCGCCAACGGCATGCGGGCCGCCATACGCCGCATGTCCGGCATCGCACGTCGGGTGACGGGAAGCGAAGTGATCGTGCAGTCCGGGTTCCCCCCCGGGCCCGCGGCACAATAGCGCCGATGACGGGTTCCCGGCAGCGGGAAGACGGTTCGCCGCCACACGCGGACGAGCTTTCCGCCGGCGAGGTGAAGGCACGGGCCGTCCACGGCGTGATGACCGTCGGGATGCGCGGCGTCGCGATCCGGGTCGTGGGCTTCGCCGGAAATGTCGCCCTGGCTCGGCTGCTCGTCCCCGAGCAGTTCGGCGTCCTCGCCCTCGGCTTCACGTTCGTCGTCTTTGCGAACTTCGTCACCGACGGCGGAATCGGGGCCCAGTTGATCCGGGCACGAACCACGCCGAGCCGGCGCCAGTTCGAGGCGATCGTGGCGCTGCAGCTGGGACTGGCGACCGCGATCGTCGTCCTGACCGCCGCGATCGGCGTGCCGATCGGGACGACCGGCGCGGTGGCGGCGATCATGGCGTGCTCGCTTCCGATCGACGCGCTGCGCGCGCCTGCGGCCCTGATGGCCGAGCGCCGCCTGGACTACGGCGCGCTCGTGCGCGCCGAAGTCGTCGAGATCATCGCCTACAACCTGGTCGCGATCGGCGCGGTCGTGCTCGGCGCCGGGGTGTGGGGAGTGGCCGGGGCGGTCGTGGTGCGTGCTCTGGTCGGGACCGGCCTGATCGTGGCCACGCTCGAGCCGCACCTCGTGCGCCCGCGCTGGTCGTGGGCCACGGTGCGCCCGCTGTTGGGCTTTGGGCTGCGCTTTCAGAGCGTCAACCTGATCTCCCTCGTCCGCGATCAGGGGCTCATCGTGGTCACCGGCGCCATTGCCGGGCTGACGACGCTCGGCTACTGGTCGCTCGCGTATCGCATCGTCCAGGTCGTCCTGCTCGTGCTCGAGAGCCTGCGGAGGGTCTCCTATCCCGCGATCGCTCGGCTGATCGCGGCGCAGGAGGAGCTCGGGCCAACCCTGCAACGGGCGCTTCGCGTGACCGCGATCATGACCGGGGCCGCCGTCGCCGTCCTGATCGGCGCTGCGCCGGCCCTGATCCCGTTCGTGTTCGGCGAGCGCTGGGAGCCCGCGGTATCCGCCGTCGCGTGGTCTGCCGCGGGGCTGATGATCGCAGGGCCGATGTCGACGATCTGCGCCGGGCTGCTGTCCGCCCGCGGACGTCTCGACCAGGTGCTGCGCGTGACGGTTACCCACACGGTCGTGTGGTTCGCGGTCAGCGCGCCACTGCTTCCCGGACTCGGCGTGAAGGCGCTGGGGATCGGCTGGTGCGTCTCCGCGTCGATCGACCTGGTGCTGCTGACCCGCTATGCGAGGCGCCAGGTGCGACTCGACGTCGTCGCCGGCATGGCTCGTCCGGTCGTCGCGGTCGCCGCGGGCGCCGCCACCGGCTGGTGGGTCGCCCAGACAGTGCCGGGCGCATTGGTCGCCAGCGCGGCGGCACTGGCGACCAGCATCGCCATCTATCTCCTCACCCTTGCGATCCTCGCCCCGCACGATCTTCGCGAGGCGTTCGCGATCGTTCGCCGCGGCATGCGACGTGCCCCGGCCGGCGGAGCCCGGCGCGTCGTCGCCGAGCGACCCTAACCCCGACACGACAGAGCGCTGCTAGCTTGCCGCCAGGTGTTGAGGCGGGCGACAACACTCGCGCTGGCATCGCTGTTCGCGTGCGCCGGGGCGGGCGGCGGATCGGCTTTCGCTCAATCCGCGCCCCCGGTGCCGGCGCGGTCCGCGGACGCGTTCGTCGACTCGGTCGGCGTCAACACGCACCTGCACTTCGACGGCACGCCGTACGTCAACGCGTTCGACACGGTGATCAGGCCAAAGCTGCTGGCGCTCGGCATCCGGCATGTGCGCGACGGCGCCTACACCGACGATGGCACGGGCCCCAACACGCTGTATTACCAGCACTGCCGTTCCCTGGCCGCGGCCGGCGTTCGCTTCGATCTGCAAACCGCGTTCACGACGGTGTCCGGGGCAGCGACGCGCATGGACAGGCTCGGCGCCGTCGACGCGTGGTGCAACGGCGCCGTGGAGGCCTTCGAGGGTCCCAGCGAGCCCGACCTGCGCAAGTTGCCGCCTGGTTCTCCGCCGTGGCCGCAGCAGACAATCGCGACCCAGACGGCGCTTCATTCGGCCGTCCGCGGCGATCCGTCGCTGAGCAACGTGGCGGTCATAGGCCCCGCGATCGCGTTCCGCCCGGAAGCGGTGGGCGACCTGAGCGCGCAGGCCGACTTCGGCAACTGGCACCCGTTTCCGGGCGGCTATTGCCCGGGCTGCGGGGACATCAACGGACGGACCACCGAATCGCTGCTGCCCAAGTACCGCCGGCCGACGGGCACCAAGCCGATGATCGCCACGGAGACCGGCTATCACAACGCGCTCAACGGGCCGTCTCCGCCCAAGGCGCAGCGCGCAGTCAGCGAGCTGGCGGCCGGCAAGTACATGCCGCGCCTGCTGCTGGATCAGTTCAACCTCCGCTTCGTGCGCACCTACCTGTACGAGCTCATCGACCTCCGCGCGGACCCGTCCTCTGGCCAGCCGAACAGCCATTTCGGGCTGCTGCGAAATGACGGGAGCGAGAAGCCCGCGTACACCGCCGTCCGCAGCCTGCTCGGGCTGCTCGCCGACCCCGGCCCTCCGTTCAGAACGAGCACGCTCTCCTTCGCGCTGAGCGGTCAGACCGAGCGCGTGCACCGGACGCTGCTGCAGAAGCGCGACGGCCGCTTCTTCCTGGCGCTCTGGCAGGAGCGCTCGAGCTTCGACAACGGCGCACGCAAGGGCGCGCCGGACGACCGCGCCGCCCGCCGCGACCTTGCCGTGCCCGATCAGCAGGTCACGGTGAACGTGCGCAACCACCTGGTCAGCGCGACGCTTCACCGCCTCGACGACGCCGGACAGATGTCGTCGGCCCCCGTGAAGTTCGCTCGCAACGGCGACATCACGCTTCGCGTGTCGGATCGGGTCGAGGTGCTCGAGCTCAGGCGCGGTCGCGGATCGATCAGCCGCAACCAACGGCCGCGCCTGACGAAGGTCCGGATGGTGCGTCGCACGTTCGCCGTCAAGCGAAGCGGCGTGCGCGGACGTGCGCGACGGACGCACACGCATCGCGGCAGCGGCTTTCGCTACACGCTCTCCGAGCGCGCGACCGTCACGATCGCGATCGATCGCATCTTGCCGGGCAGGCGAGTACGGCGGTCGGGACGGGTGCACTGCCTGCCCCCACGGCGCGGCGCCGCGAGAAGCCGTCCCTGCCGGCGCTACCAGTGGCTGGGCACCATCCACACCTCCGGCCGCGCCGGCAGCCGAACCAAGCTCTTCTCGGGCTACCTCCGCAAACATCCGCTGAAGGCGGGGCTCTACCGAGCGCGCCTTCAGGCGACGGACTCCGCCCGCGCGAAGTCGAGCGAGCGCCGCTTGCAGTTCAGGGTCGTCCGGTAACGCCGTAGGCTTCGAGGACCGCGCGCGCCGTGCGATCCCAGGGATAGTCCGCGGCCGCTCGCAGCGCCGCCGCTCGGGTTGTCGCGCGGTCCAACTCCATGCTGGCCAGCAGCGCTTCGGAAAGCGCGCCCGGCCCATAAGGCTGAACGGCCGGCGGCGGAGCCAGCTCGCCGGCGGTCGACGGCGTCCGGGCGATGACGGGAACGCCGAGCGAGAGCGCCAGCAGGAGCGCACCGCTGGAGAAGACCTCGCGATTGGGCATGACGGCCACGTCGGATGCCTCGTGCAGCGCCGCGACCTCGCCATCGGCGATGTGCTCCAAGCGCAGCACGATCCGTGGATCGCCGTCCGCCGCTGCGGCGATCGCCTCCCCCGCCGCGGCCGGAATCGGCCGCCCGGCGACGAGAAGGCGGACGTCGTCGCGCGGCAGCCCGCGCACCGCCTGCACCAGCTCGGGCAGGCGCTTGTAGGCGCGAACCTGGCCGAAGGCCAGGAAGACATGGGCGTCGACTGGGATACCGAGCCGTGAACGCACCTGCTCCCGAGTCGCGGCAGCCGCGGGGTAGTAGTCGACGAAGTTGCCGTGGTAGGCGACGATCGCGTCTCGCGCACCGTAGGCCAGGGCCACACTCGACGCGGCGTAGCGCGAGTGCACGACGAGCCGATTCGACAGACGGGCGCAGGCACGAGCCAAGGCCAGGTCGAGCTTCGGCAACAGCGCATCGTGCGGCGTGAGGTTGTGCACCGTCCAGACCACGCGCACACCGCGCGCACGCAACAGGGCGAGCGTCGCGAGCAGCCGCAGGCCGCGGACGATCATGCGGGCCGGCTTGAGCGTCTCGCGATCGTTCGAGCCAACCAGGTACTCCAGCCAGTGCAGATGGACGACATCGATCTGGCCGCCCAACCGGATCGCCCATGACGCGCGGAGCGGTGCGTTCAGCGCGATCCGGGCGCCGCGCTCCTCCAGCGCCGAATGCAGCAGCTGCTGGTACGGGCTCTCGGGGAGCATCGGGTGCACCGCGACGACGACATAACTCGGTTGCTGCGCGTCCTTCAGAGGCGCCTATGATGCCCAAGCGCGTTGGCACGCAACTCGGACCCCGGCACACCAGCCGCTCGTCCCGCCGTCAGCGTCATCGTGCCCTTCAGCGGCTCGCAGGCGCGGGCCGATGAGGTCTGTGCGCGCCTGAGCAGCCTGGCGCTGAGCGACCGCGACGAGCTCATCCTGGTCGACAACTCGCCGGCTGCGCTGCGCGAACCGAGGCCACCCGTCCGTCGTCTGCGTGCGATCGGCGAGCGATCGTCGTACCACGCCCGCAACGCGGGCACGGCCGCCGCGGCCAACGAGTGGGTGCTGTTCATGGATTCCGATTGCCGGCCGCGCGCGGCGGACTTGCTCGACCGCCTGTTCGCGCGGCCGATCGATTCGCGCTGTGGCGCGGTCGCCGGCGCGATCGTCGACGTCGCCGAACGCGAGGGCCTGCTCGCCGAGCATGCGCGCACGCGTCGGTATCTCGACCAGACACGCCCGCTGAGCTCGCAGCCTCCGTTCGCGCTGACCGCCAACCTCATGGTGCGTCGCGCCGCGTGGGCGGCCGTGGGCGGCTTCTGCGAAGGGATCCGCTCCGGCGGCGATCGAGACTTCTGCTGGCGCCTTCAGGAGGCCGGGTGGTCGCTGGGGTACAGCGAAACGGCCGCGGTCGATCACATCCATCCCGATCGCCTTCGTCCCGCGCTGCGCAAGTTCGTCCGCTACGGCGCGGGCGCCGCGTGGCTGTCGCGCCGCCATCCGTCGCTGGGCTCGACGCGCCCGCCGCTCGTTGCCGGGCTCGGGCGCGCGATCGCGGGCGCACTCGTCTGGACCCTGACGCTGAAGCCGCGACGCGCGGCGCTCAAGCTGCTCGACGGGCTCGTGATCATCGCCATGAACATCGGGTACCTGCACGACAACCGCCCTCCTCGACTGCGTGACAGCCCTGAGTGACGAGCCGTTGGTGTCGATCTGCATGCCCGCGAGCAGGTCGGCGGAGGACCTCGAGCGCGCGATCCGCAGCGTGATCGCTCAGGGCGTCGACGAGATCGAGGTCATCGTCACCGACGACTCCGGCGGTCGTCTGCGGCCGGCGGTGACGGCGATCGGGGACGGGCGCGCGCTGTACTTCGCCAATCCGCGCCCACTGGG
The DNA here is from genome assembly GCA_036555665.1 of Solirubrobacteraceae bacterium. Classification (GTDB taxonomy): domain Bacteria; phylum Actinomycetota; class Thermoleophilia; order Solirubrobacterales; family Solirubrobacteraceae; genus JAOPZW01. The sequence goes on along the minus strand of DATBKW010000410.1, from coordinate 8,063 downwards.
ATTCGCGGGCAACCACATGGCGGCGCTGGACAGGGCGCGCGGCCGCTTCGTCGGCATCCTCCACGAGGACGACGAGTACCTCCCCGGATTCCTGCGTGGGGTGCTGGACGTCTTCGAGCGCGAGCCACGCGTGGGCGCTGTGTTCACGGACTGCTGGGTGGAGGCCGACGGCGTGCGCCGACGCCGGGGCGTACGGCTGGGCGCCGGTCGCTACGACCATTTCGTGCCGCAGCTGCTTCGCCATGACTACTTCCTGCCGTCCACGACCGTGTTCCGCAGCACGGCGCTCGAGCAGGTGCGCCGATGGCCCGACACGCAGGCGGCCGACCTGTTCATGTTCATCGACGCCGCCGCGGCCGGGTGGGCGTACTACTACGTCGACGACCCACGCGTCGTCTATCGCGAGCACGCCAACCAGATCTCGACCGACGACGTCGGCCTGCGGGACAGCCTCGTCGAGGTGTTCAGCGCATACCGCTTCGACGATCCCGAGGTGGAGGACATCCGCCGTTCACGACTGGCGTGGGCTCTGGTGTCGCGCGCCGGGGTCAAGCTCCTGGCCGAGGACGCCGGTGGCGCCCGCAGCGACCTACGCGACGCGCGGGCCACCCACGCGGGCACGCTGCGATGGAAGCGTCGCGCGCTTCGTGTTGCGACGTATGCGCCGGGCGTCGCCTCGCGGGTCGATCCGGCCTGGAAGCGCCTGCGGTATCTGACCGGCTTGGAACGGCGCCACCGATACCGCCACTGAGGGTCCCGGTCAGCGCAGGTTCAGCGGCGGATCGAGGACGGGCCCGTCGAGGTTCTGGCGTTCCCACAACCGGCCCTCACGCAGCAGCTCGCTGTTGGCCTTGAGCATCGCGTACATGAGCCCGCGGGTGCCGACGCGCCAATAGCCCTTGAGCAGATAGACCCAGACGAACCGCGCGAACGGACGCCCGAGGATCGAGAGCCACGACGCCCGCCTGCCCTCCCGTTCGAGAGCCTCGGACTCGAGCTCCGCGTAGCCGACGAACACGCGGGCGATCGAGAGGAAGGTCTGGCCGCGCCAATGCAGGAGCAGGCCGTCCAGCGGTCTGAGCCGTCCGGGAACCCGGACTTCCTCGTGGACGAGCTGATGCGGCTCGTAGTGGCTGTGCCGGCGGTGGTACATGCGAACGAAGCCGCGGCGCTTGCGTGCACGCGCCTCGTTCGGGAGCAGGACGCCGAGGAAATCGTTGCCGCGCTCGACGACGTAGCCGTCCAGCGGGTCCATCGGCGCGCGCAGCGCCGCCTCGATCGACCTCGCCAGCGGGCCGCTGACGACCTCGTCGGCGTCGACCCACAGCACCCAGTCGTGCGTCGCCGCCGCGGCGCCGGCGTTGCGCTGCGCGGAGTAGCCCAGCCATTCCTGCTCGACAACGCGCGCGCCACAGCGTCGCGCGATCTCGACGGTCGCATCCGTGCTTCCCGAGTCGACCACGACGATCTCGTCCGCGAACGCGACCGAGCACATGCAGCGCTCGACGTGGCGCTCCTCGTCCTTGGTGAGGATCACTGCGGACACTGGGTTCCGGTCGGGACTCACCGGCGCGCGACGATACTGTCTCGCGGGCGCATGGCAACGCCGTCGGCGCACCAGGTTCAAGTCGCAGTTTCGCTCCCGACGCTCGCAGCCGGGGGCGCCGAGACCGTCATGCTGCGAATCGCCGGCGGCATCGCCGCACGCGGCATCGCGACCGACCTCGTCCTCGCGCGAGCAGAGGGTCAGCTGCGCGACCGTGTGCCCGCCGGCGTGCGCGCGATCGACCTGGGGGCTCGCAGGCCGCTTGTCGTCGGCAAGACGATCGGGCTGGCGCGCTACCTCGCTCGCGTACGGCCGGGCGCGCTGGTCAGCGCACTCGATGTCGTCAACGCTGCCGCGGTCGCCCGAGGGCTGTCGAGGGCGCCCACGCGCCTGGTCCTCTCGATCCACACGAACCTCACCGAGCAGTTCGCCGATAAGCCCGATCTCGGCATCGCCCGCGTCAGGCGGCTGCTCGTGCGCGCCCTGTACGACCGCGCCGATGCGATCGTCGCGGTCTCCCAGGGCGTGGCCGACGACGCCGCGCGCATCGCCGACCTGGACCCGCGCCGCGTCACGGTGATCCCCAACCCGATCGTCACCCCCGAGCTTTCCGTTCGTGCGCAGGAGCCGGTCTCGCATCGCTTCTTCGACGACGCGACGCCGGTGGTACTCGGCGTCGGTCGGCTCGTTCGCCAGAAGGACTTCGCGACGCTGCTGCGAGCGTTTCACGCTGTCCGCAAGCGACGCGACGCGCGCCTGGTGATCCTCGGGCCGGCCGATCCTCGCGAGGCCCGGACCGCGGCCGATCTGCACGCTCTGGCTTGCGAGCTCGGCGTTGGCGATGACGTCGACTTCGCGGGCTGGGTGCCGAACCCCGCCGCCTATATGGCCCGTGCCGACGTGCTCGCGGTGTCTTCGATCTACGAGGGCTTCGGCAACGTGATCGCCGAGGCGCTCGCTGTGGGCACTCCCGTCGTCGCCACCGATTGCCCCAGTGGCCCCGCCGAGATCCTCGATCGCGGCCGCTACGGACGGCTGGTGCCGGTAGGCGATCACGAAGCGCTCGGCGACGCGATCCTCGGCACGCTCGCGGCACGGCGCGAGCCGGCGGCGCTCCGCGCTCGCGCGGCTCGCTACCGTACGGAGCAGATCGTCGACGAGTATCTCGCGGTACTCGACGGCGTCTAGGACAGCTCTCCCCCGTGCCCATGGCAACGACGCTGCCCAACCAGCGCGCGATGCGCACGCTGCCGACCGCCGTCAAGGAGGCGGGTTGGTGGATGCTTGTTGTCCTCGCCTCTCTCGGCACGGCGGCGTTGACCATGCGCTCGCTGCAATGGGGCTGCACAGCGGCGCTCGTGGTGCTGGCAGTCGGGACGTACCTCGCGAACCGCTCCGCGGGGCTCGCCGTGATGTGGACCGTGTGGCTGCTGGTTCCAGGATTGCGCCGCGTGCTCGCGCTCGAAGCGCCCACCGGTGCGAGCGATCCGCTTTCGCTCGCACCGTTCCTCATCACTGGTTGCATCGTGTCGATCGAGCTCTACCGCGCGCGGATGTCGCGCTTCGCCGCCGGGGTGCTGACAGCGGCGGGATGCGGATACCTCATCGGTGTGCCCGCTGCGATCAGCGCTCCTCAGGCGATGGCCTTCGCGCTGCTGGCCTACACGGTCGCCGTTGGCTGCTTCGTCATCGGCTATCGCGAGCCACCGCGGATCGAGTCGCTCACGTTACGCCGCGTCCTGCTGATCGTGACGCCGCTGCTCGCGCTCTATGGCGTCCGGCAGTACATCGGCCCGCTGCCGCGCTGGGACAACGCCTGGCTGGGCAGCCTCGAAGGGCAGCTCACCACCGTCGGAGCGCCCGAACCCGGCCACGTCCGCGCGTTCGCGACGCTGAACTCACCCGGAACGCTTGCGGCCGTTCTGGGCCTCGCGGCGGTGTGCTTCCTGGCGCAGAGGCGCTTCGACCTGGCGAAGCTCGCCGGCATCGCGCTCGTCCTCACGGCGCTCCTGCTGACGTACACCCGGGGAGCGTGGGTCGGCGTAGTGGTCGGCATCCTCGTTGTCGTGGCCGCGAGCCGTGGGCGCGCCGGATGGCGCGTGGTCTTCGTCGGGATCCTGCTGGTGGCGACGCTGAGCGCCGTGGCGGGCAAGAGCGCGACCGGGCAGACGATCGTCGGTCGCGTGCACACGCTCGGCCGCCTCGGCAGCGACCGATCCGCGCAGCAGCGCGTGGCGACGCCGCAGACGCTGATCCCCGAGGCCGTCGCCGCGCCCCTCGGCCGTGGCCTCGGCTCGGCCGGAGAGGCGAGCAGGTTGACCGCCACGCCGACGTTCCAGAACACCGACAACGGCTACCTCAGCCTGCTCTATCAGGTCGGGCCCCTCGGTTTTGCCCTGGTCATGGCGGCGGCGATCGCGGCCGGCGTTCGCGCTGTACGCAGCGTGCGACTGCACGGCGGGGAGCCGATCGACGTGCTCGTGATCGGCATGCTCGGCTTCCTCGCCTTCGGCTTGTTGACCGGCGACCTGCTCTACGGAATCACGGGCATGATCTTCTGGTACCTGCTGGGAGTCGGCGTTCGGCGAAGCGAGCTGCGACCATGAGCGTCATGACGTTCGTCGTGCGACTGCTCCTCATCGGAGTCATCGCCGCCGCCGTCGGCCTTGCCGCGCTCTTCTTGTCGCGCTCGCAGCCGACGCGCTACGGCGCCCAGGCCAAGCTCGCGTTCTCGGCCGACCAGCGGCCCGAGCTTCAGGTCCTGGGAGCCCCGTTCGTGCGTCCGTCGACCGACGCCAGGACGTTCACCGCCACGAACGCAGACCTCGTCGACTCCCACACCGTCGCCGACCGGCTGGCGCGCAAGCAGCCGCAGCTCGGGCTGACCGCCGACCAGATCGCCGGCCGCGTGTCCGCCCGCCCGCTGCCGAATACGTCGATTGTTCAGCTGAACGCGACCGGCGACACGCCCGCCAAGGCCGAGCAGCTCGCGCGGGCCTACGTGGACGAATTCACAAACTGGTTCGCCGACCGCCAGCGGCGTCGCGCGCGCACGGTGCAGCGCGTCGTGCGCCAGCGCTACGAGTCGCTGACACGCCAGCAGCGAACGTCGGGCACCGGCTCGTCGTTGCGAGACCAGCTCGCCGCGCTCGAGGTTCTCGCCGCGGTCGGCAGCGGTTCCCCAGACGTCATCGAGGGCGCGCACGCGTCGGCGCGAGCCAAGGAGCCTCAGACGCGGCGCAACGTGACGTTCGGGATCATCTTCGGCCTCGCGCTCGGTGTGGGCCTAGTCGCGCTACGAGCCGAGTTGAAGCGCCGCCCGGGACCGGGTCCCGACGAACGCCTCGCCCCCGACCCCGACGGCGTACGCGGCGAGGACTCGCGATACGAAGCGATCGAGCGTGTAGCGCGCTAGCGCCCGCCGGCGCCCGGTCGCGCCGAGGCGGGTGCGCTCGTCGCGGTCGTCGAGCAGTCGCTCGATCGCGTGCGACCATGCCGCGGCGTCGCGTGGAGGCACGAGTACGCCCCCGGCCTCGCCGGCGAGGATCTCGGCGGGACCGCCGCGCTCGGTCGCCACGACCGGAACGCCCATCGCCATCGCTTCGATCACGACTCGCCCGAATGGCTCTACCCACGAGGGAACCAGAGCGAGCGTGGCGGCCGCGAGCACGTCGGGCACGTCGCTCCGCGCTCCAAGGAAGATGACGCGGTCACCGACGCCGAGCTCGCTGACCAGCTCGCGGAGCCGGTTCAGATAGGCCAGGTTGTCGTAGCTGGTCCCCGCGGCGGCGAACACAGGCGCTCCGACGATCAACAGTCGTGTGGTCGAGAACCGTTCGGGCAGCTGCGCGAGCGCTCGTATCGCGGTCTCCTGGCCCTTCCAGGGGGTGATCTGACCGACGATCACCAGAGCGGGCTGCTGATCGTCCAGGCCCAGCTCCCGTCGCATGCGCGCTCCGTCGGCGCGTCCGGGGTCGAAGCATGCGACGTCGACCGGATTGTCGACAACGACCACCGCCGGCCCACCCGGGCGCTCCACCGTCGCGCGCACGCACTCCGAGTTGGCGAGCACGACGTCGGCCGTGGAGTTGACGACGGCGCGCACCGCCGAGGAGATCCGGTCGGTGCCGAGGATGTCGTGGACGTGCACGGCCAGCGGCGGCCCGCCGAGGCGGCGCGCCACGGCGCATGCCAGCGCGGCGCGGACTGAATTGGCGTGTATGAGCGCCACCCCGTGGCGCCGCGCATGGCGCAGCAGGGTCAAGCCGTCGCCGGTCAGCGCCGCAACCGCACGCGGGGTACGCGTCGGGTGCACGCCGAGCCCGGCGTCGGTGCCGCGAAGGCGCGCCGTCGAGACCCCGAGCGCGGCAACCTCGCCGGCCAACTCGCCCGGCGGGGAGGCGACGGTCGCCGCGATGTCGTCCGGAAGCCCGCGAAGGAGGTCGAGCAGCGAGCGCTCGCCGCCGCTGACGCTCGCGGTGTGGTTGACATACAGGACGTGGCGCGCCACGGCGTCAGCGGTACGAGACCAGGACCAGGTCCCCCGCCACCGGCACGCTCAGCTGCGCGGCCGAGTCCCGCCGCTCCGACCGCCCGCTCTGCGCGCCCGGGCTGCTCACGACCACGTCGCGTGCGGGCGAGCCGAACCGCAACGTGGCCGAGACGGGTCGGACGGCGCTCGCGCTGCGGCCGTCCACGTTCCACACCGACGTCGGCCGCCAGAGCGCGAGAACCGAGGAGCCGTCGCGGCGCTCGAGCAGGAGGCTCTTGACGTCGCGCGGCGCCTGGACGCGCAACTGGCGCGCCTGACCCGGCCCGTCGGATCGCCGAACCGTCTGCAGCAGGTCGCGCACGGCGGCAAACGCGGGCTTCGGCGTCAGGTCGGCGTGCAGGAGCCCGAAGTGCTGCTCGGCCTGGGCGAGGCCGGCGTCGGGCTTCTCGTCGGCCAGCTCGTAGAGGAACGTGCGCTCGATCCCGGCCGCGAAGTACCCCATGAGCAGGCGCGGCAGGTATGCGGCGACGGCCTGCTCGGAGACCGGCGGCTGCCCGCTCGTCGCGCGCAGCGCGTTGTGGTAGCCGGTCTCGGTCGCCATGATCGGGCCGTCGTGCCCCTGCTCGCGAGCGCGCGCGAGCTCTTGATCGAGGTTCGCGAACGGCTCCTGCCCTCCGGGGTACGGATGCAGATTGGTCACATCCCAGCTGTCTGCGACCGCGGCGACCTGCTTCCAGCTCTCTGGCTGCACGAAGCTCGGCCCGATGATCGTCGGCTTGGGCGACCCCTGCGCGTCGACCGCTGCGCGCAGGCTCGGCATGAACCGCTGGAGACGAGCCGCCCAGTCGCTCGGCCCTGCCACGTCGGTCTCATTCGGCGCTTCGACGGCTTCCACTGCCGGCCCCAGCGGCCGGACCGAGGCGAGCTGCTGGTCGGCCGGCCGATCGAGCGAGGTGATGAGGGTCAGGCGCATGCCCGCGGCGGCGACCTTGCCAAGCTGCGGCAGCGACGCTGCATTGCCGAGGCCGATGCCGTCGCGCACGTGCCGCACTCCGAGCTCACGCAGCCGCGCCAGCCAGTCGTCGATGTGACCGTAGGCCGTGTCGAGGTAGGTGACGTGCACGTTCACGCCGACCGAGTCGAGGAACCGCTCGGCCGACGCGCGCGGTGGCGCCTCGCCTCGCGGGGGTGCCGGTGCCCCGGGTTGTGTCGTGATTGCGCGCACCAGCACGACAACCGCCGCCAGCACGATCGCGGCCAGCACGACGGCAAGGATCGCGCGACGCCTACGGCTGCGCACCCTCATCGGGATCGGCGGGAAACGCTTTCGTCGACGACCGCGCGCAGCCGTCTCTGGAAGACCGCGGTCGAGAAGCGGCGCGCGTGGCCCCGGATCTCCGCCGGACTGGCCAGCTCACCCTCATGGTGGTCCGACCGAAGCGCGTTGGCGAGCGCATCGACGTCGTCGGGCGGCACCAGCCATCCGGTCCGGCCGTGGACGACGGTCTCGCGAGTACCGCCCGCGTTGACGCCGATGACCGGACGGCCGGCCGCCTGCGCCTCCACGGCCGTGATGCCGAACTCCTCGATGCTGGGGACGACGACGGCCGCAGCGTGTGAATAGAGGTTCGTTAAGGTGCTGTCGTCGACGCGTCCCAGGAACTCGGCGCTGCGCCCGTAGCGCTCGCGCAACCGGCCCAGGTCCGGGCCGCCACCTACGACCACCATCCGCCGGCGCGCCCGCCGACTCGCCTCGAGTGCGAGCTGCGCACGCTTGTGGGTCACGAGCTCGCCGACGAGCAGGTAGTAGTCGCGGGGCTCATCGAGGTGAAACCGCTCGACCTCCACCGGCGGATGGATGACCACCGAGTCTCGTCCCCACAGGCGGCGGATCCGTTCCTTCGTGACATGTGAGTTCGCGACCAACGTCGTCACGGCCCGCGCCGCCCGACGATCGACCGCCCGGTGACGGCGCAGCGCGATTTCGAGCGCCGGCCTGACCGGCGCGGGGACCTCGGCGCACGC
>DATBKW010000409.1:0-13989 GCA_036555665.1 Solirubrobacteraceae bacterium | reverse complement strand
CCAAACGGCGGATGCCCGTGTGACGACTTCGCGCAGGGGCGTCAAGAAAGACACCGTCGATGCGGGGAAGCCTCGCGCTGCCGACCCCCGCCGTTGCTACGTTCGAGAGCCACCCGATGAGCACACCGCAGGTCACCAACGGACGCGGTTCGGACGCCGCCCACGCCCCCTCGACGGGCGCCGCTCCGCCGCATTCGATCGAGGCCGAGCAGTCGGTGCTCGGGGCGATGCTGCTCTCGGATCGCACCCACTACGCCTTCGTCATCGAGGAGGGCCTGAAGGCCGAGGACTTCTACCGCGAGCGCCATCGCGAGGTCTACGACTCGATGCTCGCGCTGTTCACCGCCGGCGAGTCGATCGACGTCCTCACGGTCACCGAGCACCTGCGCTCGCGCGGGCGCCTGGACGCCGCCGGCGGACAGGCGGAGATCGACGCCCTCACCGCCGCCGTGCCCGCGGTCGGCAACCTGCGCCAGTACGCGCAGATCGTCCGCGAGCGTGCGCTGCTGCGGCGCCTGCTCGCCGCCTCCTACGCCATCCAGGCGAGCGTCCACGGCCACGAGGCGCCGCCGCGCGAGATCGTCGAGCGCGCCGAGCGCGCCGTCCTCGAGGTCGCACACGACGACCGCACGAAGGACTTCCGCAAGGTCGGCGAGGTCCTGCACGTCGAGATCACGAAGTGGCAGGAGCTCTCCGCCGAGGGCCGCGCGCTCACCGGCACGCCGTCCGGCTTCTCCGACCTCGACACGATCACCGGCGGCTTCCAGCCCGGCAACCTGATCATCATCGCGGCACGCCCGGCCATGGGCAAGAGCGCCCTCGTCACGAACATGGCCGAGAACGTCGCCCTCAACAAGGACCAGCGCCGGCCCGTCGCCCTGTTCAGCCTCGAGATGTCCGAGGCCGAGCTCGCGCAGCGCTTCATCGCCTCGCAGGCGGCGATCAAGGGCGACGACCTGCGCAAGGGCCGGCTGCGCGACGAGGCGAAGTGGAAGCGCGTCCTGCGGACCGCCGCCGAGTACGACGTCGCGCCGCTGTTCGTCGACGACTCCTCCGACGTGGGGATCCTCGACGTCCGCGCGAAGGCGCGGCGGCTGCACCAGCAGACGCAGGCGGAGTACGGCGGGCTCGGGCTGATCATCGTCGACTACCTGCAGCTCATGCGCGCCGACGCGCGCATCGAGAGCCGCGTGCAGCAGGTCGGCGAGATGAGCCGTGGCCTGAAGATCCTCGCGCGCGAGCTCGGCGTGCCCGTCATCGCGCTCAGCCAGCTCTCGCGCGGCGTCGAGTCGCGGACCGACAAGCGGCCGATGCTCTCCGACCTCAGGGAGTCGGGCAACCTCGAGCAGGACGCCGACCTCGTGATGTTCATCTACCGCGACGAGTACTACTTCCCCGAGACGACCGACCGGCCAGGCGAAGCGGAGCTCATCATCGCCAAGCACCGAAACGGCGGCCTCGGCGACGTCCCGTTGACCTTCCAGAACGAGTACCCCCGCTTCCTCGGGCTGCAGCGCACCGCATGACCGACGACCAGCCCTGCCCCTTCGACCTCTGCGACGGCAGCGGTTTCGTCATCGACGAGACGACGCGGGTCGCGACGCCCTGCCGCTGCCGACCACAGCGGCTCGAGCGCCGGCGCGCGCGGCGGCTGAGCGCGGTCATCCCGCGCAAGTACGGCGGCGTGTCGTTCGACCGGCCGCCGATCGCCGACATGCACGACGTCGTGGTGCGCCCGGTCCGCCAGTTCGTGCGCCGCATCGACGAGCAGCTCGACGAGGGCCGCGGCCTGTGGCTGTTCGGCAAGCCGGGCACCGGCAAGACGAGCCTCGCGATGCTCGTCTCCAAGGCCGCGCTCGACGCGGGCCGCAGCGTCGCGATCTACTCGCTGCCGCGCCTGCTCGCCGAGATCCGCTCGACCTTCGAGGCCGACAGCGAGGGCAGCTACCTGGACTTCACCGATCGCCTCGCCGCGGTCGACCTGCTGCACGTCGACGACGTCGGCGCCGAGAACCCGACGCCGTGGGTCCTGGAGCAGCTCTACACGATCGTCAACGCGCGCTACGAGGAAGAGCGCTCGATCGTCATCACCACGAACATCGAGGAGCCCGAGCGCCTGGCCGACCAGATCGGCGCCCGCACGGTGTCGCGCCTGGAGGAGATGTGCACGGTGCTGCCGATCTTCGGCGAGGACGCCCGCAGGTTCGTCGCGTGACCGCGCCCAGACTGCTCGCCTGACACACTGCCTCCGAGATGCCGGGCATCGTGATCATTGGCGCCCAATGGGGCGACGAGGGCAAGGGCAAGATCGTCGATCTGCTCGCCGAGAAGGCGGACATGGTCGTGCGCTTCCAGGGCGGCAACAACGCCGGCCACACGATCGTGCGCAACGGGCAGAAGTGGGCGTTCCACCTGATCCCGAGCGGGATCCTCTACCCGGGCAAGCTGTGCGTGATCGGCAACGGCGTGGTCGTCGACCCGCGCGTGCTCACCGACGAGATCGACGGCCTGCGGGCGAAGGGCGTCGACGTCTCCGGGCTGCGGATCAGCGCCAACGCGCACCTGATCATGCCCTACCACCTGATGCTCGACAGCGCCGGCGAGGCGAAGCTCGGCAAGCTCTCGATCGGCACGACGAAGCGCGGCATCGGGCCGTGCTACGCCGACAAGGCGGCGCGCCTGGGCATCCGCGTGCAGGACATGCTCGACGAGAAGATCCTCAAGAAGAAGATCACGGCCGCGCTCGAGCCCAAGCGCCTCACGCTGCGCCCCTTCGCGCGCGACCCGGCGCTCGACCTGCAGTCGATGACCGAGGACTACCTGACCTTCGGCCACCGTCTCGAGCAGTTCATCGCCGACACCGCGTCGCTCGCCCAGCGCTGCCTCGACGACGGCGGCACGGTCGTCTTCGAGGGCGCGCAGGCCACGATGCTCGACATCGATCACGGCACCTATCCGTTCGTGACGTCGTCGAACCCGGTGGCGGGCGCCGCGTGCGTCGGCGCCGGGGTCGGCCCGCGCGACATCGACGTCATCTGGGGCGTCGCGAAGGCCTACGCGACCCGCGTGGGCGCGGGCCCGTTCCCCACCGAGCTCGACGACGCCATCGGCGACGAGATCCGCGAACGCGGCGGCGAGTTCGGAACGACGACCGGCCGCGCACGCCGCACGGGCTGGCTGGATCTCGTCGCGCTGCGCTACGCGGCGCGGCTGAACACGCTCTCGGGCCTCGTCATCACCAAGCTCGACGTGTTCAGCGGCTTCGACGTCCTCCGCGTCTGCACGCGATATCGCGGCCAGGACGAAGCGACGTTCGACGTCTTCCCCTACCACCAGTCCGTGCTGCACCACGCGGTCGGCGACTACGTCGAGATGCCCGGATGGAGCGAGGACATCACCGAGTGCCGCTCGTGGTCGGACCTGCCGCAGAACGCGCGCGACTACCTGGACTTCATCGCCGACTTCATCGGCGTGCCGGTCGTCCTCGTCGGCGTCGGCCCCGGGCGCGAGCAGATCGTCTGGACCGAGGCCGGCGATCGCGTGGGGGCCGCTGCGGCGTAACGGTGGCGGGCGACGCGGCCGGTCAGCGCGGCCTCACGCCCAGCGTTCCAGCAGATCGTCGTCGCCGACATGGCGAACGACGCGCGCCGGGACGCCCATGACGAGCGCGCGGGCGGAGACGTCGTTGGTGACCACTGCACCGGCGGCGACGAACGCCTCCTCGCCGATCTCGACGCCGGGCACGAGCACCGCGGCGCCGCCGACGCGGCAGGCACGGCGGAAGGTCGCGCCCCGCAGCGGCTCGTCGGGCGCGTGGCGGCCCATCGCGTCGTCGTTGGTCGTCATGACGCACGGGCCGAGGAAGACGTCGTCCTCGACCACGCTGAACCCGGTGACGTAGACGTTCGTCTGGACCTTGACGCGCGCGCCGATCTCGACGTCGTTGTCGATTGCCGAGCCACGCCCGATGACCGTCCGCTCGCCGATGCGCGCGCGCTCGCGCACATAGGACTGATCGCCGATGATGGCCCGCGGGCCGATGTACGCGCCGGCGAAGACGATCGCGCCGGCGCAGATCGCGGTGCCCTCCTCGATCACCAGCGCGTCGATCGGCTGCCCCGCCGCGCCGGAGGTCGGGGCGAGCCGCGGCACCTTGCCCAGGACCACGTTGTCCTGGACGATCACACCGTCGCCGATCACGACGCCGTCATGGACGACGACGTTCGCGCCGAAGCTGACGTCGCGACCGACCGACGCGGTCGGGCTGAGGACGAGGCCAGGGGCGGCGAGATCGGTCATGACGGATACCCTAGTGGCGCCTTGCCGAGCCCCGACCTCACAACGCCCCTGCGCGGCGCCGTGCTCGGGCTGGGCATGATCGGCCGCCATCACGCGCGGCTGCTGCAGTCCTCTCCCCGCATCGACTTCGCCGGCGCCGTCGACCCGGCCGGCGACCGTTTCGGCATCGTCCACGACCACGACCTCGTCTTCGCCGACCTCGACGCGCTGCTGCGCACCGGCGTGCCGGACTTCGCGATCGTCGCGGTGCCCACCGAGGAGCACGTCGCGGCGGTGCGCGCGCTTGCGACCGAGGGCGTGCACGTGCTCGTCGAGAAGCCGCTGGCCGCGTCGACCGCCGAGGCCCGCGACCTCATCGACGCGTGCCACAGCGCCGGAGTCCACGCGGCCGTCGGGCACGTCGAGCGCTTCAACCCGGCCCTGCTCGAGCTTCGCCGCCGGGCCCAGGACGGCCAGCTCGGCCAGATCTTCCTCATCGCCACCGAACGCATCGGCCCCTTCCCCGACCGCGTCCGCGATGTCGGCGTGATCAAGGACCTCGCCACCCACGACCTCGACCTGGTCCACTGGCTCGGCGGAGCGCCGGTCGAGCGGGTCAGCGCCGAGACGCAGCACCGCATGGAGCGCGACCACGAGGACGTGGTGCTCGCCACCGGCCGCCTCGAGAACGCGATCAGCTTCAACTGCGTCGTCGACTGGCTGTCGCCCACCAAGGTTCGCCGCACGCGCGTGCTCGGCGAGCGCGGCATGCTCTTGGCCGACACCCTCACGGCCGACCTGACCTTCTTCGCCAACGGCACCATCGCGTCCGAGTGGCCCGCGACGCAATCGCTGCGCGGCGTGTCCGAGGGCGACGCGACCCGCTACGCGCTGGCGCGCCGCGAGCCGCTGCTCGTCGAGCTCGAGACGTTCTGCGACCTGCTCGCGGGCGACGCGAACGCGCCCGTCGTGACGCTCGCCGAGGGCCTGAACACCGTGATCGTGGCCGAGGCGGCGCTGGCGAGCGCCGAGGCCGGGGAAACCGTGAAGCTGGCCGCTCAGGAGCCACAGGCCGGCGTGGGGCGCGAGGCCGACGGGTGAGGGCCGTCGTCGTCGCGCTGGGCAAGATCGGACTGCCCCTCGCCGCACAGATCGCCCGCGCCGGCCACACCGTCGTCGGCTGCGACATCGACCGCCGCGTCGTCGATCTCGTCAACGCGGCCCAGCCGCCGTTTCCGGGCGAGGAGGGGCTGGCCGACGTCCTCGCCGAGGTCGTCGAGGCCGGACGGCTGACCGCGACCACCGACACGACCGAGGCGGTGGCCGCCGGCGCGGAGCTCGTGGTCGCCGTGCCACCGCTGCTCGTCGACGCCGACGCCAAGCCGGATTGGACGGCGCTCGACGCTGTCCTGGCCGACGTCGGCGCCGGCCTGCGGCCCGGCACCACGGTGTCCGTCGAGACAACGGTTCCGGTGGGCACGACGCGCTCGCGCGTGGCCCCCGCGCTCGCTGAGCGCAGCGGCCTGCGCGCGGAGGACGAGTTCTTCAGCGTCTTCAGTCCCGAGCGCGTCTACAGCGGGCGTGTGTTCCGCGACCTCGCGACATATCCGAAGCTGATGGGCGGCCTCAGCGCTCGCGGCGAGGCGCGCGGCGTGGAGCTGTACCGCAGCTTCCTGGACGCCGAGGTCTGGCCCATGGGCTCCGCGGAGGCGGCGGAGCTGACCAAGCTGGCCGAGACCACCTATCGCGACGTCAACATCGCCCTCGCCAACGAGTTCGCGCGCTTCGCCGACCGCGCCGGAGTCGACGTCGACCGCGTCATCGCCGCCGCCAACTCGCAGCCCTTCAGCCACATCCACCGGCCCGGTGTCGCGGTCGGCGGGCACTGCATCCCGGTCTACCCGCGCTTCTACCTGGGCTCCGACGAGCAGGCGCTGCTGCCGGCGACCGCGCGCGAGATCAACGAGAGCATGCCGCGCTATGCCGTCGACCTCCTGGAGGCGGAGCTCGGGACGCTCGCCGGCGCGCGCGTGGTGATCCTCGGGATCGCCTACCGCGGCAACGTCAAGGAGACCGCATTCAGCGGCGCTTTCGGCCTGCGTGACGCCCTGGCGCAGCGCGGCGCCGAGCCGGTCGCCGCCGACCCGCTCTACGACGACGACGAGCTGCACGCGCTGGGCTTCGAACCCTGGGACGGCCGCGAGGCGGCCGGCGCCATCCTGCAGGCTGATCACGCCGCGTACACGGGGCTCGCCCCCGCGGACCTGCCCGGCGTGCGCGCGATCGTCGACGGCCGCGGGCTGCTCGACCCGGTGCGCTTCACCGCGGTCGGCGTCGCCCTGCGGCGCATCGGCGGCGGCTGAGCCTACGCGAGCGCGGCTACCACGCGCTCCCCGGCGTGGCCGTCGCCATAGAGCTCCGGGCGGTGCGCCGGCGGCGTGCCGCCCAGCGCGCGCACCGCGGCGTCGGCGTCGAGGTCGACGAGGACGTTCCAGCCGGCCTGCACCGTCTCGACCCACTCGGTCGTGTCGCGCAGCGTCACGCACGGCACGCCCGCGAGGTAGGCCTCCTTCTGCGCGCCCCCGGAGTCGGTGAGGACGGCGCGGGCCCGGGTGAGCAGCGCGGTGAAGGCCAGGTAGCCGAGCGGCGGCTGCAGGCGCACGTTCGCGGCGGCCTCGAGCTCGCCCAGCCAGCCCGCCGCCTCCAGCCGCGCCCGGGTGCGCGGGTGCAGCGGCAGCACGACGGCCGCGGGCACCGCGAGCAGCAGGTCGACCAGCGCGCGCAGCCGGGACGGATCGTCGACGTTCCCCGCGCGGTGGGCGGTGGCCAGGACGTACTCGCCGGGGCGCACGCCCGCGGCCTGCAGCGGCGCGTCATCGGCGCGGGCGCGGGGCTGCACGAGCAGCGCGACGTCGACCATGACGTCGCCGACCAGCTCGACGCGGCCGGCCACGTGCTCGCGCTCGAGGTTGGCCACCGCCGTCGGCGACGGACACAGCAGCACGTCGGCCAGGTGGTCGGTGAGGACGCGATTGAGCTCCTCGGGCATCGCACGATCGAAGGAGCGCATCCCCGCCTCGACATGCGCGACCGGCACGCCGGCGAGGGCCGCGGCCAGGCCGCCCGCGAGGGTCGAGTTGGTGTCGCCGTAGACGAGGACGAGGTCGGGTCGCTCGGCCGCCAGCAGGGGGCCGAGGGCGGCCAGCATGCGCGCCGTCTGGTCGCTGTTGGTGCCCCCGTGGATGCCCAGCTCGCGCTCCGGCCGCGGGACGCCGAGCTCGGTGACGAAGATCGTCGAGAGCTCGTCGTCGTGGTGCTGGCCGGTGTGCACGAGCAGCTCGTCGTGCTCGGCGCGCAGCAGACGCGAGACCGCGGCGGCCTTGATGAACTGCGGCCGGTTGCCGATGACCGTGACGACCCGCAAGCGTCAGGCGGCGGAGACGCCGAGCTCCTGCTCGATGTGCGTGCGGATCCGCGCCGCCGCCTCCTGCGTGAGCGCCCCGGGCCCGCCGAGCTGTGCGTCGTCGATCGCGTGGATCGGGTGGACCTCGCGCAGGGTCGACGTCATGAACGCCTCGCGTACGCGCGCCAGGTCGTCGCGGGCGATGACCTGCTCGTCGACCTCGCACACGGCCAGCAGCCGGCGCCGCGTGATCGAGTCCAGGATGTGCTCGGACAGCGGCGGGGTGACCAGCGTCTGGCCGTCGAACGAGCAGACGAAGGTGCAGGTCGGCCCCTCCAGGACGCGGCCGTGCGGCGTGACCAGGAGCGCCTCGTCGGCGCCCTGCTCCTGCGCGAGGCGCCGCGCCAAGACATTGGCCGCATACGACAGCGACTTGACGCCGTCGAGCACGCGTGTCGGGGCGTACTCGATCGTGGCGACCGCGAGCGTCTCGGGCAGTGGCTTGAGCGTTTCGACCACCGCCAGCCGGCGCCCGCCGCGCGTCACCACGACGCGCATGGCGGCATCGGGGACGTCGTTGCGCTCCAGGAGCGCCTCGATGTCGCCGCGTACGGCCTCCAGGTCGATCGGCAGGCGCAGATTGGCCGCCGAGCGCTCGATGCGCGCCAGGTGGTCGTCGAGCGCGAAGGGCCGGCCGCCGTAGAGGCGGATGACCTCGAAGACGCCGTCGCCGCGCAGGAACCCGTCGTCATCGGCGGGGATCCGCGCCTCCGAGGCTTCGCTGATGGTCCCGTCGAGGATCGCGAGCATGCCGAGAACGCTAGCGGGAGTTCAGTACTCGGACGCGGCCGTCACCGCAAGCGGAAATGCCCCCGCAAGGAATCGAACCTTGAACCTTCGGATTAAGAGTCCGCTGCTCTGCCAGTTGAGCTACAGGGGCGCGCGCCCAATGGTAGCGGCGCCCGCGCGTCAGCCGCTGCTCGATTGGCCGGGTTGCGTGGCCGTGATCTGGCTCTTCTGCAGGTCGATCTCGGACTTCAACTGTTTGCGCTGATCCTTGGGCGCGAGGGCGACCGCCTTCTTCGCGGCCAGCTCGCTCTTGCGTGTCTGTTTGGCTCCCGCGGCGAGGATCGCCAGCTGCGCGTAGTTGGCCGCCGACTCCTTGCTCTGGGCCATGACAATCTCGAGCGCTTGCACCGCCTTGTCGTACTGCTTGAGGCCGCTGGGCCCGTAGGCGGTGGTCATCACGGTGGCCGCGTCGAGGTTGGGCTTCTTGGGATTGAGCGCCAGGTAGCGCTGCCACGCGTTCGACGCGGCGCGCAGCTCGGCCAGGCCCTTCTCGGTGAAAGCCTGCTGCGTCTGGTTGAAGTTCTCGCCCGTACCAGCGTTCTCGGCGTGCAGCTTGGCCAGAGCCGCCAGCGCCGCGGCGTCGGCCGGATTGGCCTGCACGCGCTTCTCGAGGGCGTCGCGGCGCTGCTTGAACACCGAGTCGACGCTGGTCCCACCGCCCCCGCCGCTGCCGTTGATCGCGTCGAAGAGGCCGCCGTTGGTGCCGCCGCCGATCCCGAACAGCACGAGGCCGCCGCCCATGAGCAGGGCGAGCCCGAGGTAGATGACTTGTACGGTGCGCCGGCGGCCGCGCCCGCGAAGGTCGAAGAGCATACGGGCCTAGGATAGGGACAGGTCGTCGTCCAGGTCCCAGCGCTCGTCGGAGGCGGCCGCAGCGCGGCGGCGCTCGAAGATCCGCGCGAGCACGACGCTGAACTCGAAGAGCACGACCAACGGCGCCATCGCGACGAGCATCGTCACCGGGTCGGGCGTCGGCGTGGCGACGGCGGCGACGACCGAGATCCCCAGGATCACGTAGCCGCGGTTGTGCGCGAGCTGGCGCGCGCTGATGATGCCCAGCCGCGTGACCGCGAGCACGCCGACCGGGATCTGGAACAGCAACCCGATCAGCGCGATGAGGATGACCGCGAACTTGTAGTAGTCCGCGGCCCTGACGAGGATGTCGAACTGGTCGTTGTTGAAGCCCAGCAGGAAGTGGGTCGCCCGCGGCAGCGCCACGAAGTAGCCGAAGGCGACACCCATGATGAAGAGCACGGGCACCATCAGCATGATCGGCAGCGCGACCTTGCGTTCGGCGGGACTGAACGCCGGCAGGATGAAGGCGTAGATCTGGTAGAGGATGAAGGGCAGGGCCAGCAGGACGGCCGCGTAGGCGGCGACGGTGAACGTCGTCACGAAGGGCTCGGTGACGCCGAGGGTCACCGGCAGTCGGGCGCTGTCCTTCGGCGCGGACGCGGCGGCCACCCGGTTGGCCTGGATCGCCGCGTCGATGCGGCGGTTCTGCTGGGCGAACAGCGCCTTCTCGTCGGTCGTCAGCTTGAGCTTGTCGGCGATCAGGTTGTTGATCGTCTTCTGGCCGGCGAGCACGGGGATGCTGATCCGCTGGGCGACCGAGCTCTTGAGCTGGTAGGCCGCGGAGTCCTGCAGCGGGCTGCGCTTGTTGTTGGAGCTGTTGAGGCTCTGGGTGTCGCGAACCGGCTTGTTGATCGTGTCCAGCAGCCAGCCGTTCTGCCAGTAGCAGATGGAGAACGCCGCCAGGAAGGCGATGACGCACGCGATGAGCCGGGTGCGCAGCTCGTCGAGGTGATCGACGATGCTCAGCCGGTCCTCGTGGCCGACAGGCCGCAGACGGCTCAAGCGTCCTCCCCGGTGGCGCTCAGACGTCCGCGCGCGAGGCGGGCTGGTCCTGCGGGCGCGCCTCGCCCGTCACCACCTCGGGCTCGGCGGCCGAGCGATCGAGGTGCTGCTGGCGAACGGCCGGCTCCTCGCGGCCCTCGTCGTCGTCCTTGTCCTTGCCGGTCAGCGAGTCCTTGAACTCGCGCATGCCCGAACCGAGCTGCCGTCCGAGCCCCGGCAGGCGCTTGGGGCCGAAGACGATGAGCACGATGAGCAGGATGATCCCCAGCTCGAGGGGGCCGATGTTGGGCATGGCACAAGCGTAGCGGCGATCGGCCGGTGCGCCGCCGATTGACGCGGAATCTGCGCTCGACGCGCGCGTGACGGCACGAGCGGCAACGCGCCAGATCTCACCCATCGGCCATCACCCGTAAAGGCGGGGGCGAAGGCGGCCGATGAAGTGGCCATCAGGAGATCGTGAGCATGAGCCGCGAAGCCGACAACCGCCACTACGTCCGCCGCGTCGTCCTCCCATCGGGCAAGACGATCGAGGTGGTCTACTTCGACGAGATCCCCGATCTCGTGCCGGGCGCGCACAACGCGCTTCCGGAGGTCGGCGAGAACCTCCACATCTGCGGCACCTGCGACTCCGACCTCGTCTACCCCGTCGAGTGGGACGAGGCCGGCGCGACCCATTGGGAGGTCACGCTGCGCTGCCCCAACTGCGAGTGGTCCGGTACCGGGGTGTTCGAGCAGCGCATTGTCGAGCGCTTCGACGAGGAGCTCGACCGCGGGACCGAGGCGCTCGTCCGCGACCTCAAGCGGATGATGCACGCCAACATGGAGGACCAGATCGACCGCTTTGTCTCCGCGCTCGAGGGCGATCACATCGTCCCCGAGGACTTCTGAGCGGCGAACGTCCGCGACGTAACAACAGGGTTGGTACAAACGGGACGTTCGCGCGATCAGGTCGCGCGCAGGTAGGCCAGCACCGCCAGCACCCGCCGGTGATCGTCGTCGGTCGCGGGCAGGTCGAGCTTGGCGAAGATGTTGGAGACGTGCTTCTCGACGGCGCCCGCCGTGACGACCATCGCCCGCGCGATCGCCGCGTTGGTGCGGCCCTCGGCCATGAGCTCGAGGACCTCGCGCTCGCGCGGCGTCAACCCGGCCAGCGCCTCGTCGCCGGGGTGGCCCTCGCGCGAGCGCACGAGCTCGGCCACGACCTCGCGGTCGAGCGCCGTCCCGCCGCGCGCCACGCGTTCGACCGCGTCGACGAAGGCCCGCACCTCGCCGACACGCTCCTTGAGCAAGTAGCCGATCCCGCCCTCGCCGGACTCGAGCAGCTCGGCCGTGTAGACCGGCTCGACGTACTGCGAGAGGATCAGGACGCCGAGCCCGGGCTGGCGCCGGCGCGCCTCCAGCGCGGCGCGCAGGCCCTCGTCGCTGAAGTCCGGCGGCAGGCGCACGTCGACGATCGCCAGGTCGGGCTTGTGGCCGGCGACGATCCGCAGCAGCCCGGGGCCGTCCTCGGCCTGGGCGACGACGTCGACGTTCTGCTCGCGCAACAGGGCCACGAGGCCCTCGCGCAGCAGCGTCTGGTCCTCGACGATCACCACGCGCATGGCAGCTCCGCCCGCACGATGGTGCCGCCCCCGGGCGGGCTGCTCACCGACAGCGTGCCGTCCAGCGCGGCCACCCGGTGGCGCAGGCCCATGAGCCCGGTGCCGGTCGCGTCAGCGCCGCCCGGGCCCTCGTCGCGGACCTCGACCACGAGCTTCCCGTCGCGATCGGCGATCTCGACGGTCGCCGGCGCGCCGCCGGCGTGCTTGGCCGCGTTGGTCAATGCCTCGGCGACGACGAAGTAGGCGGCGGTTTCGACCACCGGCAACGGCCGGCGCAGGATCGACGCCTTCACGGTGACCGGGATCAGCGAACGGCGTCCCAGCGCCTCGACCGCGGCCTCGAGGCCGCGGTCGGCCAGCACCGGCGGCGCGATGCCCCGGGCGAGGTCGCGCAGCTCGCCGATCGCGGCGCCCGCCTCTTCACGGGCGGTGCGCACCAGCTCGGCGATCTCCGGCTGGTCCTCGAGGCGCTCCTCGGCGCGCCCGAGCTGCATGCTCAGCGCCACCAGCCGCGCCTGGGCGCCGTCGTGCAGGTCGCGCTCGATCCGCCGCAGCTCGGCCGCCTGGACGTCGAGGGCGCCCATGCGCGTGCGCGTGAGCTGGTCGACGCGGGCGGCCAGCTCGACCTCGCGCGGGCGCATGTGCGGCCACGCGAAGACGATCGTGGCGTACGCGCCGAGGGCGAAGCCGATGCTGGCGATCGGCCAGAGCGGCCAGAAGTAGCCGCCGCCGCTGAGGACGTAGACCGTGAGCAGGATGGCGACGACCACTCCCGCGACCGCGGCCACGACCGCCAGCGGGCGCCGCGGCCCCGCGGGCACGCGCAGCGCGCCGCGGATGGCGAGCTGGGCGACCATCGGGACGGCCAGGCCGAAGATCACCCACTTCGGCCAGAAGTAGCCGGCCCCGGTGACGCCCCAGAGGAAGACGATCGTGAGGATCACGAGCACCGACAGCGCCGCCTCGAGCGCGATGGCGGCGCCCCAGGGGTCGCGCTCTTGGATCGTGGGCTCGGCGGTCACGGCTCACAGGGTGGCAGGCGATGCGCTGCGGTTCGCTGCGGCGCTCCCCCGAACGGCGCTGAGGTTCTCCCCCTACGCGTACCGGGCGACGACGCCGTCGGCGACCAGGTCCAGCGCGTGGCGCTGGCGCGCCGACAGGCCCGCCGGCAGCCCGTCCTTGGCCTCGCCGACCATCTGCAGCGCGCGGGCGCGCGCCTCGTCGAGCGCGCCCGTCGCCTCGATGCGATCGCAGACCGCCTCCGCCGCCGCCGGCGAGTCGATCGTGCGCTGGTCCAGCGCGGCCAGCTCTCCGTCGCGCTCACGGGCGAGGATGAGCGGGAGCGTCACCGTCCCGTCGAGCAGGTCGGTGCCGCGATGCTTGCCGGTGCGCTCCGCCGGGCCGGAGACGTCGAGGACGTCGTCGAGGAGCTGGAAGGCGAGGCCGACGCGGCGGCCGAACTCGCCGAGCGCGTCGGGCTCGACGCCGGCCTCGATCGCCCCCAGCCGGCAGGCCGCCTCGAACAGGCGGGCTGTTTTCAGCTCGCAGCGCCGCAGGTAGCGGGCGACGGGCACGGTCGCGTCCCAGGCGTCGGCGCGCTGCATCAGCTCTCCCGCCGCCAGGGCCGACGTCGCGTCCGACAGCACGCGGACCTGCTCGGGGCGGCCGTTGCGCACCAGCTCGCCGAAGGCGCGCGCGAAGAGCAGGTCGCCCGTGGCCGTGGCGGCACCCCGCCCGCCGCTGGCGACGACGGTCGGCATCCCGCGCCGTAGCGACGCACCGTCGAGCACGTCGTCGTGCACGAGCGTGGCCGAGTGCACGAGCTCGACCGCGGCGGCGGCGCGCACGACGCCGTCGCCATCCTCGCCGTCGGCCGCCAGGCAGACGAGCAGCGGCCGCAGGCGCTTGCCGCCGGCCGCGATGGTGGCGCCGGCGTGCTCGGCGAGGACGTCGCCGTGGTCGGCCGCCAGCTCGCCCAGCCGCTGCTCAATGCGCTCGAGC
>DATBKW010000408.1:0-16893 GCA_036555665.1 Solirubrobacteraceae bacterium | reverse complement strand
GAGCGAACCGCGCGACGGCCGCCGCCACCTCTGCGGCGGCCAGCGCGTGTCCGATCAGCACGTCATGGTCGGCGGCGAGCGCCGCGAGCGAGGCGGTCGCGATCCGAAGCGAGCGCGAACCTTGCAAGAAGCGCAACCGCGACGGCGGAGAGATCGGCTCGCGCGCATCCTCCATCGCGACCGCGCGAACGAGGGCGCGACGAGCCGGCGGTCGCAGCCAGCCGAACGGCACCATGATGCGCCGGGCGTGCACCCGCTGGCGGACCGGCCGCGGCGCAACGGCCAGCCCGACGGTCAGCACATCGCGCATGCGAGGACGCTCGAGTCCGGCGAGCACGCCATACGCCCGCGATCTCGTCGTGGCCATGAAGAGCTCGTCGCCGCCCACACCCGTGATGAGCGCGCCGCCGGCGGCGGCTTCGAGCAGCGGCAAATGGAAGTGCGCGTTGCACGGCCAGAGCAGCCCGTGGCGACGCAACGCCCGCCGGGCGAACGGACCGACGACGTCGAGCTCGTCGGTGAAGTCCAGGTGCAGCCATTCCTTGATCCCGAGATGCGCGATGAGGAGCTCCTGCCACTCATCCTCATCACTGGTCGGCACCTCCCTGAAGCGGTTGGTGGCCGGGATCGGATCAGGCAGCCCCTCGCGCCGGGCAAGCGCTGTCGCCACCGCGAGCACGGCAGCGGAGTCGCGGCCTCCGGAGAAGCTGACCAGGCATGGTGCGCGGCGCAGCGCGGGCAGGAGAGCGGCCTCGATGGCCTTCAGTGGGGTAAGGCTCGCCGGTATGGCCGGCAACGGCGCAAGCCGCCGATCCACTCCGAACACGAGACCGCACGCGAGCTCCAGATCAGTGATCGGCGAACTCATGCAGGCAGCCGCGTAAGTTCGGCATACGCGCGCGCGTCGTCCTCGCCGTCGAGCCAGGCGTGCGCCGCGAAGCCGTCGGCGGGAGCCGTGACGCCGATGACGACGTCGTAGGGCGAACCATGCGCGGCGAGCCAGCGCTGCAGGACGAGCGCTCGCTCGAGGCACGTGGGCGACGTGCGCCACAAGACGGCGCTGACTCCACGCCCGGCTCGCTCGGGCAGCGCGGGTGGCGCGGGTAGACGCACCTCGCTGAGCTGCCGGTTGCGGAGCTGGCGGCGGGCGCGGCGCAGCGAACGCGCGGTCCACCAGGCCGCCCGCAGCGTGGCCGGATCAAGCCGCGCCGTCATCAGGCGGCCAGCAGCCCCGCTTCTCGCACCTGCTCGACGAACCGGTCCGCGTCCGCCGCGGCCGCGGCTGCCTCGATGCCGTAGGCGTCGACGAGCGCGGCGGCGAGCTCATCCCTCGTGGCGCCGTGCGCGAGTAGGCGCCAGAGCACGCCGCCCGAGCTGTTCGCGGCCAAGTAGGTCGAGCCGCGCTCCTCGAGCGCGACGATCTCACCGTCGACCTCTCGCCAGTGAAGGTCATCTGTGCGCAATGTCAGTCGGGTCATCCTGTCCCCTCGATTGATTGCCGGCCAAGCGGCTGGTCGTGTTCTGATCTTGGACGTCCGGCGTCGCGGACGAGGCCGCGCGTGCGTCCGAGCTTCGCCCGCCACGGCTCGCCCTCCTGACGTCGAAGGTGTTCCGCCGACGCACGGAACACGGCCCGGGGGACGCGGTGGGGCGACAGGCCCCACGCGGGCCCGGCGAGACGCTGGACTCGACTCTCCAAGATCGTGCGCTCACGTGCATCGCACAGGTGACGCGCCCATGTCCGCAGCGCGAGCGGATGTGGCGCGCCGTACCAGAGCGCATCGACAGCTCGCTCTGTGGCGTGCCACACGCGTTCACAGCGCCACCGACCGGCGAGCTTTCGGACGGCACTGACGTCCGTCTCCCGCGTCATGGCGGCGACGTCGGCCAGCTCCACGAGACGTCGCAGCGGCTCGTGGGCCCAAGCGTGGACAGCGAGGAGGAGCGCGTGGTGGTGCGGCGCGGGCGCTAGGACTCCGGCGACACCGAGGCGACTCGGCTCGGCCGCATCGAAGAGCTCCGGCACCGGCGGCGGGTTCAGTCCGTCCACCCAATGCGGGGCGCGGTGCACCTCCAGCGCGATCGGTAGTCCCGGCCACGCGAGCGGGTACAGATGATGATGCCCGTCCTCGGTCGGCTCGATCTCCTGAAAACCCGCCGCGAGCAGCGCGCGCTGCGCCGCCTCGGCATCATCGGCGAGCACGTCGACGTCCTTGAACGGACGCAGGGCCGTGTCCGGGTAGCGCAGGGCGACCTCGGGGCCCTTCAGGACCATCAGCGATCCGTCATATGCCGCTCGGGCCCGTTGCAGCAGCACCGGCGCAGCCAGCGTGGCAACCGCCGCGCGCCGCTCTTCGACGATCAGCTCGTCCGGCACCGAATCTCCGGCTGCGCGCAGGCGCGCGGCAGCCAGTAGGTGCAGACCGTGGGCGCGCAGGTCCGATGTACCGCCCGCGCGATCGACGAGCTCGTCGACCGCGCTCCAGAGCGCATCGCTGCCACGCATCAGTACAGCCCCAAGGTGCCGTTACGACGCTCGCGCGCCAGTCCGAGCCTGAACGCGAAAACACCCGCCGTGAGCGACACGGCGGCCATCGGGACGAGCAGCAGCACCTCCGGGTCGAGGCCGGCCCAGCCGTCGCCACCCAAGAGCGCCTGGCGGACGCCGTCGATCGCGATGGCGATCGGGTTGACGGAGGCGATCGCCTGAAGCCAGCCCGGCAGGAGATCGATCGGGAAGTACGCGCCCGACAGCAGCGCAAGGATCGTCGCCCCGATCATCACGCCCCCACCCCCGCGGCGAAAGGTGACCATCGCCGCCGCGCTGAGCAGGCCCAGGCCCCAGACGAACGGGACAAACGCCAGCAGCACCGCGAACGCCGGGAGCACGCCGTTCGCGTCAAAGTCAAGCCCGAAGCCGACGGCGATGATGAGCAGGAAGACCGCCGCACGAATCGGCACGTAGAGCAGGTCGAAGGCGGCCGAGCCGACCTGGATCGTGGCCGCCGCGGTCGGCGTGGCGAGCAGCGACTCGAACGTCCCGATCATCTGCTCCTGGCGTACCGCCGTGGCCACGCGCTCGAGCAGCAGCGCGATCACCAGACTCAGCACCATCCCGATCGCCGCGAACTCCATGTACGTGGCGCGTGACCCTCCGTAGCTCGGAAGCGTGGCCGGGTCGACCATCTTTCCGATGAACCAGAAGGTCGCCGCCTGGATCGCCAGGTTGACGACGTCCATGGCGAAGGCGCCTCGGTAGCTGAGGGCCACAAGGAAGTCGCGGCGGACGAAGGCGGCGATCTTCGCCACCTCGTGAGCGAGGAGCAGCGTGCGGCTGCGCGCCTGCGCGTAGGCGGCAACGCTCATGCTTGTGCGCCGGTTACGGCCAGGAAGGCGTTTTCCAGATGCGAGCCGGACGAACCGGTTGCGGCGACGTCTTCGAGCCCGCCGGCCGCCAGCAGCTCGTTCACCGAGCCGGTGAAGCGCACGCGCCCGGCGGTCAGGACCGTCACGCGGTTGGCGAAACCGCTGATCTCGTCGACACGCTGCGTCGCCCACATCACGGCCGCGCCCGCGGCGGCGCGCTCGGCGATCAGCGCGCGGACGCGCTGCGCTCCCTCGGGGTCGAGGTCGTGGGTCGCCTCGTCCACGAGCAGCACCCCGGGCTCGGTGAGCAGCGCGCGAGCGATCGACAGGCGCTTCTGCATGCCCTTCGAGTACAAGCCCACACGCCGCCGCGCGGCATCCGTCAGCCCGACCGCCGCCAACACCTCGTGGGCGCGAGCCGTGGCCTTGCGCCGCCGCAGGCCCTGCAGGCGGGCGAAGAAGACGAGGTTCTCGAGGCCCGAGATGCGCAGGTAGAACGTGCGGTCCCCGGAGGGGACGAGTCCGACGTGGCCCTGCAGCGCGCGGGTGCCGGCCGTCACGTCGGCGCCCAGCACGTGCACCGAGCCCTCGGTCGGCGCCACGAGGCCGCTCATGGTCCGCAGCAGCGTCGTCTTGCCCGCGCCGTTGGGGCCGAGCAGGGCGTGGATCTCGCCCGCTCGCACGGTGAAGTCGACGCCGTCGAGCGCGATCGAGCGCTCGAACAGGCGACGAAGCCCCTGCACCTCGATCGCCGGGCGAGGCCGCAGCTCGCGGACGCTCGGCTCGTCGTTCACCGTCCCTGGCACTGTAGGAAAGGAACGTTCGGGAGCGGCGCAACTGCCGCGCAGCTCACGCAGCTCTGGGCGGCGAGATCGGGCGGTGCTCCTCCAGGCCGGCGAGCCGCTGCTCGTAGAACCGCCTACGCCATTCCGCGATGACTTCGCGAGGGCGGTTCACGCGCGCGGCGATCTCGTCGTTGCCAAGGCCCTGCGCGGCGAGGCGCACGACCTGCCAGTCGACGTCCTGGGACATCAGAGGTTCCCCCGCCGCAGCACGTGATGAACCGTCCGCACCAGGAGCTTGATGTCCAGCCACAGCGACCAGTTGGCGACGTAGAGGTAGTCGATCCCGACCATCTCCTGCATCGGCACGCGCGTGCCGAGCACCTGCCACGGGCCGGTCATCCCGGGCGTGAGATGCAGGCGGCTGCGATCGAGGCCGAGGACCTGGGCGTCCTCGTCGACCACGAGCGGGCGCGGGCCGACGAGGCTCATCTCGCCGCGAAGGACGTTGATCAGCTGGGGGAGCTCGTCGAGCGACGTGGCCCGCAGGATCTTCCCCACGCGCGTGACGCGCGGGTCGTCGGTGATCTTGAACAGCCCGTCGCCGGCCTCGTTGCGGGCCCGCAGCTCGTCCTTGCGCGCGTCGGCGTCGACCACCATCGTGCGGAATTTGCAGATCGAGAAGTGCTCGCCGTCGCGTCCGACACGGGTCTGGCGGAAGATGATCGGGCCCTTGGTGTCCAGGCGGATGGCCAGCGCGATCGCGCCGAGGATCGGGGCGATGAACAGCATCCCGACGGACGTCGCGACGAGGTCGAAGGCGCGCTTGAGCAGGCGCGACGAGTGCGACAGACCGAAGCGGCGGATGCCGAGCATCGTCATCCCGTCGACGTCGTCGAACTCGACGGCGGAACCGACGACCTCGAACATCCGCGGCAGGACGCTCACGCGGACGCCGACCGCCTTGGCGACGCGGATCAGGCCGACCGTGCCCGTCGCCTCGTTGGCCGACGGAGCGATGACGATCCGGTGGACGTCCAGCTCATGGACCAGCTCGCGGATCGCGCTCGACCCGCCCAGCAGGTCGAGGTCGTCGGCGACCAGCGGCAGCGACGCGACGACCGTCGCTCGCGCGCGGCTGGCGGCCAGGCGCTCGTGGATCCGATAGGCGCGCTCGGTCTCGCCGATGACCAGACAGCGCTCCACGGGCGAGGTGCGGGCGGCCAGCCATCGGGCCAGCGCGCGGGCGATCACGATCGTGGCGAACGCGCCCAGCCACAGCCCGGCGATCTGGTCACCGCCGAGCGATCCCTGCACGACCACCGACTGCAGGATCGTCACCCCGAGCGCGAAGAGCGCCGTGAGCTGCATGAGCACCGGCACCTCGTCGAGGGTCGAGTGCACGAGGCGCAGGTCGTCGCGGTCGTAGAGGCCGGCGATCTTGAAAGGCACGATCACCAGCGGCATGCTCGCGAGCAGAATCACGGCCGCCTTGTCGTGGCCGATGACGTTGAGGACGAGGATCAGTGTCAGCGTGACCGCGAGGACGTCGGCGATTCCGAGCAGCCGGCGGTGGCGCGCCTCGCGCCGCAGCACCGACGGCGATGCGCCCTCCTCGATCGCCGGCACGCCCGCCGGCCTGCGCCGCGGCAGCGGGAAGACGTTCCCGCGCGGCGCCGCGACAGGTTCGACGATCTCCTCGCCGTGGTACGTCAGCTTCGCGACGAGCTGCGGCGTCATCTCAGCCGATGACCTCGCCGCAGCGCCGTACGGATATGGACGTCGGGCCGGCGCGCCGCGCGCGACCACCGTCGAGTCCCTGCCGATGCGGCACACGCGAGAGCACGCGTACCGCCCAGGTCCTGTCGAGTTGCGACATGGCGCGGGTACCGCGCCGGCCACGACGATTTTGTGGCTGCGCGACAACCCGCGCAGCGAAGGCGTCGTCGGCGACGATCACGAGTCGCTTCATGTGAAGCTCCATTCGAGAATCCCGACGCTCAAGCTCGCCCCGTCTCCGCTCCGGCCGTCGCATCGTGCGCCCGGCCCCACCACTGGTTCCCGCGCCAAGCCGCGGTAGCCGTCAATCCTCTACGCCGGAGCGCTTCGCCCTGGGGGGAAAGCGATGCACGCGGCGGTGACGTTCGCGCTAGGCGGCAGGGGAGGCCCATACCGCACCGGGGGCAGATTTCTCACCGGCCAGCACCTGTGCGGCGCCGGCCGCCGGGCGGTGAGCCGCCAACTGCTCCTCGAGGCAGGCCGGGCAATGGCACTCCGGCTTGGTGAGCAGCGTGTGGGCGCAACGCGGGGTTCGTGAGATGAGGATCGCGTGCTCCACATCCACAGAACGGACGAATGTTGGCCGCGCGTCAGCGGCCTGCACGAAAGGTCAGGCCCGGGGGGCGCCGTGCCCGGGCGCGTACGTCGCCCGGATCCCATTGGCCATCTCGATGGCCTCGGCCTGCGAGTGCACGCCGAGCTTGCGCAGGATGCGCTTGACGTGCGTGCGCACCGTGTCGCGGGCCAGGACGAGGCGGTCGGCGACCTCGTCGACCGACAGGCCGGCGCACAGGAGATCGAGGACCTCCCACTCGCGCGAGGTGAGGCTGCTGCGCACCGGGCGCACGCCCAGGCCGCCGTCGGGCAGCGCGCGCAGGCGCTCGATGAGCCGACGCGCGACGGCCGGCGCGAGCACGGGCTCGCCGTCGGCGGCGGAGCGCACGGCGGCGACGAGATCGTCGATCTCCAGGCCCTTGACGAGGTGGCCGTTGGCGCCGGCGCGCAGGCCGATCATGCCCAGCTCGGCGTCCTGCGAGCTCGTGAGCAGGACCACGCTGACCTCCGGGGCGCGCTCGGAGATCGAGCGTGTGGCCGAGATGCCGTCCATGCCGAGCATGACGACGTCCATGAGCACGACGTCGGGGCGGAAGTGCACGGCGAGGTCGATCGCGTCGCGGCCGTTGTCGGCCTCCGCGATGACGACGATGCCCGCGTCCTGCAGGGCTGCGCGGACCTCGGTTCGGAACACGGCGTCGTCATCGGCGATCACGACGCGCGGCGCGGCGGGCCGCAACAGCTCGGCGCCGTGGCGCATGGTCATCGCCGCAGTATGCCGTCGCGCGGCACCGCGCGGGGGAGGCTCAACTTTTGTAGTGGTTGCCGCCGATCTCCCACACGGCGCGTGCGGCGGCGGTCAGGTCGGTGGTCTTCGGCACGTGCAGGGCGATCTCGTCCACGGCCGACCCGGCGACGGCGGCCGGGTCGTGGCCCGAGAAGGTGACGATCGCGGTACCGGGCGCCGCGCGACGCAGCTCGGCCAGCAGCACCTCGGGCACCGGCCCGGGCATCTCGAGGTCGAGCACGACGACGTCTGGCTGCTCCTGCGCCGCGCACTCCAGCGCGCGGTGGCCGTCACCGACCTCGCCGACGACCGTGACGTCGTCGCGCGCCTCCAGCGCGGACCGCATCAGCGCTCGCAGCTCCGGCGTGTCGTCGCAGAGCAGGATGCGCACGCTCACCCCTCGGTCGGGAGCGTGAAGGTCACCGCGGTGGCGCCCTCGTCGTCCTGGCGCAGCGCGATCGTCCCGCCGTGGCGCTCGACGATGCGCCGGCTGACGGTCAGCCCGACGCCGGCGCCGACGAGCGGCCCGCGGCCGCGGGCCTTCGCAAAGGGCGCGAACGGCTCGCCGGTGGCCGGCGCGCCGTCGTCGCGCAGCTCGACGCGCACCATCCCCTCGGCGACGTCGCCCTCGACCTCGACCGTGCGCGCACCCGCCGACAGCGAGACCCGCAGTAGGTGCATGAGCAGGCGCGACACGAGCTCGCGATCGGCCCGGGCGACCGGCAGCGGCGCCGCGGCGCGCACCTCGGTGGCCGCGTCGCTGAGCTCGCCGGCCAGGCGCTCGCGCGCGCTGGCCAGCGCATCGTCGAGCGCGACGCGCTCGCTGACCGGCTCGGCGCGGCCGGCGGCCGCGAGGTCGAGCAGGTCGTCGACGAAGCGCTGCGCGCGCTCGGTCCCGGCTCCGAGGCCGCGCAGCGCGTCCTCGAGCTCGGGGTCGCGCTCGCCGCGCTGCTCGAGCACGACGAGGTAGCCGCGCAACAGCGCGACCGCCTCGCCGAGCTGGTGCGCAGCCTGCGCGGCGTAGGCGTCGAGATCTGCCTCGGCAGGCGGCCTGGAAGCCGCCGGGCTCACGCCTCGGCCAACCCGTCGAGGACCAGCCCCGAGCGCAGTCCGGCCGCGGCCTTGATCGCCTCCTGCCGCGAGCGCACGCCGAGCTTGCGCAGGACGCTCTTGATGTGCGAGCGCACCGTCTCCACGGAGAGGACGAGCGTGTCGGCGATGTCGTCGGTCGAGTGACTCTGGCAGAGGAGGTCGAGGACCTCCCACTCGCGCGGGGTCAGCGGGCTGCGCACCGGGCGCATACCGGCGCCGTCCTCGCGGACGCGGCGCATGCCCTCGATGAGACGCATGGTCAGCGCGCGCGACACGACCGCCTCGCCGTCGCGGGCGCAGCGCAGCGCGCGCGGAAGCGCCTCGATGCCCACGCTCTTGCACAAGAAGCCCGAGGCCCCGGCGCGCAGCGTCATGAGCCCGACCTCCTCGCTGTCGGACGAGGTGAGCATCACCACGCGCACGTCCGGCGCCTTGTCGACGATCTGCCGCGTCGCGGCGATGCCGTCAACGCCCGGCATGACGAGATCCATCACGACGACGTCCGGCCTGTAGTAGACGCTCAGCTCGACGGCCTCGCGCCCGCCGCCCGCCTCGGCGATCACCGTGATCCCCGCGTCCTGCAGCACGTCGCGCAGCATCCGGCGCGCGAGCGGATCGTCGTCCACGACGATCACGCGAAGCGGATCGTCGCCCTCACGAAGGCTCCCGCCGTCGTGCTCCATCCTTGTTGACATGATGCCCCCCCGGTGAATGTTGCCCCTGGTTACCGGTGCCGCCCATGTCTGGCGGCCATGTCGCCCATCCGCGGGCGGCATGGGTCATGAAACTGCACGGAGCGTGATCCGTGTGGGTACTTTTCTACCCCACTGGACATACGGACGGTCCCCAAAGCGCTGCCAACGGTTCCCAGAGCCGCGCAGGCGGCCCCCTGGGGGGTAGACGGGGGACCGCCCGGCGGCCGCTGGGCGACGCTGGAGGCAATCAGCGCGACCGCCGCCCTCGCCGCGACTGCGACAGGCGCACGATCGGGAGGGCGTCGTGCCGCTTGGACCGTGCGCCGCCAAAGTAGCCCCCAGCTCGCGGACAGCGCGGGTGAGTTGCGCGAGCACAGTCGGGGGGGAGTCAGTCCGGTGCGTGGGGTACGAACTTCCCCACCCTGAGGTGGGATGTCTCCGCTTTGATTCCCCGCGTACATATAGGGGCATGTGTTCGAAGACCCGGGGGGGTTCAGGGAATGGTCGGTGAGGATGCCGACAGGGGCGATTCCCGTCTGGAGCTGAGGACGAGCCGGCGCACCGGCACGACGCCGCGCCAGGATCTGCAGGCAGGATCGCTGGCCAGTTGGTCGCGCGCGCTTGATGACCAGCGGCGCGAGCTGCTGGCCGGGGTCGGCCACGAGCTGAAGACGCCACTGTCGATTGTTTTGGGGCTTTGCGGGCGCCTGTTGGCGACCGAGCTGGGCGACAGCCAGGCACAGGACGTCGAGCGCGTGCGCGCGAACGCGTACGTGCTGCTCAAGCGCGTCGAGGAGCTGCTGCAGGTGTCGCGCCTGGACGGCGGCCACCTCGAGCTCGAGCTGCGCGACGTCGACGTCGCGCGCCTCGTGCGCGCCAGCTGCGAGGGCTTTGCCAGCGTCGCCGAGCTGCGCCAGCAGCGGCTCGTGGTCGAGGCGCCGACCGAGCTGCCGGCGCACGTCGACGAGGAGAAGCTGCTTTCCGTCGTCTCCAACCTGCTGGCCAACGCGCTCAAGCACGCGCCGCAGCGCGGCATCGTGCGCTGCACGGTCGCGGCGAACGGCGACCGGCTGCGCATCGAGGTGGCCGACAACGGGCCCGGCGTCGCCGACGGCCTGCGCAAGGAGATCTTCGAGCGCTACCGCCAGGGAGCCGGCAGCGCCGCGCGCCCGGGCGGCAGCGGGCTGGGTCTGGCGATCGTGCGCGACCTCGTGTCGCTGCACGGCGGCATGGTCACCCTGGCCGACGCGCCCGAAGGCGGGGCGCTCTTCGCGGTCGACCTCCCGCTGCGCACCGAGGACGCCGCCGACGGACGCGCGGCTCCGCCGCCGACGATCGACGTCGTCGAGCGCCAGCGGCCCACGGTCGAGCGCCTGCGGGCCGAGCTGGTCGCCGCCGGGCGCCGTGGCGCCACGCCGACGCCGCAGCAGCCGGTCAGCGATCGCCCGTCGGCGCTGATCGTCACCGCCGACGCCGAGCTGGGCGCGTTCGTGCAGGAGCTCATCGCGCGCCGCTACGCGGTGCGCCATGCCGCCGACCCGCTGCAGGCGGCGCGGCTCATCGCGGCCGATCGGCCCGCCGCGGTGCTCTTCGACGCGGCGGCCGGCGTCGGAGCGATCGCGGCGCTGCACCGGCGGCTCGGCGAAGTGCCGCTGCTGACCTTCGCGGCCTCGCCCGAGGACGTCCCCCGGCTCATCGCCGCCGGCGCGCACGACTGCGTGGTCAAGCCGTTCGCCGCCGACGAGCTGCAGGCGCGCCTCGACGCGCTGGTGGCCCGCGGCCACGCGGCCACGCGCCGCCAGACGACGATCGCCGGGCTGGACCGCGCCTTCGACGTGGCCCCGTTGGCGACGGCGCTGGTCTCCGTCGACGGCCGGCTGGTGCGCGTCAACCGGGCCCTGTGCGGGCTGCTGGGCTTCACACCGGACGAGCTGCTGCGACACACCGTGCAGGACCTCACCCATCCCGACGAGCTGCGCGACGAGGAGACGCGCCGCCGCGCCGTGTTCGAGCGCCGGGTGATGGCCGATCGCGCGCGTTGGCGGCTGGCCCGCGCGGACGGCTCCTACGTGCACGTCGCGGCCTCCGCTTCGCTGGTCGACGACGGTGGTGGCGCCGAGCCCTGCCTGCTGTTGCATCTCAGCGACACCGTCGAGGAGCCGCGCGCGGGTGGCGCCGACGTCCTCGCCGGCCCGCCCGGCCGCCGCGCGTTCGAGCGCGCGGTGCGTCACCAGCTCCTGCGCTGCCGGCGCTACGGCGAGCAGGCGGCGCTCGTGCGCTGCTCGCTCGACGGGCTGCCCGCAGTGCGCGCGGAGCACGGCACCGAGGCGGCGGATCGGCTCATCGCCATGATCCTCGACGCCGTGCGCAGCCGCCTGCGCAGCACCGACGTGGTCGCCTACATCGGCGACAACGAGATCGCGGCGCTGCTGGCGCATGCCGACCTGGATGCCGCGCACACCACGGCCGAGGCGCTGCGCGAGGCGGCCGAGAGCCAGCAGGTGGCGACGCAGCACGGTCCCGTCTGCAGCGATGCCGAGGTCGGGGTCGCTTCGCTGGCGCGCGCGGGCTCGCCGGGCCGCGCATTTGTCGAAGCCGGTCTGGCGATGCACGGCCGCGACGGCGACACGGGGCGGCTGCGCCGCTTCCGCCCCGCCCGGCCCAGCGAGCCGGGCGACATGCGCCTTCGCGGTTCCTAAGGGGTCAGCTGGCGCTGCTCCTCGCCCGGCTCCAGCCCGGGCTCGGAGTGCGCCGCGCGCAGCTCGTAAGCGGCGCGGGCGCCGTGGTCGGCGCCAAGGAGCACGCGGTCGGCCTTCATCGCGCGCGCCACGGCATCGCTCGCGCGCCGTGGCAGCAGCGCGGCCAACCGATGCGTGTGGCGGCTGGACCGCGGCAGCCAGACCTCGACCACGCCGTGCTTGAGCGCGTCGACGATGGCGTCGGCGACGTCGGCGGGCTCGAGCTTCTTCATCCCGTGCGCGCCCTGCGTGCCGGTACCCAGCTCGGTGTTGACGACGAACGGCATGACGTAGCTGAGCGCCACCGCGGAGCCCTCGATGTGCAGCTCGCCGCGCACGGCCTCGGTCAGGCCGATGACCGCGTGCTTGGTCGCCGAGTAGGTCGCCCCGCCCGGAGCGCCGTACTTGCCGGCCTGCGAGGCGATGTTCACGACGTGGCCGCGGTTGCGGGCCATCATCCGCGGCAGCGCGATCTTCATGCCGTAGATGACGCCGTGCAGGTTGATGTCGATCATCCGCGCCGCCGTCGCGTCGTCCTCGTCGAGGAAGCGCCCGATCGGCATGATCCCGGCGTTGTTGACGAGCACGTCGAGCGGACCGAAGCGCTCCTCGGCGGCGTCGACGAACGCCTCGAAGGAGTCGCGCCGGGTCACGTCGAGCCCGAAGCCGGCGGCGTTGGGCCCCAGCTCGGCCGCCGCGGCCGCGGCCAGATCGGCGTCGAGGTCGCCGATGGCCACCTTCATGCCCTCGCGCACGAAGGCCTGCGCGGTCGCCTTGCCGATGCCGCGCGCGCCGCCGGTGACCGCGGCGACCTGGCCGACAAGGATGCGGGGCTGCTTGGCCATGTTGCGAACCTGCCTCCTGCGAAAAGTGAACGATGCGTCACTTAACGCTAGCGGAAGGGCGCTAGTCGAGCACCTGGTCGAAGAACTCCAGCGGCCCGACAGCCGCCCGCAGCTCGTCGGTGATGGCTCCGTCGATCAGCACAAACAGCATCCTCGCGGGGCGGTCCGAGCGGTTGGCCCACGCGTGGTTGGTGCCGCGCTGGACGACCGCGTCGCCCACGCCGACCCGCGTCTCGGAGCCGTCGTCGAGCAGCAGCCACGTCTCGCCCTCGATGACGACGCCGACGTCGACGGTCTCGGTGCGGTGCATCGGCGACTCGGCGCCGGGCGCCATCTCGGTGAAGCGCACCATCACGCCGTTGGCGGGCGGCGGCACCCGCACGGGCCGGTCCGTCGGCTCGGGCTCGGTGGCGGCGATCGGAGCGGGCGTGCGATCGGTGATCCAGATCTCGTGGAACGCGGCGGTCCCGATGTCCAGCGTCTTCGGATTCGGGCCGTCCGAGAGGACGACCGACTTCCCGGAGGCGTCGTGGCCCGTCACGATCCGGCGCGGCGCGGAGCTCATCGAGCGGGGAGCCTAGTCGAGCCGTTCGAGCAGGCGGCGGACGATCGGCACGTGCACGCGCTCGACCCTGCCCCACGCGGCACGCGCGATCGCGTTGTCCTGCTGCACGAAGGTGGCGAACAGCAGCGCGTCGGGCCGGCGTTGGAAGAGCAGCTGTGCGGGCATCCCGATGCGGGAATCGGTGCCGAGGAGCACGAACTCCGGGGCGCTGCGCCGGATCGGCCAGCCGAGCACCGACCGGTCGCGCGGCGCCATGCCGAGCTTCAGGCCGAGGGCCGCCCAGCCCCTCTGCAGCGTGCGTCGCATCTCGTCCGGAGCGGCTTCGAGCGCCGCGCGCGCCCATTGTTCGCCCGTGCGCTTCTGTGCCGAGTCGACGGCGACGAGGAACGCGTCGGCGTAGTCGATCCGTGCCAGCGTGCCGAGCGCCCGCGCGTCCGCGGGCACCGCGATCTGGGTCACCCTGTTCTGCTGCTCCATGTACGTCGCTAGACGGACGAGCGCCGTCAGATGTGACAGCTACGGAATGAACTCGGGGCCCTTGTCCGTGTAGGCCTTGCGGAAGTCGCGCATCACGGCAAGCGACTGCTCCGTGAGCTGCGGGCAGGTGAGCGACTTCGTCCATGCCACGGCGGCGAAGTTGGCCGGCATGTTCGTGTTGTTCTCGAAGAACAGCACGTGGTAGCCGGCCGAGCCGTTGAGCGACTCCCCGGCCAGCGCGCGCAGCTTGGCGATGTCGGCCGCCGACGTGCCGGGCTTGTACTGGAACTCGATGCGCCCGTGCTCGAGCGAGTGCACGAAGTTCTCCTTGGGCGGCGAGTTGCCCTCCTGATAGAAGCCGTCCTGCGCGGGGGTCGGGTTGTGGTTGCCCGAGGTCGGCGGGTTGGTCTTGTAGACCACCTTGCCGGCGGTGTGGGTGCGGCCCTCGGAGGGGAACGACTGCAACGTGCAGCCCGCTGCCTTGGCGTCGGCCGCGAGCTTGGTCGCATCGACGCTGTCGTCCTTGCCGCCGCCGCCCGCGAGCGCCACCACGGCGACGGCCGCGATCACCGCGAGCCCGAGCACGACGCCGCCCCCGATCTGCAGCCGGCGCTTGCGCGCGGCGGCGCGCTGGGCTTCCTGCTCGCGCGCCAGGCGCTCCTGGCGCCGGCGTTCCTTCTCGTCGGCACGACGGGACATCGGCGGCGGTGAAGACTAGGCGACCCGTCGGGCGCGCGACGCACGCCGCCGGCGCGGCTTCCAGCAGGAATCCAGGAAGTCCGCGATCTCGCCGGTCAGCCGCTCGGGGCTCGTGCGCAGCTCGAGAATCGAGTTTGCCTGCACCAGTGCCGCGTTCGGCAGCTCCTCGACGAGCGCACCCGAGTCGCTGAACGGATGGACGGGATCGCGCTGATGGCCGATGACCAGCGTCGGCGCCTGCAACGTGCGGCGCTGGGTCTTGTGCGGGGCGGTGCGGCCGAAGAACAGGCCCTGCAGCACCGCCGCGCTGGGCTCGGGATCCTGGCGGATCGCGTCCAGGCCGACGTCGAGCAGCAACGGCCCCCGCCCCGACGGCACCTTGCGCGCGCCCCGCGCGACCAGACGCATGACCCGCTCGCCGAAGGTCAGCGCGAGCAGCAGCGGCGTGAAGGCGATCGCGACGCCGAGCAGCGCGTTGTCGAGCACCGGCATCTCGATGACCATGCCGCGCACGCGCTCGGGCGCGACGGCGGCCGCCTCCAGGGTCGTGTTGGCGCCCAGCGAGGTGCCTCCGAGCACCGCCTCGTCGACCTCGAGATGGTCGAGCAGGGCGATCATCTGCTCGCCGAAGAGGCTCATCGAGTACTGCGTCATGTCGGCCGGGCGGTCCGAGCGGCCGTGGCCCAGCAGGTCGAGGGTGACGACGCGGTTGCCGCGCTTCGCCAGCTCCCTGGCCAGCGGCTCGTGCATCTTCTGGGACAGCAGGAGCCCGTGCACGAGCACGAAGGTGCGTGGCCCGTCCCCGTAGGTCGTGTAGGCCAGCCGGTGGCCGGCGTGCCGGAAGTAGGGCATCTGCGTTTCGCAGCATAGTCGGCGGGGAGAACGCCAAAGTCAGCGGCCAACCCGCGCATGCCCCGCGCGTTGAGGACAATGTGGCCGCGCCGTGCCCGTGGAGTCATCGCTCCGGACAACCCCACGCCTCAGCGCCCGCGCACGTTCGCGGGCCCGCCGCCGCGTGCCGCGCGGGCGCTCCGACGAGGCGCTCGTCGCCCGCGTGCGCGCCGGCGACGACCGCGCCTTCGAGCTCATCTTCGATCGCTATCACCGCGGGCTGCTGGCCTTCTGCGCTCGCATGCTCGGCGCCCGCGAGGAGGCGGAGGACGCCCTGCAGCACACCTTCATGGCCGCCTACCGCGCGCTGCGGGCGACCGGCGGCGAGATCCGCCTTCGCGCCTGGCTGTACACCATCGCCCGCAACCGCTGCCTGTCGGTGCTGCGCGCGCGGCGCGAGCAGGTCGCCTTCGACGAGATGCGCGGAGCGACCAACGGCCTGGCCGCCGACGTCGATCGGCGCGCCGAGCTGCGCGGGCTGCTGGCCGACCTCGAGCGCCTGCCCGAGGAGCAGCGCGCGGCGCTCGTGCTCTTCGAGCTCGGCGACCACTCCCACGACGAGATCGCCGAGATCCTCGGCGTGCCGCGCGAGAAGGTGAAGGCGCTCGTGTTCCAGGCGCGCGAGGCGCTTGCCGGCTGGCGCCGGGCGCGCGAGACGCCGTGCGCCGAGATCCGCGAGCAGCTCGCGACGCTGCGCGGCGCCGCGCTCAAGCGCGCGACCCTGCGCCGGCACGTCGCCCGTTGCGAGAGCTGCCGTGAGTTCGAGGCCGAGGTTCGCCGCCAGCGCTCGGCGATCGGCGCGCTCCTGCCGATCGCCCCGACAGCGGGGTTCAAGGCCGCGGTCCTGTCGTCGGTGCTCGGCGGCGGCGCGGCGGCCTCGGGCGCAGGTGGCGGCGCAGCGGTGGCCGGCCTGGGCGCCGCCAAGGGGCTGGCGGCCAAGACGATGCTGTGCGCGGCGATCGCGGGCAGCGCCGGGAGCGCCGGGTACGTCGCCGTCCGCGACATCGACGCGCACCGCGCCCCGGCGCCCAAGCAGGCGCAGGTCACGCACCACGCAAAGCCTCGGCACGACAAGGCGGCGCCGCGTCCCGCGCCGCGGGTGGCTCCGGCCCGCCTGGCGGTGACGACGCCGATCGCGACCGTCGCGGCGGCGAAGCCGGCGGCCCCGGCCGCGAAGCCGTCGCGCAACCACGCGCGGCACTGGCGGGAGGCCGGCAAGCGTCGCGGCTTCGGGGCGCGGCGGCAGCACGCCGCGGTCCGGTGGTCAAAGCCCGAGCGCCGCGGCGTCCAGCGCCGGTTCGGCGG
This sequence comes from Solirubrobacteraceae bacterium, assembly GCA_036555665.1. Lineage (GTDB taxonomy): Bacteria > Actinomycetota > Thermoleophilia > Solirubrobacterales > Solirubrobacteraceae > JAOPZW01. The sequence continues at coordinate 317 of DATBKW010000408.1, read as the reverse complement.
CGGGAAGCGGGGCGGCGGTCAGCGCCCCGGCGGATGGAAGCGGGGCGGCGAGGGCCACGGCGGCGCCCGGGGGCGCGGCGGCGCGCAGCAGCGCGGCGACGCCCATCACCGGGGCGGCGGCGGGTCGCGCCACGCCGGCGTCTCGCCGCGATAGAGGCCCTCGCCGCCGAACACCATGCGCACGGTGCGCCACAGGATCTCGAGATCCAGGCGCCACGAGCGGTGCTCGATGTACCAGAGGTCGAGCTCGATGCGCTCGTCCCAGGGCAGCTCGGTGCGCCCGTTGACCTGCGCCCAGCCGGTGATGCCGGGCTTGA